>NZ_JAAAUB010000007.1:0-115258 GCF_012911495.1 Tepidiphilus baoligensis
CAGTTCCATCTGCAGCAAAACGCCGGCCAGTTCGTCACCCGGCAGGAGGCGAAAAAGCACGTCGCCGCGACCCTGCGCGCGATCTTCAATGCTCCGGACAAGGCAGAAGCCGAGCGGCTTTTGAAAGCCGCCCTGGACACCTGGCGCAAGGAGCATCCGAAACTGGCCCAATGGGCCGAAATGGCGGTGCTCGAGAGTCTGACGGTGTCCGACTTCCCCGCTGCGCACCGTATCCGTTTGCGTACCACCAACGGGCTGGAGCGCATCAACCGGGAACTGCGACGACGCACCCGGGTGGCCAGCATCTTCCCCAACCCCGATTCCTGTCTGCGTCTGGTCTCGGCGCTTCTGGCCGAACTCGACGACGAGTGGATGACCGGCAAGGTCTATCTCAACCTCAACCCGTAACCCCAGCGTCATGACCAACACCACGGAAATTTACAGAAAAAAGGTTGCACAACCGTGTCCTCGTCGTTGACCCAGGCGTAGACGATCACCCTGGCCCGGGCGTGGTAGCGGAAGAACAGCCGGTACTGCTGGAAGAACTTGGCGCGGAACCAGTGCTTGTGCTCGGGCCCAAGCGTGTCGCCCTGGCGGTACTCCGGCCGGGCGGGGTCCTGAGGGATGACCTCGAACGCCAGCTTGGCGATGGCCGCCAGGCGCTTGGTGGCGTTCTTCTTGGCGTAGCCGGTCGGGTCCTTGCGCCTGAGCGCCTCGACCTGCGCGGTCAGGGCGTCAAGCTGGTCGAGGAAGATCGGGTGGGCGAAGAGGGCCCAGCCGTTGACGACCAGCGGGGCGCCGCTCATTCATCATCCGCCGACAGCGGAGCCTCGAGATCCACCTCGACACCGCCGACCAGCGCCTGGATGCGTTGCGCGAGGCCGGCATCCACCGCTTGGAGCCGTTCGGGATGCTCGGCCATGTCGCGGGCCAGGAAGCCGAGGAACGGCATCAGCGCCGGGTCGTCGCTGTCGCCGGGGGCCGCGCGCGTGAGCACCACCTCACCGTTCGGGCGGATGGTGTAGTGGATCTTGTCGCGCTTGCCCAGGCGCAGCGCGCGGCGCACGGTTTCCGGCACGGTCGTCTGATAGCGATCGGTCAGCGTCGATTCGGCTTCGAGGGTGGCGGGCATGGCGGTTCTCCGGCTGCTATCAGAATAAGTGTAATGCATCCGCATTGCCATGTCAATGCAAACGCATTGTCGCCCGAAGACCCTCACAGGTTACTCGGCAGGTCGTTGCTGCCACGCGGCACCAGGTGGTCGAGCTCCCATCGAAAGATCTGCTCGATGCAAAAGCGGATGACCTTGCCGCCGAGCACGTAGTGCGGGACGCTGAGCCGGCTGCGCTCGCTCCGCTCGGCGAGCCAGTACGTGGGCAGCCCGGTGATGCTGCTGACCTCATGGCAGTCGAGCAGGATGCGCTCACCTGCGGGCGGCCAGAACGCGGCCGACCATTCGATGGCCTCTTTCAGCGCCGTCGGCGATGATCGGGACAACGCGCTGCCGGCGACCGCTTTGCGCGCCACTTGGGCCTTGCGCTCGAAAGCATCGACCTCCGACTCCAGATAGCGGGGCTGCTTGCCGATCCGCCAAGAGGGCGGTCCGATCCCTTCCGCGCACCAGCGCTGCAGCGTGTTGGGTGTGACGTTCCACCTCGCCGCAAGCTGAAGCTCACTCAGCACCGGGTAGCGAATCTTGGGCAGTTGGGAGCGGGGGCCGCGACGCAGTTCCTGTTCTCGCGCATCGGCCTCCCGGGCTCTGTTGAGGTCAGCGCTGGAGATCATTGCTCACCTCCCGCATGCTGGCCTCCGCCGCCTCCAAACTGCCGTGCCGGCACACGAGATCGAAAGCCTCACGAAGCGTATATCGCTTGGGTTCCACGACGGCCGGCGTGGGTGCAGGTGGCTCGATGGGTGGAGGGCTCGGAGCGACGGGTGGGTCGGCACCGATCGGCATGCCTTGTCGCTGCGCGTCTTCGTAGGCGAGGACGTCTTCGAGCGCGTAGCGAACGGCCTTGGACAGCTTGTAATACCGCGGCCCGCGACTCTCGCTGCGCCAGCGTTGGAGTGTCTTGACGCTGATGTTCCAGCGCTGCGCCAGCTCGGTTTCGGTGAAGGCGTGGTCGTTCGACATGGTCTGTGCTCCATTCGCGCTGCGGCAGACCATTACGGCGCTGTTCGCGCAACCAGCCAAGGCGACATGGCGGGTGCGGCCGTGTGCGGGCAGGTCCAGGGACGCCGATCGGGGAGGTCGAGGGAACCCGGGTGAATCAGCGGGGCGCCTACTCGCCTCGAATTGATTGCAATACCGCCGCGCGTCGTCGAGGGTCCCTCAATACCCGGACATGGTGGGCTTCCTTTTCGTTAGCCTTCCACCACCAAAACCCAAAATCCCAACCCTTATCGGTTGGGATTTTTTTGCCCTGAGCGCCAGTGTTGGCGCGGTTCCGGCCCGTTGCCTCGTGAGCGCTGCACCGCCAAACGACGCCGTTTCGGAGTACTTCTCGCCTCTCTGCTGCCGTTTTTCTCTGCTGGGCTCGTGAGCGTTCACCGAGCCAGAGCCAGCACTGGCGCGGGTTTCCGGCTTCCGGGTTGCGATTGTGAATTGGTCGGCCGTTGGTTACCGAATCTGCACTGCTCACCTCGTCTTGCATCAAGGTACGGCGAGCTCGGCGGCAGATACTGGTTGAGACAGTTCGCACAGGATGCCGCACTGTTCGGCGCTTCTGCCTTCGGAACACATTTCCCTCAAGGATCTGAGCTGCTGCTCAAGTGCGCTCAGTTCCTGGATACGCACCGCGACCTGCTCGATGTGTGCCTCAAGAACACGGTTGACCTCACTGCAATCTTGGGTTGGCACGTTCTTGAGGCGCAACAGCACACGAATCTCGTCGAGCGTCATGTCCAGCGAACGACAGCGGCGAATGAAAAGCAAGCGTTCGACGTGTGCGTCGCCATATAAGCGGAAATTGCCCGCGCTCCGGGACGGGGGCGGCAGGAGTCCTTCCTGCTCATAAAAGCGAATCGTTTGAATCGGACACCCGGTTTGCCGGGCAAGCGCTCCGATCTGCATAGCTGCAACCCCTTTTTATCATCGACTTGACTCTATAGTAGCTATAGAGTGTTAAATCTCAAAATACCCTCCGGATGCTTGCTGGTTTCTGCAAGAGCCTCGCCGGATCAGGAACGAGAAGAATCAAGGACCAATGACTATGACTGATGAATGCCAGAAATCCTGCGGATGTGCGTCCGAGCGGAAGGCGGAGTCCATGACGGGTGCCACGCCGACCGGGACGGGAAGGATGAGTCTGTTCTCGGTGCCGAAGATGGACTGCCCTTCGGAGGAGCGCATGATCCGGCTCGCGCTCGAGAATACGAGCGGGCTGGCCGCACTCGAGTTCGATCTTGGCAAGCGCGAGTTGCGTGTTTTTCACGACGGCCCCGTCGAACCCATTGCAAGCAAGCTTGAAAGTCTCGGCTTGGGCGCCCGTCTCATTGCGTCAACTGAATCGAATGGCCCGCACACTGTCGATGGGCAAAGCGACAGCCAGCCGTCCTCCGAGCAAGAGTCTCGCGCTCTCAAATGGTTGCTTGCCATCAACGCCGCCATGTTTGTCGTCGAAGTGACGACCGGGTGGATTGCGCAGTCCACGGGGCTCATGGCTGACTCACTGGACATGTTCGCGGATGCCGCCGTCTACGGGCTCGCGCTCTACGCCGTCGGCCGTCATACCGGGCACCAGCTGAAGGCGGCGCGGTTGTCAGGCTGGCTGCAACTGTTGCTCGCGCTCGGCGCAATGTCCGAGGTGCTGCGCCGCTTCGTCTTTGGTAGCGAGCCCGAGCCACCGCTCATGATTGGGATCGCGCTCGTTGCGCTCATTGCAAACGTTACCTGCCTTGTCTTGATCTCCAGTCATCGAAAAGGCGGCGCTCACATGAAGGCAAGCTGGATCTTCTCCACGAACGACGTGCTGGCAAACCTGGGGGTGATCGCGGCCGGGGCGTTGGTCGCCTGGACAGGATCGCGTTACCCCGATTTGGTGATTGGCTCGCTCATCGCGCTGCTGGTATTGAACGGTGCGCGGCGCATCCTGCGCCTCGGTGCCTGAAGCAGCGAGCGCGGGACATGCCGCCCCGGCAATATCAACGACTGAATTCCCGCCCTGGAATTTCACGCTGCGCTGCCCAATCCAATGGCAAGGCTCGCCGGATCAGGCGCTCCAGCACAAGCCCGACTGCCTTTTCCACCACGCACGCCTCGACGATGTCAGGTGCAAGCCGGGTCAGTTGCGCGATCCGACTTGCATGCCCCCGGTCAATGCTCTCGGCTGCCGCGATCTCGGTGATGGAGGGTCACGCGCGCCCTGACCTCGGCCGGGTTTGCGCTGTCCATCGATGATTTCGGCACCGGGTATTCCTCACTGGCTTACCTCAAGCGATTTCCCGTTCATAAACTGAAGATCGACATCTCGTTCGTGCGGGACATGCTGACCGATCGCAACGATCTCGCCATTGTGTCCGCCATCGTTGCCATGGCGAAGAGCCTCGGCCTCAAGACCCTGGCCGAAGGTGTGGAAGAGGCAGCGCAGGCGGAACACTTGCTGGCATTGGGTTGCGACGAAGCACAGGGGTATTACTTCGCCCGTCCGGAGCCGGCCGAGGTTTTCGCGCGCAGGTGGTTGCAAAGCGCATGTCCGAGTCATGATCTCGGTCAGGACGTGGATCGCCAAGAGCAAGGCCACCTCGGTACATGACGGCAAAGCCGCTCCATGGCACCGGGCCCCGGCGCATGATCACGCCCTCGAGTTCTCTCAAACTCTTCGTAGCGTTCACGCTGATCCGTGATCGGGAGCCGTCAGCCCGGTCGGTTCAACAGCGATCGGGGCCATTGCCTCTGCGAAAGCGCACAGACCAAAGGCACTTGGGCTGGCTCGCCCCAACTGCTTCACCTCATCAGGTTCCGCCTGGGAACTCCAGGCAGAACCGGGTCCTGCCCTGCGCGGACGTCACGCTGATCGATCCTCCATGGGTTTGCATAATGGCGCGGGTAATCGCCAATCCCAGCCCTGCGCCGTCGGTTTCCGGATGTGACCGCGATGGGTCAGCACGGTAAAACCGATCGAACAGGCGCGGCAGTACCCTCGGGTCGATGTCCTCGCCGGTGTTCTCGACGCTCACCCGGGTGGCTTGGGAAGACTGGCTGATCTCGATCGTGACCTCGCCATGTGGCGGGGTGTGGCGCAGCGCGTTCGAAAGCAGATTGCTCAGGGCACGGCGGAACATCAAGCGATCACCGACGATCTCGCCCTCACCACGCTGAGCCAGTCTGACGCCCTTCTCCTCGGCGACCGCCTCATAGAACTCGATCAGGGCGTGCGTTTCCTCGGCTGCCGAGAAACGTTCCCGGTTCGGCAGCATCATCCCGCGTTCGGCCTTGGCCAGGAACAGCATATCGGACACCATGCGGCCCAGACGCTGCAGTTCCTCGGCATTGGAAGCCAGAATCTCCCGGTAGGTATCGGCATCCCGCCGGGTAGCCAACGCGACCTGGGTCTGGGTCAGCAGGTTGCTCAGGGGGGTGCGCAGCTCATGCGCCAGATTCGACGAGAACTCCGACAGTCGCGTGAACGCGTCTTCCAGCCGGTCCAGCATCTTGTTGAGTTCGTGAGCCAGATCGGCCATTTCGATGGGTACCGCATCGACCGGCATGCGCTGGTGCAGCCGCTGGCTCGTGAGCGTGGTGGCTCTGGATTTCATGGCACGCAATGGCGCCAGCCCCTTGTACGCGGCAAGCCAGCCGAGCACGCCACAGATGACGATCGTCACGACGGCATAGGTCATCAGGGTGCGCCGCAACTCCAGCATGAACCGTGTGTGATGTGCCGTGTCCATGGCAACAAGGATGTCCAGCCGCGTCGTTGCGTCATAGGCTGGAATAACCCGGACAAGCATCCCGCGAAACGCCTGCCCTTCGTCGGCCCAATGGATCAGCGCGTCGTTGCCGTTGCCTTCATCCGCCGGTGACAGTTCGCGCGGGAGGCGAAATCCTTCGGACTGGAAGAGCGTTTCACCTTTCGAATCATGGACGCTGACGTACAGCCCGTGATGGTGGCTCAATGCCTCACGCAGCAGCCACTTGGCGTCCTCGGCCGAATTGGATCGCGCCAAAATATTCTCGATCAGGTGCTGCTTGTCCTGCAGCGCCATGTGATCCAGTTCGATGAAATGCCGCTCGGATGCAGCGATGACCAACAAGGCCAATCCAAACACGACGGCCGACGCCGCCAACGTAAAGAAGAGGGTGAGCCGGGTCGTCAGTGACAGGGAGCGCAACATTCAGCGCTCCTGCGGTGCTTCCAATACGTAACCCATGCCACGTACGGTGTGGATCAGCTTGACCTCATGCCCATCATCGATCTTCGCGCGCAAGCGCCGGATGGCCACCTCGATCACATTGGTGTCGCTGTCGAAATTCATGTCCCAGACCTGCGAGGCGATCAGCGAGCGGGGCAGGACCTCGCCATGACGGCGCATCAGCAGTTCCAGCAAGCCGAACTCTTTGGCCGTCAGACTGATCCGCCGGCCGCCGCGTGACACGCGTCGGCGCAGCAGGTCCAGTTCGAGGTCGGCCACGCGCAGCACGGTGCTCTCGTTGCCACTGCGCCCCCGGCGCAGGATCGTGCGCACGCGGGCCAGCAATTCGGCAAAGGAGAAAGGCTTGACCAGATAGTCGTCCGCTCCGAGCTCAAGGCCTTTGACGCGGTCTTCCACCTGATCGCGTGCAGTCAGGAACAGCACTGGCATCTGCAGGCCGCGACGGCGCAAGGACTGGAGTACCTGCCAGCCGTCGAGGCCGGGCAACATCACATCCAAAATCACCAGGTCGTATTCGCCCTGCAAGGCCAGGTGCAGGCCATCCGTGCCGTCCTGCGCCAGATCGACCACGAAACCCGCTTCGCTCAAGCCTTGACGCAGGTACTCGCCCGTTTTGGGTTCATCTTCGACGATCAGTATTTTCATGAGGGTGCTCCGCCATATCGAATAGCCGCTAGTGTGACGATTTTGGGCGCACCTGACACGATGATAACAAAAATGTAATCTGACAGACAGCTTCCTAACAGGGGTGGCCCTCTAGCATGTCATCCACGAAATCAGCAATTCATTGCGAGGAGCCCATGCCACCCTTGAGACCGTTTCATTCACCGTTGCCGTTGGTGCCCGCTCGGCGGCGTTTCGTGCGCGGCTTGGTCGCTGGCGGCGTCATGATCGGCCTGTCACCCTGGCTGCGTGCTGCGGCGCAGGGGCTGTCCGACACGCGCACGGGTGCAGCGCCCGTGCTCAGCGGCACGAACATCGACCTGGTGGTCGGCGAATCGCCGGTCAATTTCACCGGTAAGCCACGGATGGCGACCACCATCAATGGCTCCATCCCGGCGCCAACGCTCAAACTGCGGGAGGGCGACACGGTCACCATCCGCGTCACCAACCGCCTGCGCGAGGCCACCTCGATCCACTGGCACGGGATCATCCTGCCCTACCAGATGGACGGGGTACCCGGTATCAGTTTTCCGGGCATCCCCCCGGGCGAAACCTTCACTTATCAGTTCCGCCTCGAACAAACCGGCACCTACTGGTATCACTCGCACTCCGGCATGCAGGAGCAGACCGGCATGTACGGGGCCTTGATCGTCGAGCCGCGTGAGGCAGACCCCATCCGCGCCGACCGCGACCATGTCGTGCTGCTGTCCGACTGGACCGACGAAGACCCCATGCGGGTGCTCGCCAAGCTCAAGGCGCAAAGCGACTACTACAACTTCAATCAGCCGACGGCGATCGATTTTTTCCGTGACGTGGCCGACATGGGGCTCTCCCGCGCACTGGACAAACGTGCGATGTGGAACCACATGCGGATGAACCCGACCGACCTGGCCGATCTCTCGGGGGCGACATTGACCTACCTGATGAACGGCGTCACCCCTGCCGGCAATTGGACTGGCCTGTTCCGGCCGGGCGAGCGCGTGCGTCTGCGGTTCATCAACGGCGCGGCCAACACCTTCTATGACGTGCGCATCCCCGGGCTCAAGATGACAGTGGTGCAAAGCGACGGGCAGAACGTCGAGCCCGTCACCGTCGATGAGTTCCGCTTCGGGCCGGGCGAGACCTACGACGTGATCGTCACGCCCCAGGAGGACGCCTACACGATCTTCGCGCAATCGATGGATCGAACGGGCTTTGCCCGCGGCACGCTCGCGGTGCGCGAGGGCTTGAGCGCCGCCGTGCCTGCGCTCGATCCCGTCGAATGGCTCACCATGGCCGACATGATGGGCGCGATGGATCACGGCGCGATGGGGCATGGCGGCTCGGCCATGGGCGCGATGGACCACGCGGCGATGGGCCACGACATGTCTGGCATGAAGCACGACATGTCCGGCATGAACCATGGCGCGATGGCGATGGGCCATGGTCAGCACGCGATGCATGGCATGGCTGGCGGCGCGTTGGCCAAGCCCAGCGCCACGGTCCGTCATGCCCGCACGGAATACGGCCCGAGCACGGATATGCGTGTGGACATGCCGCGGACCAATCTCGACGATCCGGGCATTGGCCTGCGCAACAACGGCCGGCGCGTGCTGACGCTGGCGGATCTCAGGACGATCGGTGGTCCTCTCGACCCACGCGGGGCCGAGCGCGAGATCGAGCTGCACCTCACCGGCAACATGGAGCGCTATACCTGGTCGCTCGACGGCCTCGAGTTCGGCAAGAGCACGCCGGTGCACCTGAAGTACGGCGAGCGGGTGCGCGTCATCCTGCACAACGACACGATGATGACGCACCCGATGCATTTGCACGGGATGTGGAGCGAGGTGGAAACGCCCGACGGGCAGTTCCTGGTGCGTCGCCACACCATCCCGGTTCAACCCGCGCAGCGCGTCAGCTTCCTCGTGACCGCCGACGCCCTGGGTCGCTGGGCCTGGCACTGCCACCTGATGTTGCACATGGACATGGGCATGTTCCGCGAGGTGGTCGTGTCATGAAACTGATCAAAAGAAGATTCGCCATGAAACCCTGTTCTCTCTTCACTGCGGCGCTGGTGTTGCTCGGTGCGGCACCCGTCTGGGCGCAAACAACGATGGAAGGCGGCGGCCATGCCGGGCACCCGGGCACGGCTCCAGCCCCAACGCGAGCCGAATCGCCCGCGAGCGCCACCATGGACTACGGCAGCATGAACATGCAGGGCGGCCCCGCCCCCGCCGATGCCCGTGATCCGCACGCGTATTCCAATGGCTTGACTTTGGAGTCGGGCCCTTACGCACTCCCCGGGCCACGGCAACTTCGGCTGTCCGATGAACATGCGTTCGGCAGCGTGCTCCTCGATCGCCTGGAGCGCGTTTACACGAAGGACGGGAACGCGACCGCCTATGACGCGCAAGCCTGGTTCGGCGGCACCTACGACCGCCTGGTCCTCAAGGCCGAGGGTGACGTCGCCAAAGGCAAACTGGAGGAGGCACGCACGGAGGTCCTGTGGGGCCATGCGATCGCCTCGTACTGGGACACCCAACTCGGGGTGCGGCAGGACAGCGGCACGGGGCCTGACCGGACCTGGCTCGCTTTCGGCATCCGGGGACTCGCGCCGTACTGGTTCCATGTCGATGCCACCGCCTACGTCGGCAGCTCGGGACGCACGGCACTGCGCCTGTCGGGCGAGTACGAACTCCTGCTCACCCAGCGCCTGATTCTGCAGCCCCGCATGGAAGTCAATCTGTATCGCCAGCGCGATGAAGCGCGTGGCCTGGGAAGTGGGCTGGCCGATGCGGCGGCAGGCCTGCGCCTGCGTTACGAATTCTCGCGCCAGTTCGCGCCCTATGTCGGCGTCGAATGGGCGGGCAAGTTTGGACAGACGGCGGATTTTGCGCGCGCCGAAGGGCAGCGCACCCGGCAAACGCGGTATGTGGCGGGCGTGCGCCTGTGGTTCTAGCAGCGCCCACGCACAACCACGATCTCATTCACGAATCCCATCAGGAGCATCCAATGATGAAGAAAACCTTGAGCGTTTTGGCGCTGAGCGCGTTGCCTGTGTTGGCGCTGGCCGCCGGCAATCATCAGGGCGGCCATGGCATGGCCGGGCACGACATGCAAGGCATGCACGGTTCGATGCACGGTGGCGCATCACACTCCAACGTCGGCAAACCAGGCGATCCCGCCAAGGTCGACCGCACCATCGAGGTGGTCATGGACGACTCGATGCGGTTCACGCCCGCCACCATCACGGTCAAAAAGGGCGAGACGATCCGCTTCTTTGTCAAAAACGCGGGCAAGGTGCCGCATGAAATGGTGGTCGGCTCCTTGCAGGAGCTCAAAGAACACGCTGAGATGATGCGCAAGATGCCCCAGATGCAGCATGCCGAGCCGAACATGGTGACGCTCCAGCCTGGCCAGCGCGGCGGGCTGGTTTGGCAGTTCGATCAGCCCGGTACGGTGGACTTCGCCTGCCTCATCCCCGGCCATATGGAAGCGGGCATGGTGGGCAAGATCGTCGTCGAGTAAGCAGCGTCACCGGGGGTCCTTGTCATGCACCAAACCGGTGATCAACCGTTCCCCCGGCGGCGCAGGCTGCTGCTGGCGGTGCTTGCGCTGAGTCTTCCCTCCCTGGCACCAGCCGCCGCACCGCAGACGCTTGCCGTGCAGGTGTGGAAGGACCCGAACTGTGGGTGTTGCAAGGACTGGATTGCCCACCTGGAGAAAAGCGGATTCCGCGTGAGTGCCGTCGACCAGGGCAACAGCGCAGCCCGCACTCGCCTCGGGATGCCGCAGAAATTCGGTTCCTGCCATACGGCCCTGATCCAGGGCTATGTGATCGAAGGCCACGTACCCGCCACGGACATCCAGCGGCTGCTCAAGGAAAAGCCCCAAGCCCTGGGCTTGGCGGTGCCGGGCATGCCCATTGGTTCACCCGGCATGGACGGGCCGGTGTATGGCGGCCGACGTGATGCCTACCAGGTCTTGCTGGTTGGGAAAGACGGGTCGGCACAAGTGTTCAGTTCCCATCCATGAAGAAACCCCTCACCCGGCGATGAGCGCGACGCATCATGATCACCACCCCGACACGCGTGGCTCGTCCGGCCTGAGCCGGCGTGTCAGGATCGCGTTGCTGATGGTGGCCCTCATCGGCGGCTTCTACCTGCTGCGCGAGCACTGGAGCCATGTCGCAGGCAATTGGGTGTACCTGTTGCTGCTAGCGTGCCCGCTGATGCACCTGCTGCATGGCCACGGCAGGCATGGCGCACTGCCCGACAACCGCCCCGACAAAGAGGCCTGAAGCCATGGACCTGCGATCTGCGCACGACCACCGCCGACACACCCACGACCACCCGAGCGCACTGCAGTGGGCCGAAGGTCTGAAGGACCCTGTCTGCGGCATGGACGTGACCGCGCAGTCCGAGCACCACGTCGAGCACGCAGGCCGACTCTTTTACTTCTGCAGCGCCAAGTGCCGGGCGAAGTTCGTCGCCGAGCCGGCGCGCTATGCCTACAGCGGCCATGAGCCTTCGTCTGTCGAAGCGCCGGCGCTGGCCGCAGGCACGATCTACACCTGCCCCATGCACCCCGAGATCCGGCAGGATCACCCCGGCTATTGTCCGAAGTGCGGCATGGCGCTGGAGCCGGTGCTGCCGGATCTCGAAGGAGAAGAGAGTCCCGAGCTGCGCGATTTCCAGCGCCGCTTCTGGTACACCCTGCCGCTGACCGTCATGGTCACTGTGCTTGCCATGTTCGGCCACCAGTTGCATTGGTTCGAGGCGCGCACACAGACCTGGATCGAACTCGTTCTGTCCCTGCCCATCGTCCTGTGGGCGGGTCGGCCGTTCTTCGTGCGCGGCTGGCAGTCCGTGGTCCATCGCAGCCCGAACATGTGGACCCTGATCGCGCTGGGCACCGGGGCGGCGTTCGTCTACAGCGTGGCGGCGACCGTGGCCCCACAACTGTTCCCGGACTCGTTCGTGTCCATGGGACGGGTCGCGGTGTACTTCGAGGCGGCGGCGGTGATCATTTCCCTGACCCTGCTGGGGCAGGTACTGGAACTCAAGGCGCGTTCGCAGACCTCGGCCGCCATCAAGTCCTTGCTCGGACTGGCCCCCAAGACCGCCCGGCGCCTTCGCGACGATGGCACGGAAGAGGACGTGCCCCTGACGCACATCCATGTCGGCGATCGGCTGCGCATTCGACCCGGCGAAAAGGTTCCGGTAGATGGTACGGTAATCGAGGGCAGCAGCGCTGTGGACGAATCGATGCTGACGGGGGAGTCCCTGCCCGTGACCAAGCGGGTGGGCGACAAGGTCATCGGTGCGACGCTCAATACCAGTGGCGCGCTCGTCATGGTCGCCGAACGTGTCGGCTCGGCGACCATGCTGTCCCAGATTGTGCAGATGGTGGCGCAGGCGCAGCGGTCCAAGGCGCCGATGCAGCGCATGGCCGATGTCGTGGCGGGCTATTTCGTGGTCGCGACGGTGTCCATCGCCGTGCTGACCTTTTTTGCCTGGGGCCTGTTCGGGCCGGAACCGCGTTGGGTTTTTGGCCTCATCAACGCCGTGGCTGTGCTGATCATCGCCTGCCCCTGCGCGCTGGGCTTGGCCACGCCCATGTCGATCATGGTGGCGACCGGGCGAGGGGCTACGCAGGGGGTGCTGTTTCGCGATGCCGCCGCGATCGAGAAAATGTGCCAGGTCGATACCCTGATCGTCGACAAGACCGGCACATTGACCGAGGGCCGGCCGCGCTATCAGACGACGATCGCAGCCGAAGGCTTCACCGCCGACGAGGCCTTGCGACTGGCTGCCAGCCTCGACCAGGGCAGCGAGCACCCGCTGGCGGAAGCCATCGTCACGGCCGCGCGCGAGCAGGGCCTGGTGCTCTCACGCGCCGAGGAGTTCGACTCGCACTCAGGCATCGGCGTGCGCGGGCGCGTCGATGGACATGCCGTGGCACTGGGCAACACCGCGCTGATGGAACAGCTCGGTGTGGACGTGCGGCCATTGGCCGAGCGGGCGGAGGCGCTGCGCGGTGAGGGGGCCAGCGTCATGTATCTGGCCGTCGATGGCGTGCTCGCCGCAGTCCTGGCCGTCGCCGACCCGGTGAAGAAGACCACACCGCAAGCGCTGGCGTCGCTGCGCGCGGAGGGCTTGCGCGTCGTCATGGCCACGGGCGACGGTCTGACCACGGCCAAGGCCGTGGCGGCGCGCTTGGGCATCGATGAGGTGTATGGCGAGCTCAAGCCCGCCGACAAACTGCAACTGGTGGAGCGGCTGCAGCGCGAGGGGCGTATCGTTGCGATGGCTGGTGACGGCATCAATGATGCCCCGGCCTTGGCAAAGGCCGACGTCGGTATCGCCATGGGCACCGGCACCGACGTGGCGATGAACAGCGCACAGATCACGCTCGTCAAGGGTGACCTGCGCGGTATTGCGGTGGCGCGCGCCTTGTCAGTGGCCACGGTCCGCAACATGAAGCAGAACCTGATGTTCGCCTTTCTCTACAACGCACTGGGCATTCCCATTGCGGCCGGCGTGCTGTATCCGCTCACCGGTTGGCTGCTTTCACCGTTGATCGCCGCCCTGGCGATGAGTTTCAGCTCCGCATCGGTGATCGGCAATGCGCTGCGTTTGCGCGGCGTCCGTCTTGTCTGAACACGAGGATCGTCGCGCGTGCCGTGGTGGGTGCTGGTTGCACTCCCAGATCGCTGGGTCTGTCGTATCGGTTGCCACCCGACGTTGGACACCTGATCCCTATCGAGGCCTGGAATGCTCTCGACCACGGCACCTGAGCCGCCTCACACCGATACCGCACTTGGCGCCCTGTCGGCATCGCCATAAGCACTTGCACCGATGTGGCGATGAGTCCGCGCCCCGCCTCGGTGAGCAGGAATGCATTGAGATTGGCACACGACAATTAATCCCGATCCCATCCCGAATGGAATCTGACATATACGTAACGGCCGTCTCATCTTCCCGTCAGCGGTGGCTTCGCAGAATACATACTGTGCAGTCGCACAAGGCATTGACAGAAATGCCTTCACGTTTGATTGAAAGGAGTGTAGAGATGAAAGCCAGGATTACCGCTGTTGTCGCCGCCACCGTGCTGAGCGCCATCGTAACCCCATCGTTCGCTGGTGACGCGGCAGCGGCCAGCGCCAAGAAAATGTTCCTCCTCAAGGACGGTGGAACCCTGTATGTATTCGAGGACGGCAAGATGGCGCTGGAAGACAAGTTCGGACGGGCTGTCTACCTGAAAGAGGGGCAATTGCTCGAAACGGCCGATGGCCAGAAGATTACAGCCAACGGCAACGAGGTCGCTCGACTCGATGGTCTTCTCCGTCAGGGTCATTCCGGCGGTTGACTACTCGATTCAATTCGTGAACTGCACGCCAGCGGATGTCGGGCCAACTCGTTGACCAACACGCGCTGGCGGGCCATCGGTCATAGCTGGGGCTAACCACTCGATGGTAGGCTGCGACGCTACCGGTCAATCGGCGCCGCACAAGGTGAGAGTCCGCCCTGCACTGACTGACCGGCGTTCATTGCCGAGGCCATTGCGTCCACAACAACCCGCAGGATTGCCCGGGATTGCTCAATCGTTGAGAGAGTGGGTTGGATTCCGGTCGCGTCTGCACCACCAATCTTCAAACCCCAACTACGCTCGGTTGGGGTTTTTTCTTATCCGCTTCCCCCAGACCCCGCGAACACGCGCGGAACGCTGAGTAGGTGTCGCATACCCGGTCAAAGAGCACGACTGCCATGCGTGCGCAGGCGGCCTTGACGTTCTGCCAGTACGCATCGTTTTCCGGCGCATCGTAGGGTATAGCGTGGGCGAGTTGGACGAGCAATTGCTGGAGTGCGGACTCGCCGTTCTTCAGCGGATAGAGCCGATCGAACGGCTGCAGCGCGCGCACGGCAAGCGTGGCAAAGTCGAAGTAGTCGCGCAGGGCGTTGCGTTCGAGGATACGCACGGCGACGAGACGAAGCGATTCTTCTTCGCTCGGCTCGGGCGTCCCCTGGCGGACGAGACGGTGCACCACGCAGGTCTCGATTCCGTCGGGGCAGCCCTGCTCCCGTTCAGGACGCGCGGTGCGCTCGGACATAGTTCATCCAGAAACGATGGCGCTGCGAGTAGGGATCGGAAATATACGCACGGCAGACGCGATCGACTTTCTCTCCAAGAGCAGGATCGGCGAGCACGGCGCGGCGAAGCTCCGCCCAATCGTCTCTCTGCAAACAGGCTCTCCGCGAGATAGCAGACCATGAGATGTGCGCCACTTGAACGGCTTGCCGGGCTGTTCGGCTTCTTCTTCCTCAGCGATGCGCTGTAGGATTTGCATCTTGGCGAGATTGCGAGCAATGCGGTGTACATCACAGTTTGCCGATCGTGCCATACCAAGCGGAATCGGACTGAACCGAAGGGAGGCACGGTGAAAACGCTTGCCTGGAGCAGATCTGCGCAGATAGAAGGCGCTAGCCAATTGTCTGTCATCCGTCCAGCCGCTTGAGGTCGCGATAGAAGTTTTCGTGCGGCCCCACCATCAGCAGCTTGAGCGTATTTTCGTCGAGGACCCGGTAGGCCAGGAGGCAGAGCAAGCCGCCCATGCGGAACTTGTAGACCCTCACGCCTGCAAGGTCGCCGACTTTGGCTTCACCCGCTTCGGGTTGCCGGGCAATGGTACGTACCGCCTCGTCGAGCGCGGCTTTCTGCTGCTTGTGCAGTCTTTTGACGGTGCGCTCGAAGGTCGGGGTGACAAGGATACGCATCAGCCGAATCGATACTCACCCACCGGCTCTTCCTGGTCCGCGATCAGGATGTCACGGATGACGCTGAAGGGCAGATCGGGGTTTTCAGCGGCGATCTTGCCGATCTGTGACCAGTATTCGATTTGTTTGGGGACCGAGCGGTGCTCGATGGTGCCGTAGCGCTTGGCACTTTCGACCAAGCTTTCGGACAGTTTGACGTTGACGGCCATAGCGAACCTCCGACTAATGCGCTATTCTAGCCCATGATGGACCAAAATGGAACCTGTTTCATGTGATTGATCAGACCGCCAGGGATTCTTCGATGCTCAGTTCCGTGATTTCGCAGGGGATCACGAAAATGGAAATCGAACTGGCGACCTGCCCGATGTGCCTGAATGATGACCTCGACCAGACTCAACGGGTAGGATTGTGGGCAGATAGGACTGGACTCTGACACGTAGGAGTTCGCAGATGTTCTAAGAATTTGAGTTACATAGATTTGTTGCAGGATTCCACCAAACCACCAATGAAATCAAGCAATTACTGCGCAAATCTTTTCCTGCCCGATCCCTTCGTCTTCGGGTACGGTAAGCAATCTCGCTCGCTAGCCATCGAGCCGTCAATCTCTTCCGCGGTCAGGCGAGCCTTTTCGCAAATCGTTAGGACCGAGTCCTGCCGCGATCACCCCACCGCTCCGACCTGGACATGGCTGCCGCTTCTCCCCCGGATCACCTCGATGCCGACGTCGATCTGGCGTTTGAGCTCGTCGACGTGGGAGATGATGCCGATCATTCGTCCCTTCTGCCGCAGCTCGCCCAAGGCTTTCATGGCCATGTCGAGCGACTCGGGGTCGAGACTGCCGAAGCCTTCGTCGATGAAGAGAGTGTCGAGCTGGATGCCGCCCGCGTAGGCTTGCACCACGTCCGACAGCCCCAGCGCGAGCGAGAGGGCGGCCATGAAACTCTCGCCGCCCGAGAGCGTGCTGGCGGGTCGGGTTCGACCGGTGTATTCGTCGAAGACTTCGAGATCGAGGCCGGAAGCCCTGCGCGCATCGGCCACGTCCTCGCGCCGCTGCAGGCTGTAGCGGCCACGGCTCATGGTGCGCAAGCGCAGGGAGGCTTGACGCAGCACGTCGTCGAGCAGTGCCGCAAGCACGAATCGCTGGAAAGTGAGCTTCTTGCCATTGTCGCCGTTGGCGATGCCAGCGAGGTGCCCCATCACTTCATAGCGCGACTCGATCTCGCTCAGCTCCTGTCCGATGGCCGCGAGCACTTCACGCGTCTTGCGATCCTGCCCGATACGTTCTTCGAGTCCCTTCTGCTGGGCGACGAGGTCCTCGACGGCGCGCCGGGCCTCTTCCTGGGCGGCCTTGAGCGCGGCGAGATTCGGTGGCGTCTTGCCGTCGACCTGATGTTCGGCGCGCTGCAGGCGTTCCTTGGCCGCCGCCACGGATTCGTCGTAGGACTGGATCTCGGCGCGCAAAGCGGCAATGTCTTCGGGCGAACGCATGGCCTCGCGGAATGCGGCTTCATCCGCGAATCCTTGTTCCTGCAGGGCGCGCAGGAAGGCTGCGTAAGACTGATCGAAGCGCGACGAGGCGACGGCGAGCGCTTCGGCGAGCGTCTCCCGCTTCGAGCACGCGGCCGCATGCGCGGCGCTTGCCTGCTGGTACGCCTCCTCGGCCGCTTTGAGCCGGTCGGCGAGCGTGTCCACTTGCTTGCGGGCAGCGTCGATCGCCTGCTCGAGCGTGCGGAGGTCGCGCAGAGGTTCCGGGACCCGGTCGGAGCGTTCGCGGACTTGGGCCGCAGCCGTCGCGGCTTGGATCCTGAGGGTCTCGGTGCGGCTGCGCGCCTGTTCCAGCGCGGGACCAAGCGCGGCGAGACGCTCCTCGCAGCTTTGGAACTCGGCCTTGGCTGCATCGAGCCGTTTGGCCGCTTCGAGCGCTTTCACCAGGTCACGTTCGAGGTCAGCCAGGCGTGCATTGACCTGCTCGAGACTGGGGGGATCGGGCGGCAGGCTCGATTCCAGGGTCGAGACGGCGGATTCGGCCCCCACGATCCGATTCAGAACGGCCTGATGCTCGGCACGAGCGGATTCCAAGGCGGCTTCGGCCTGCTGCAGGGCCTTGGCGGCCGCATTCAGTTCTTCCTCGCTCGGCACGGCCTCGCCCGCCATCGCCGGGGCAGGATGCTGCAGGCTGCCGCAGACGGGACACGGGGCACCTTCGCTCAAGTGCCGGGCAAGTACGGCGGCTTGGCCACTGCGCCAGCGCGATTCCAAGTCCTCCTTGCGCGCCAGGACGGCGAGCCGCTCCGTCTGCGCGGCCTCCAAGGCTTGGCGGTACTTGGCTTCTTCGGCACGGTGAGCGGACAGGGCGGCTTTGGCCTGCGCGAGCTTGCGCAGCAACTGGAGCAACTGCTCCTGCTGGGCGAGATCGCGCCGCATCGCTTCGACCCGGTTAGCCAGCGGGGCGTAGTCTTCGATCTCCCGCTGCAGCCGGGCACGTTTTTCGGTGAGGGCGTTGGCTTCTCCTTGCAGGCGTGCGAGTTCGGTCGCAGCCGCTTCGGCCGAACGGGCGTGCTTCTCCGCTTCCCGCCGCGCCTCGTCGAGCGTGCGCACGGCCTCGCGCAAGCCTTCGAGCCGCTCGAGCTCGCGAATGGCCTGTTCCCGGTCGGGCGCTCGAGCGCGCTCTTCCTGCAGCCGAGATTCGGCCGCTGCGAGCTGGCGGACAGCAGCTTCGACCTCGCGCTCGGCCTGCGCCAACTGCTGGGCGAGCCGTTGCCGTTGCGCAGCAGCTTCCTCGAAGTTCGCATGGGCCGCACGGACGAACTGGGCCCGCGAGGCGGCATCCAGCTCACGGCGTCGGGTTGCGATCGCGGCGGCAGCTGCGCTCAGCTTGTCCAGGGCGGCGCGAGCGCCATCTCGTTCCTCGAATTGCCGCGCCAGAGCCTCAGCGGCCGCGAGCGCGGCGGTGGCGTTCGCCTCTTCGGTGCGGCGACGTCGTTCCTCCTCCGCCAGGAGCGAGCGCCGTGCCGTCGCTTCCTCGATCCGGGCACCGAGCGCTTCTTCCGACTCCACCCCGGCCTGTTCGAGCAGCGTCTTCTGCCGGGCCTTGGCTTCTTCGGCCTGCCGCTCCAGGGCGTTCGCCGCCGCTTTGAGCCGTTCCTGCAAACGTTTGCAGGTTTCGGTGGCAAAGAGCGCCTCCAGGATCTGCTCCCGCTCCCGGGAGTCGGCCGTCAGGAGTTTGCGGAACTGCCCTTGCGGCAACAGGATGACCTGGCGAAATTGGTCGGCTTCGAAACCGAGGAGCGCGACGATGCGTTCCGTGACCTCCGTGGTCTTACTGACGACGGGCATCCAGCCCTCGTCGTTCCACACCTGGAGTTCGGCCCGGGCCGGAATCTTCACCCGCTGCTCCTTCTTGCCCCGCAGGGCGGCGCGTTCCTGCTCGGGCGAGCGCCTGACGCGATAGCGCTTGCGCCCCAGGGCGAACTCGAATTCGACTTCGGTGAGCGTGTCGTCCGCCGCATGGTGGCTGCGCATCTCCTTGGCGCTGCGCTCACTGCCAGAGGTTTCGCCATAGAGGGCGTAGCAGATGCCGTCGAGGATCGAGGTCTTGCCTGCCCCCGTGGGGCCGTGGATCAGGAAGAGCGCATCCGGCGGCAGGCACGTGAAGTCGATCTCCTCGCGCCGGGCGAAGGGGCCAAAGGCAGTCAAGACCAGACGTAGCGGTCTCATGGAGCCACCTCGCGTTCCTGTTGGGATAGGGCAGTCATCTCGGCGTGCAGCAGACGCTTGGCTTCCTCATCGAGTGCGCGGCCCGTCATCTCACGGTAGAAAGCCTCGAAGAGTTCGTCCAGCCCGACTTTGCGGTGATCGGTGCCTGCTTCGAGCCCCGCCCCCGTTCCCGCAAATCGCGGACGTTCGATGGCGAGCGCATTGGGATAGGCCGTGCGCAGTTTCCCCATCGCATCGAGGATCGCCCCCGTATCCGTGAGCCGGGCAAGGACGTAATCGTCCCGGCCGGGATCGTCTCCGGCGGCAGCCAGAATCTCGTCCAGGCTGCCGCTGAGGATGCGCAGGTCCCGACGCGGAGTGAGCCGCAGGCGTTCGAGACGCACGCAGCCCTGTCCGTCGAGCTCGACCAGGGAAACGCTCTTGTCGTGGCCGACCTCGGCAAAGGAATATTTCAAGAGCGAACCGGCATAGTCGATGCGACCACCGGCCAGGCTCTGAGGGCGATGCAGGTGGCCGAGCGCCACGAAATGGAATCCCTCGAAGACCTCCGCCCCGACGAGGCCGGTCCCTCCGACCGACAGCGGGCGTTCGGATTCGCTCGCCGTCCCGCCCTGCACGAACGCATGGGCGATGAGCACCGAACGGCGGCTCTGGTCGTGGAGCCGTCGAATGCGCTCGACCTGAACCTGCATCGCCGCGTGGTGGTCCGCGATCGACTCGTCCTCCAGACACTGACGCACCCAAGGGGGCTCGGCGTAGGGCAAGGGATAGAAAGCGACCTCGCCGTAAGGGTCTCGCAGCAGCACGGGGGAGACGTCGGCGGTCGCAAGCCCCCGGACCGTGAGCCCTGCTTCGGCCAGCAGACGCGCGCCAAATCCGAGTCGATCGGGGCTGTCGTGGTTGCCGGCGATGAGCAGGACGGGCGTGCCCTCGCCCACCACGATCCGGGTCAGCGTCTCGTCGAGCAGGCGAATGGCCTCGGCCGGCGGGATCGAGCGGTCGTAGACATCGCCGGCGATCAGCACCACGTCCGGACGCTCCGAACGCACGAGCCCGACCAGCTGATCGAGCACGTGCGCCTGGTCCTCCAGGAGCGAGACGCCGTGATAGACGCGGCCGAGATGCCAGTCGGCAGTGTGCAGGATCCTCATATGCTGTCCCTTTGGATACGTTCGAAGCCATTATATAGAGGGTATTTTCAACCTGAACCGATCCCGACAAGCTTGCCATCGTCACCATCCCCGTGTGTCCGGACCATACTAGTCGCATGAACGGACGGCACCTCTTCCTCATCGGTTACGACATCAGCGACCCGGCGAAGCTGGCCAGAGCGCTCAAACTCGTGCGCTGCCATGCGCTGGGCGGCCAGAAATCCTTCTACGAATGCTGGCTCACCACCCAGGAACTGCAACAGACCCGCGAAGCCCTGCGTCGCCTCATCGACCCCGAAACCGACCGCGTCGTTTTCATCTTGCTTCATGCCGGCACCGAATCCCTGCGCCTGGGCAGCGCCACGCCGATCGACCACGGTGACTACTTCCTCATCGCATGAGCCTAAGTCCATGACCACCCTCTACCTCGACCGCAGCGGCACCATTCTCGAAGCCTTGGGCGAAGTCATCGCCCTGCGCCACGCCACGGGCCGTCTCGAACGGCGCATCCCGATCAAGTTTCTCGAACGGGTCGTCATCCGCGCACGCTGCTACCTCGACAGCAGCACCCTGGCGAACCTCGCCGCGAACGACGTCCCCGTCCTCATCCTCGACGGCCGCGCCGGACGACGTCTTGCCCACTGGGTCGGTGCGCCACACAACGACGCGCGTCGGCGTTGGGGACAGCTCCTCACCCTCGCCGAACCCACCTCCGCTGCCACCCTCGCGCGCGCTTTCGTGCACGCCAAGATTCGTCGTCAGCGCCGCACGCTCGTCGCCATCGGCTCTGCCCGGCCCGACCTGCGCAAACCCCTCTGGGACGCCTGCCAAACGCTGCAATCCCTCGAACGACGCCTGCGCGACGACCCCGCCCTGCCCCTCGACACCCTGCGCGGCTGCGAAGGCGCCGCCGCCGCGGCCTACTTCCCCGCCTTCTTCCACGCTTTCCCTGCGCGCATCCGCCCCAGCGCGCGAAACCGGCGCCCGCCGCGCGATCCCGTGAACGCCGCCCTCTCGCTCGGCTACACCCTGCTCTATGGCCTGGCCGTCAACGCCTGCTGGAGCGCCGGCCTCGATCCCGCCATCGGCGCCCTGCACGCGCCCGCCCACGGCCGTGCAGCGCTTGCCTGCGATCTCGTCGAACCCCTGCGCGGTCAGATCGACGAATGGACCTGGCAACTCTTCCGCCGCGAACTCCTGCGCCCCGAACACTTCGGCGTCGAAGGCAGCGGCGCCTGCCTGCTCGGCAAAGCCGGCCGCGCCGTTTTCTGGCGCGAATGGGAATGGCGTAGCCGACGCTGGCAACGGCTGCTCGAACGCTACGCCCAACACCTCGCCCGCGAGTTCGCCCGACACACCCCCGTTTTCGATCTCCTCGACGACTGGGAGTCCTCATGAACGACACTCCACCCACTGCCCCCGACGCGCTCGACGCCTTCGGCCGTCCGCTCCTCATCCTGCCCAGCGACGAAGTCGTCGTCGAACTCGACGGTACCGAACGCCTCGTCCTGCGCACCCACGACGGGAACGTTCGCCACGCCGTGCCCCTGCGTCACGTGCGCAGCATCACCGCCAACCCGCACGTCACGTTCACCGGCGCCGCCCTCGACGCCTGCGCCCGCCGCGGTATCGCCATCACCTTCGTCGACGGCCGCCAAAAACGCCGCGCTTTCTTCTTCCCGCTTGCCACCAACCCACTTCAAATCGCCACGCTCCTCTCCTTCGCCCTCGACGACCCAGACTGGCCCGAACGCTACGGCGCCTGGTATGAGAACCACCGCCTCGGCGCCCTCTCGCGCGTCGCGCTCGCCTGCGGCCTGCTGCCCGATGCCGCCCTGCGCCGCGCGCCCGACATCGCCCTGGAAGCATCCCATCGCCGCAAACACGGCCAACCCGGGCACGAATGGATCGCCGCCCTGCGCGAAATCGTCCTCACCGAATTCATGGCCGACGGCTCGCGCTGGCTCGGTACCCAAGGCTCCGCCTGGCGGGCCGAAACCTGGATGCACCTGCTCGAAGAACTGGGAGAAATCGTCGCCCTACACGCCCATGCCGTCTTCCATCTCGCCCACAAACCGCTGCAACACCCTCCACAACGCTGGGCACTCGCCGCCTATCACGCCGAACGCACTCGCTGGCAAAACGAAACCGTGCGCCTCCTCTACGCCTTCGAACACTTCATACGGGAGAACTGGACATGAGCCGCAAGCCCAAACGCCACCTGCGTTTCCCCACACGGCCCAAGGATCCTCTGCCAGACAAACCCACGCGCTGGATCCTGTGCTATGACATCCGCGACCCCCGGCGCCTGCAGCGCGTACACCGCTATGTCAGCAAACACGGCCTACCTCTGCAATACAGCGCCTTCCTCCTCAAAGGGACCCGCGAAACGATTGAACGCACTCTCGCCGGACTTCGTCCCTATCTCGACGAACGCGTCGACGACGTACGCTGCTACCCTCTGGGCAAAGACACCCGCATCTGGGGCCTAGGGCGCCAATTCACCGACGGTCCCGCCGTCCTCACCGACGAGATCCTCGACCGGCTGATCGTCGAAGACGAAGTCCATGCACCCTGACCATCATCAACCCTGCTTTCGTACGCCCTGCGCACCTTGACACACCTCACACCCCATGCCCATAATGCGTCTCAGGTTCATATCCAGAGCAAGCACCAGACCCTCAGCATGCGCACACCCGAAAAAATTGCGAACCCTCTCGATAACCCATTGATTTTTAAAAATTAGCTTGAAGCAGCACCCCGAAAGATAGCCCCGAGATATAGGGGATTAAGACCTTCGTCCCATCCGCAAATTTCCCAGACTACCTTATCCCCGAAAGATAGCCCCGAGATATAGGGGATTAAGACGCGGCGGATCAGAAGTAGCCCGAGAGGTCCATCCCCGAAAGATAGCCCCGAGATATAGGGGATTAAGACCGCTTTCCGGGCCTGCTCTTTCAGGTTCTCCAGCCCCCGAAAGATAGCCCCGAGATATAGGGGATTAAGACAACTTTCACCGAGACTTTACCATTATTTTCAGCCCCCCGAAAGATAGCCCCGAGATATAGGGGATTAAGACGGTGTCTGGGTCGCAAGCGGCGATCAGATGGGCGCCCCGAAAGATAGCCCCGAGATATAGGGGATTAAGACGTCGCCTTCTTCTCGGCGTTGAGCACCACCTCGGCCCCCGAAAGATAGCCCCGAGATATAGGGGATTAAGACACTTTCCTCCCTGTATCTTGGCGATGATCGCGCCCCCCGAAAGATAGCCCCGAGATATAGGGGATTAAGACTTCCAGCAGCGCATCGCTTGCTTTGTAGAGCGCAACCCCCGAAAGATAGCCCCGAGATATAGGGGATTAAGACCTCCTTTCGTCAAGTTGCTCTCTTGGGCCACGGACCCCGAAAGATAGCCCCGAGATATAGGTGTCAGGTCCCGGACGATTGCATTGATCCGCGACGTCGTGCATTATTCATAGGTCGCGAGACGATGCGTGAGCTGATCGAGGAACTACGGAGGCAAAAGTCATGATGGTTCGACTGCACAAGAACGCCACCACGACCCCTGCGACCCGGCGCTACATCCAAAGCTCGAACCTGCCGGTGAGGCGTCTTGCCCGGGAACTCGGGGTGTCGGAGGACACCATCCGACGCTGGAAGAAACGCACCGACGTGGAAGATCGTCCGCACACGGCGCACCGTCTGCAGACGAACCTGACCCCGTTTCAGGAGGCGGTCGTGGTGGAGCTGCGCAAGACCTTGATGCTGCCTCTGGACGACCTGCTGGCGGTGGTGCGCGAGTTCATCACACCCAACGTCTCGCGCTCGGGGCTGGACCGTTGTCTGCGCCGCCACGGCGTCGGTTCGCTCAAGGCAATGCAGCCCAAAGCCGAAAAGCCGGGGCACAAGCCCTTCAAGTCCTACGAGCCGGGGTTCGTGCATCTGGACGTGAAGTACCTGCCGCAGATGCCCGACGAGAACAAGCGCCGCTATCTCTTCGTGGCGATCGACCGGGCCACGCGTTGGGTGTTCGTGGCTATCTACCCGGAGAAGACAGCCGCCAACGCCCGGCGCTTTCTGAGCTCGCTCATCGAGGCGGCTCCCTTTCGTCTGCACACGATCCTCACCGACAACGGCAAGGAGTTCACCGACCGCTTCATCACCCGGGGAGAGCGCACCCCCACGGGAGCACATGCCTTCGATGAACTGTGCCAGGCGCTCGACATCGAGCATCGGCTGACCAAACCGCGCCGCCCGCAGACGAACGGCATGGTCGAGCGCTTCAACGGGCGCATCAGCGAGGTACTCGCCACCCATCGCTTCGACAGCCGCGAAGCGCTGGAGGCAACGATTCATCGCTACGTCTGGCTGTACAATCACCACATTCCCCAGAAAGCCCTGGGACATGTCCCGCCCATCGAGGCCATGAAAAGATGGTACGCAGAAAAACCGGAACTTTTCATAAAAATTCCACGCAATCGTCCGGGACCTGACATCCAGCAACATGGCAAAGATTACGTCAACGTCGCCAAGGGTCTGCCCGCCCTCATCATGAATTCCGGGCTGATGCAGACGCTCGCCTTCCTGCACCAGAAAGGAGGCGCGCACGAGCAGCTAGCCATGCATTTGCGCGACTGGCTCCATGACCATCTCCGTACTCCCCGCGATTTCGAAAACTGCATGCAGGCGCTCTTCGAAGCCTCGCCCCGCGACTTCCAACGAATCACCACCGAGTCCTTGGCCTGGCTGAAGTGGCTGCGCCAGATGGCAAGTGCCCAGCAAGGAGACTGACCATGCCTCTTGCCGCCATCCCCCGTTATCTGGGGCAAGATTTCAGTCAAGCTTCTTCCGGCCTGCGCTTCGGCCTCTATCTCCCGATCTGGACCGACCGTTGGAACAAGAACGACGCCGCCGCGCGCGATGCCTGGCGGCAAGTCACGCGGCTGAGCGCCGGCGAGCGCGAGGCGATGCAGGCCATCAACCTGCGATTCGATGCGCTAGCCTCCACCCTGCCCGAATCGTCCCGTCTGCGGCTCGAAGCCGTGTCCACCTCTCCTTTCACCACGGGGCTAGGCAACGAGCATCCGCTGGAGAACGGGTTCGCCTTCCTCTTCCCCTATGGCATTCCCTACCTGGCCGGCAGTGGCGTCAAAGGCGTGTTGCGCCGGGCGGCGCAAGAGCTTGCCCGTGGCGACTGGGGCGAGGACACTCCCTGGTTCGGACTGGATCGGCCTTCCTTCACGCTGAAATCACGGAACCTCTCCCTGTCGGTGATCGACGTGCTCTTCGGCCGCGAACCCGCCGCAGGGGACGGTGAACACGTTCGCGGAGCGCTCGACTTCTGGGACGTGGTTCCGCTCATCGAAGGGAATTCCCTCCTCGTCGAGATCATGACGCCACACCAATCCCATTACTACCAAGACGGCGAACCCCCGCACGAATGCGCCGACCCCGTCCCCATCCCCTTTCTCACGCTCGCTCCGGGCGCTCGCTTCGTCTTTCGCCTACGCTGCCACACCGAACACCTCGCTCGGCTCACCCGCGAGCCCCTTCCTGACGCCCCCTCGCTGCTCGCCGTCGATGGCGAAGGCAAGGCGCGGTGGCAGGAACTCCTGGAAGCCGCCTTCGCGCACGCCTTCGACTGGCTCGGTTTCGGCGCCAAAACCTCCGTGGGCTACGGCGCGATGCAGCGGGACCCTGCCGCCGAAGCCAAACACTACGCCCAAGAGCAAGCCGCCAGAGAAGCGGCGCGCAAGCAAGCCGAAATAGAATCCTTGTCACCCCAGCGCCAACGCATCCAAGCCTTCATCGACTACGCCGAAAAGGAACTGGAACGCCCCCATCGCCCCAAGAGCAAGATCGGGCAGAGAGACTATCAGGAAGCCCAGAAACTGGCCAAGGATGCTCAAGCCGCCGATTGGAGCGCGGAAGATCGCGCCGCTGCCCGGCAAGCAATCGAAACCTACTTGCCCCGCCTTGCGGATATCTCTCTCAAGGACATCCGCAAGAAGCTCGAACTCGACAAACTCTCTCCACAAACCCCATGAGCCCGATGCTCCAGCTGCGCGTGCCCGTGCGGCTCGTCCAGCCCCCCCGCGGCCGATTTCTCGGCAACGAGCTGCGCGGTGCTTTTGGCCAAGCCTTGCGGCGGCTCTCCTGCCTCACGGCAGCGCCTTCCTGTGAAGGTTGCCCGGTGCGCCGGCGCTGTGCTTATGGCGTGGTCTTCGATCCCGAAGCTCCCCCCGCCCCGCTACACCCCTCCCTGCGTGACGGTATTCCGGCCTACGTGGTGGAGCCGCCCCCCTATGCACCCCAATCGGTGCAAGAGCCGATCGTTTTTGCCCTCACCTTGCTGCCACCGGCGATTTCCCACGCCGACATCATCGAGCGGGCGCTGCGCCGGGCCTGGGGTAACCACCCCCGCCTGTGCAGCGGCTGCCAGGCGAACGGGCCGATCGAGCGAACACTCTTGCCACCGGTAAGGGAACTGCCGGAAGAAACGATCGGCGAGCGCCTCGTACTCGAATTCGACACCCCCCTACGTGTCGAGCAGCACGGCTCGGTGGTTGCCGATGCCAAACGGCTACGTCCGGCCGACCTCGCCCGCCTGCTCGTGCGCCGGCTGCAGCAATGGGATCAGCTCAGCGGCGAGCGCCTATCTACCCTCACCGCCGACCCTACCCTCTGGCAGGCGATCACGATCGACGCACGCGGCCTCTTCCCCGTCGACCTGCACCGCTACAGTCGCAGCCAAGGGCGCAGTCATCCGCTCGGCGGACTGCTCGGCCCCCTCGAAGTGCATGGCCCCCGCGAAAGCCTGCGCGCCCTGCTGCCCCTGCTCAGGCACGCCGAACGCCTGCACCTGGGCAAGCGCACTGCGTTTGGGCTGGGGCGGTTCCGCCTGCGCGGCTCTGGCTGAGCGCTTTTTGGTGTGCATGCTCCATTTTTCCGCGTGATGATCGAATGATCTTTCCCGCCTCATCGCGTCGAATCGGGCGAACAACGACGCCAAGGCGCGACACGGACGAGCAAGAGCATCCCCGGCACGGCCAGTGCCACGCAGCAGAAAAAGAAATTCACCCAGCCCAGGTGCTCGGCGAGCACGCCGGCAAAGGCATTGACCACGGTGCGCGGCACGGCGGCAAGGCTCGTGAAGAGCGCGAACTGCGTGGCGGTGTAGGCCGGATGGGTGGTACGCGCGATGAAGGCGGTAAAGGCCGCCGTTCCCAGTCCGACGCCCAGGTATTCGGCGGAGATCACGCCGGCGAGCGCGGCGCGCTCGAAGGTGCCGATGTGCTCAAAAGGGCCGAGCCAGGCGAGCCAGGCAAAACCGAGGATGGTGAGCATCTGCACCAGGCCGAAGAACCACAGGGCGCGATCGATACCGATGCGTGCCATCCACAGGCCGCCGGCCATGCCGCCGAGAATGGCCGGCCACAGACCGGCATGTTTGGCGATCAGGCCGATGTCGGTCTTACCGTAGCCCATGTCCAGGTAAAACGGCGTCGACAAGGCGGTGGCGAGCGAGTCGCCCAGCTTGTAGAGAAACAGGAAAGCCAGAATCCACAAAGCATCGCGCCAGCCACGTCGGCCGATGAATTCCTGCCAGGGTTCGATGCAGGCCGCCCGCAGGGTGCGCGGCCGGTCGACGATGGCCGGCTCGCGGATGAAGAGCGCCATCGCCATGCCCGGCAGCACGAACAGCGCCGTGATCCAGAAGACCACGTTCCACGGCAGGTGATCGGCGAGGATCAGCGACAGCGAACCGGGAACGAGGCCGGCGAGCCGGTAGGCATTGACATGCACGGCATTGCCCAAGCCCAATTCCGCCTCGGCGAGCAGTTCGCGGCGAAAGGCATCGAGCGCCACGTCCTGCGTGGCAGAACAGAGCGCCAGCAGCGTGGCGAGGCAGGAAATGGCGAAAATGTGCGTCCGCGGATCGAACCCGCCCAGGCCGCCGATGCAAAACAACAGGCCGATCTGGGTGATCAGCATCCAGCCGCGCCGCCGGCCGAGCGGCGGCGCAAACCGGTCGAGCAGCGGCGACCAGAGGAATTTCCAGGTGTAGGGAAACTGGATCAGGGCGAAGAAGCCGATGGTCGTGAGATCGACGCCTTCGCTGCGCAGCCAAGCGGGCAGCAGATTGACGAGCAGGTAGAGCGGCAGCCCCGAGGCAAAGCCGGTGAAGACGCAGACCAGCATCTTGCGGGTGAGGAGCGGGGCAAGCCAGGCGGGCGCGGTCATGGGGTAGTCAGCCGAACGGAACACACATTATGCCGCTGCAAAAGCGGTGTTGCGCAAACACGATTCTTGTTCAGCCTCGCCCCCGGCTGGGCATTGGTGCTGGGTGTCGATCCGAGGCTCTCCGGCGACACTGTAGCGGCGCTGTTCGGATTTGGTCGACGCCCTGCGCACCCTCGTGTTGCCTAGCGGATTCCAAGGTTTTCGGACTATGATGGAGCTTGGGCGTGCTCTGTGCTTTGCATTCGTTTTCATCCTTGTCGCAGCCAGGTTTCATCCTCATATGGGCATATCCGGCGCTCAATGAGCTCTCCCTGTCATCCTTTGTCGAACATCAGGAAAGGAAACGATGAGTCAATTTTCTTTCGACGTCGACGAACGTACTTTTCCCGCTCTCGTACTCGAACGCTCACACGAGGTTCCCGTCTTGGTCGACTTCTGGGCGCCATGGTGTGGCCCCTGTCGGGTACTCAAGCCCATCCTGGAAAAGCTGTCCGAGGAATACGGTGGCCGTTTCCTGCTCGCCAAGGTGAATTCAGACGAGAACCCGGCGCTCGCCGCTCGCTACGGCGTGCGCGGCATACCCAACGTCAAGGCGTTTCGCCATGGCGAACTGGTCGACGAATTCACCGGAGCGATGCCGGAGCGGGCGGTACGAGAATTCATCGAGCGACTGCTCCCCTCGCCAGCCGACGATCTACTGCGCGAGGCAGCGCAGCTACGCGGACGCGGCGACTTGGCTGCCGCCCTGCAGCGCCTGGAAGCCGCAGCGGCACTCGCACCAGAGGACGATGAAGTCAAACGCGCGTTGGCAGAGGTGCTGATCGAGCTCGGCCGACTCGAAGAGGCCCAAGCGCAGCTCGATGCCATCTCTACGCCTGGGCGACTCGACGAGGCGACCAAACGGCTCGTTACGCGACTCGAATTCGCCCGCGCGGCGGCGGAAGACGAAATGGCGCTACGCGAGCGCCTCACCCGCAACCCCGACGACATGGAAGCGCGACTGCGGCTTGCCAAACATCTGGTGGCAGCGGGGCACTATGCGCAAGGAATGGATGAATTGCTGGAGATGATTCGTCGCGACCGACGCTGGAACGACGAGGCGGCGCGCAAGACGCTGCTTTCCGTGTTCGAGCTGCTTGGAGATGACCCGCTCGTGGCCGAGTATCGGCGCAAGCTGGCAAGCGTGCTCTATTGATTAAAAAAACCCGAAGCCGCACCGGCGGCTCCGGGTTCCGATTCTTGGCGCGCCCGGCAGGATTCGAACCCACGACCCCCTGGTTCGTAGCCAGGTACTCTATCCAACTGAGCTACGGGCGCGCAACGGAGATTGAAATTATATCCATTCTCCGATGCATGTCAAGCTTCCGGCAACGCTTTGTAGCGAACCGATCGCCCCTCGCTCTACTTGCGCCACCACCAAAAAAAGAGCGAGAGCAGCACCGAGACGAGGATGCTGGTCGTGATGGGAAAGTAGAACGTGAAATTGTCGCGTTCGATGACGATGTCGCCGGGCAGGCGGCCGAAGGGGAAACGCGACAGCCACGGCCAGAGCACGGCCGCGAGCAGAAAGAGGATGCCGAGCAGGAAGAGGAGTTTTTGCATCGTCGGCGCCCGGGGATGCTGGCGGAGAGGGCGGGATTCGAACCCGCGTCAGGGTATTCCCCTGAACACGCTTTCCAGGCGTGCGATTTAAACCGCTCATCCACCTCTCCGGCAAGCCCTGTATTATACCGAGGTTCGGCGAAAAACGCCACGCTCTTCGCACGTGGCTCGCCTTTTCCTCCAAGGAGCACCACATGGGACACCGCCTCTCCAAGATCACCACCCGCACGGGCGACGAAGGCACCACCGGCCTCGGGGACGGCTCGCGCGTGGCCAAGAACAGCCGGCGCATCGAGGCGCTGGGCGAAGTCGATGAGTTGAACGCCGTGGTCGGCGTGCTCGCGAGCGAAACCTCGGACGAAGACCTGCGCGCGGTGCTCGCCGAAATCCAGCACGCCCTCTTCGACCTGGGCGGAGAACTCTGCCTTCCCGGCGCGGCCGTGCTCACCGACGCGCAGGTGGCGCGGCTCGAAGCGCTGATCGAGACCTACAACGCCGATCTGCCCCCGCTCAAGGAATTCATCCTGCCCGGCGGCAGCCGCGCGGCGGCGCTCGCGCATCTTGCCCGCACCGTCTGCCGCCGCGCCGAACGCTCGGTGGTGGCGCTCGCCCAGGAAGAAGCGCTGCACTCCGCCCCGCGCCGCTACCTCAACCGCCTCTCGGACCTCTTCTTCGTGCTCGCCCGCGTCTACAACCGCCGCGCCGGCGTGCCCGACGAACTGTGGCGGCGCGAGCACAAAACGCCCAAGCCCGCGCGCGCCGGCGCCATACTGCCCGGTGAGGAAAATTCCTCAAGTCCGGCCGCATGATGCCGTAAACACTCCTACCAAACCCAGTAAGCCACTCACGCAAGGAGAACCATCATGGCATCCGTCATCAACACCAACATCGCCTCGCTCAACGCGCAGCGGAACCTCCTGAAGAGCCAGAACGACATGCAGACCGCCATGCAGCGGCTCTCGTCGGGCCTGCGCATCAACTCCGCCAAGGACGACGCGGCGGGCTTGGCGATTTCCGACCGCATGACGGCGCAGATCAACGGCCTCAACCAAGCCACGCGCAACGCCAACGACGCCATGTCGGTAGCCCAGATCGCCGAAGGGGCGCTAGGCGAAGTCACCAATGCCCTGCAGCGCATCCGGGTGCTGGCGGTGCAGTCGGCCAACGACACCAACACCGCCACCGACCGCGCCTCGCTGCAGAAGGAGGTCAACCAGCTGCAGCAGGAAATCACGCGACTCGCCACCCAAACTTCGTTCAACGGCAAGAACCTGCTCGATGGCTCTTTCACCGGCCAGCAGTTCCAAGTAGGGGCTTACGCCAACCAAACCATCGGTTTCTCCATCGGAGACTCTCGGGCCGCATCAATCGGCACCTACCAAATTTCGACCACCGGCTCCGCAGGGATCGAAGCCGCGGTTGCGGCCTCAGCCGGATATCCCACAGCGAACAACATGTCCGCTCAGGACATTACCATCCAAGGCCCGCGCGGCGAAGCCACGCTCTCCTCGGCAACCACCATCACCGCTGGCGTAACGGCCAAACAAATCGCTGATGCGGTCAATAGTCAAAGCGAGAAAACGGGCGTAACCGCCACCGCGCGCACGACCGTTACGATGAGCTCCTTGGCTTCCGCAGGAACGGTCAGCTTTACTCTGCATGGAGCTAACGACAAAACCGCGCAGGTCACAGCCGACATCACCGATCCCAATGATTTGTCTGCACTGGCCAATGCGATCAACCAGACGACCGGCACCACCGGCGTATCCGCCTCCTTTGATAAAGAAACGGGCGAATTGACGCTGGTTCAGGCTGAAGGGTACGATATCGGGATCGAAGGGTTCAACAATAGCGCCGGGGGCACGATCTCGGTCGCCGGAAGTGAGGGTAATGCGGTCGCTTTGACGAGCGGAGGAAATAATAGCACCCGCGTCGGTGGCGAAGTCACCTTCAATTCGTCCGGACCTTTCAGTGTCAGCGTCTCCGTGGCAGGAGAGTTGTTCGACGCAGCTAACACAGCCAATTACGGGGAGCTCAAATCGGTTGCGGACATCGACATCGGTACGCAGCAAGGCGCCAACGACGCGCTCAAGATCGTCGATGGGGCGCTGGCCTACGTCGATGACCTGCGCGCCGACCTCGGGGCGATCCAGAACCGCTTCAGCTCGGTGGTGTCGAGCAACTCGGTGACGAGCGAGAACGTGGCGGCCGCCCGCTCGCGGGTGCTGGATGCGGACTTCGCCGCCGAGACGCGAACCTCTCGCGGGCGCAAATCCTGCAGCAGGCCGGCACCGCGATGCTCGCGCAGGCGAACGCCTCCACGCAGAACGTGCTCACGCTCCTGCGCTGATCGGGGCTTGACACGGGCGGCGCAGGGTCTAGCATGATCCCTGGCGCCGCCCGTTCCCCTTGGGGAGATTGACCATGAACGTCCCGATTTCTTCCGTATCCCTGCCGCAGGGCGCCGCGAGCACGGTGGTGACCGAGCCGCCGCGCCCGCCGGCGCCTTCCGCCGCCGTGGCGGACACGATAGCGAGCACGACGACCACCGCGCGCTCGAGCGACACCGCCTCGGCGACGACGGCGCCGGCAGGCAGCACCGCCGCCACTGCCCAATCTTCCGCCATCGACCGCGACACCTTGCAGGGCGCGGTCGAGCGGGTGCAAAAGGCGGTGGAGACGCTCTCCAGCGCCGGCATCCAGTTCACCCTCGACCAGGATTTCAACAAGATGGTCGTGCAGGTGGTGGATACCTCCACCAGGGAAGTGATCCGGCAGATTCCGCCCAAGGAGATGCTGGAGATCGCCCAGGCGCTGGACAAGCTCCAGGGCCTGCTCGTACACCAGAAAGCCTGAGGAGACGGCCATGGCCACGATCACTTCCAGCGGCATCGGTTCGGGGCTGGACATCAACGGCATCGTCGAGCAGCTGATGTCGATCGAGCGCCGGCCGATCGTCGCGCTCGAGCAGCGCAAGAGCACGGTACAGACGCAGATCTCGGCCTTCGGTCAGGTGAAGTCGGCTCTGGCCACGCTGCAAGCGGCGGTGAAACGGCTCGACGATCCCAGCGTGCGTTTCGCCGCCGCGGCTTCGGTGAGCGAGGGGGCCGGCTTCACCGCCACCGCGAGCGCCGGCGCCGCCACGGGTACCCACGAGATCGGCGTGCAACGGCTCGCCCAGGCGCAGCGCGTGGCCACCAACGCCACCGAAGGTTTCAACCCCGGCGCGGGCACCCTCACCATCAGTGCCGGCGGCCAGAGCGTGGAGATCGATTTTACCGGCGGCACGCTCGAGGATCTGCGCACCGCCATCAACGACCAGGCAGGCTCCCTGGTGCGCGCATCCATCGTCGACAACGGCGGGGTGAGGCAGCTCGTGCTCACGGGTGCGCAGACCGGCAAGAGCCAGGCGTTCTCGCTCACGGGCACCGGGGGGCTCGAGGAGCTCACTTTCGACCCGAACCCAGAGGATCCTCCGCCCACCGATCCGAGCAGCAGCCTCTATCTGGTGCAAGCGGCACAGGACGCGCAGATCACTTTCGACGGGCTCACCGTGACCCGTCCCTCGAACACGATCGAGGACCTCATCCCCGGCGTGACGATCGAGCTGCGCTCCGTGACCGCCGAGCAGACGGCCCGGCTCACGGTGAAGCGCGACGATGCGGCGCTGAAGGAGGCGATGCAGTCCTTCGTCGATGCCTACAACGCGGTGAACAACACCCTCCACACCCTTTCCTACTACGATCCGGAAACGAGAACGGCCGGGCCGTTGTCCGGCGACGCTTCGGTGCGCACGATCCAGAGCCAGCTGCGCAATTCCCTCAATTCGCTCACGGGTAGCGGGCCTTTGCGCAATTTCACCGATCTGGGGCTGAGCTTCGACGACAAGGGTGCTTTGAGCCTGGATGAAGCCCGGTTCGCACAGGCACTACAGAACACGCCCGAGGCGGTGAACCAGATGCTGGTGGGCACGGATGCGCAGCCGGGGCTGGCGCGACGGCTGGCTCCGGTGCTGGAGGCCAACCTGCAAACGGGCGGGCTGCTCGATGCGCGCGTGCAGGGGCTGACCGCCCGCGTGACGCTGATCGATCAGCAGAAGGAGCGGCTGGAGTCGCAGCTCGAACGCATCGAGCAGAACTATCGACGGCAGTTCAACGCGATGGACAAGATCGTGGGACAGTACGCGAGCCTGGGCTCCTACCTGCAGCAGCAGTTCGATGCCCTGATGGCGAGCACGAAGAAGTGATGTCGAGGAGAAAAGGCATGTTCAACCGGATGCGAGGCGCCAACGCCTATTCGCAAGTCAGCCTGGAGACCGCCGTGCAAAGCGCCGACCCGCACCAGCTCATCCTGATGCTCTACGACGGCGCGCTGATGGCGCTCGCGCAGGCCGTGGTGGCCATGGAGCAAAAAGACATTCCCAAGCGCGCCCAGTCCATCAGCCGGGCCATCGCCATCATCCACGACGGGCTGCACGCCTCGCTGGACGTGGAGAGCGGCGGCGAGCTGGGCGAGCGCCTCGCCGCCTTGTACGACTACATGGTGGAGCGCCTGACGCAGGCGAATGCCACCAACAACGCCGCGGCGGTGCAGGAGGTGAGCGGGCTGCTGCGCACCCTGCGCGAAGCCTGGGCGGAGATGCCGCGCCAGCAGGCCGCGGCCGCGGCGGGGTGAGTCGATGACGACGCCCATCGAAGAGGCGCCATGGGCGGAGCTCGCGCGCGGCTGCGCGGCGCTCGCCGCCGCCGCCGAGGCGAACGACTGGGATCGCGCGGCGGCGCTGATGAGTGCGCTCGACGCCCTGACGACGGCCGACCGCGCCTGGTGCGCGACGCACGACCCGGCCTTGCCCGAGCGGCGGGCGGCGATCGTGGCGGCGCGCGCGTCGCTGGAGGCGGCCGGCGCACACTTGCTGCCGGCGCATGCGAGCCTGAAGAAACTGCTGCGCGCCTGGGGTGCGCTGCCTCCGACGTGAGCGCGCCGCTCCAGAGAGACGCTGAAGAAATGAGCGAACACCGCGCAACGCAGCGATTCGCCCGCGCAGCCAATCATTCAGCGTTTCCCTAGGCGCCCGGAGGTGATGAGATGATCCCGCCAGACCTCGCTGCGCGGATACGCATGATGGTCGAGGCGGAGCTGCTGCGCCCCGAGACGCAGGTCGGCGGGGTGGAGCGCATCCGCCCCCTTCCGGAGCGCCTGCCGGAGGTGCTCCCGGGGCAGGTGCTGCGCGCCACCATCCAGCGACCGTTGCCCGAGGGCACCTACCAGGCGGTAGTGGCAGGGCGTGAAATGACGCTCGCGCTCGACCAGCCGGTGAAGAGCGGCGATACCCTGGAGCTGGTGGTCGAGCGGCAGGTAGGCGGCACCATTTACGCCCGCCGTCAGGAAGGGCAGGAAGGAGCGGATCGGGGCATGGCGGGTGCCTCGGCGCACACCCGGCTCTCCTCGGCCGGCGAGCTTCTGCGGCAAGTGCTGACGCAGCCCACCCCGCAGCGCCTGCCCCTGCCTGCCGGCACGGAACGAGCCGCGCCGCTGCTGCCCACCCCGCCCCAATCGCCCGCGGAAGTACAGCGCCTGGCCACGGCGCTGCAAGACAGCGTGCAGCGCTCGGGACTCTTCTACGAATCCCATCTGGCACGGTGGGTCCGGGGACAGTATCCGCTCGAATCCCTGCGCGCCGAGCCGCACAACCTCGTGGCGCGGGCAACGCCGGCGGCTCCGAGCGCAGAGGCGCCGCCGTCGGGCGCCGCGCCTGCCGCTGGCACTGCCTCCCTTGCGGCTGCCTCCGCCGCGCTTGGCGCTGCCGGCGAAGAGGTTTCGTCGGCCGAGCGCGCCGCGTTGGTAGCGGCCGCCGCGCCCTCCCCTTTGCTGACCTGGCTCATGCGCAACGCCCCTGGCGCTGCCGGGCCGGGGAACGCCGAGCGGCTGCTCGCGGCCTTTCTCTCCGGGCAGATCCCTGCGTCCGGCGCCGAGGAGGCTGCGGCGCGCCCCGCCGTCGCGCCCGAGCGCGGCGCGCCCCCGGGCGGCGCAACGGCAGCGACCACGGCAAGCGAGGGCGCACAGGGCGCCCCTCCTGCGAGCGCCAGCGCCATTCCCGAACGGCTGGTGCCGATCGTGCAACATCAGCTCGACGCCCTGGCCACCCAGCAGCTGAACGTGCAGTTCGCCCCTTGGCCGGGTTTGCTCGTGCAGTGGCGCATCGAGGCGGAGGGAGAGCAGGACGGAAGGGCCGAAGGGGAGGAAGGCGAGGCGCCGGTGTGGCGCTCCACGCTGCGGCTGACCCTGCCCCGCCTGGGCGAGGTGACGGCGCAGCTGCAGTGGCAGCACGGAACGCTCGAATTGCGTCTCACGGCCAGCCAGGAAGCGGCTTTGACGCGGATGCGCGCCGCGGCGCCCATGCTGGCCTCGGCTTTGGAGGCGGACGGCATTCGCGTCACGAAGATCGAGGTCGCGGCGCAGGAGGGGATGGATGCAGCCGGAGAATGAACGAGCGGAAACCGCGACGGGCGAGCGCCTCGCCGCGGTGGCGTTACGCTACGAGTCGGGCGAGCCTGCACCCCGGGTGGTCGCCAAGGGGCAGGGGCTGATCGCCGAGCAGATCCTCGAGCGCGCGCGCGAGGCGGGCGTGTATGTGCACGAGTCGCCTGAGCTGCTCTCGCTGCTGATGAAGCTCGATCTGGACGAGCGCATCCCGCCCCAGCTCTACGTGGCGGTGGCGGAGCTGCTCGCCTGGGTCTATCGACTGGAGCAAGAGGGCGGTGGCGGCAATCCCCTGCCTCCACGCGCTCCGCCGCCAGAAAGTATGCTATAACATGACCAGCCTGCCAACGATCTTGCTCCCTTCATGTCTTCCGCCCCCTTGCGCATCGAGCTCTACGATCCCGAGCGCCACCCCGATCTCCTCTTGCGCTCTCCTCGCGAGATCGCGTTTTTGCTGCGAAGCCTGGCGGAGCGTCGGGTTCAGCTGGGCATCTTTGCCGAGCGGCGCTATCTCTTCACGTCCGTGCTCCTGAATGTCAGCGAGGAGCATCTCGTCCTCGACCCTTGTGGCGACGAGCAACTCAACCGCCTGGCAACGCAATGGGGCGTGATCTGCCAGGGCAAGCTCGAAGGAGTGACGGTGCAGTTTGCCTGCGCGCGGCTGGTGCGTGTCGAACATCAGGGCGTGATGGGCCTCGGCGCGCCTTTGCCCTCAACGGTGCTGCGCTTGCAGCGCCGGGAGTTCTTCCGCCTGCCGCCGCCCGCGCCCACGTGGTGGTGCGAGCTACCGTGGTCGGATCCGGCTTTTGCGCCCTTGCAGGCGGAGGAGCCCAAGCTGAAGCTGCGCGTCCTGGATTTGAGCGTGGGGGGCGTCGCCCTGCTCTTTCCGCCCGAGGTCCCCGCGCCCGCGCACGGCCACCAATTCGCCGGCGCGCGCCTCATACTGCCGCCCATGGATTGGCTAGAAACGGCCATGGAGGTGCGCAGCATCCTGCCGCTCGATACCCCCGGACCGGCGAGGGCCGTTCCCACACGGGTGGGCTTTCGTTTCATCGGCATGCCCACGGCAGCGGCGAACCGCCTCTACCGCTTCCTCTTCGAATTGCAGCGGGAACAGCTGTCCGCACGCAAGGCGGGATTAGGAGCGGGGTGATTCACACCGGCATGTTCATGATGTCTTGGTAGGCGCTCACCAGACGGTTGCGCACCTGCACCATCTGGTTGAAGGCAAGCGAAGCCTTTTCCAGGTCGATCATGACGTTTTGCAGGTCGACGTTGGGGTCGCCCGCGCTGAAGCGATCGGCTTGCTCGCGCGCCTGGCTCTGCGCCTGGCTCACGTCTTTGAGGGCGGAATCGAGCACGGAGGCGAAATCGACCTGCCCGGCTCCTTGCGGCGCTTCGGCGGCGGCTGGCTTGCCCTGGGCGAGCGCCTGGGCGCGCTGCATTTCGGCGAGCAGCTGGTTGATGCCGTTGGTGTCCATGCCATGCCTCCTGTTCTGCGGCGGCTGCGTTCATTCTAGCACTGTTCGTCGCCCGGGATCGCGTAGCCTTCGGCGCGGTAGCGCTGCAGTTTGTAGCGCAGCGTGCGCTCGGAGATGCCGAGCCGCTCCACCGCGCGCTTGCGCGATCCGCCCACTTCGCGCAGCACGCGCAGGATGTGCTCGCGCTCGCGCTCGCGCACCGTCTGGGCACCGCCCTCCTCTTCGTGCGCCACGGGAGCGGAGTTCGGCGCCGCGACTGCCGCTGCCCTCGGTTCTTGCGCTGCTCTGGCCTGCGAGCCCGCGCGCGCAGGCAAGCAGGCGGTGAGCGCCGCAGCGTCGATCGCGTTGCCGGGAGCGAGGATGAGGGCGCGCTGCAAGGTGTTCTCCAGTTCGCGGACGTTGCCGGGCCAATCGTATTGGAGCAAGATTCGTGCCGCCTCGTCGGTGAGCGTGGCGCCGTTCTTGCCGAAACGCGCGCCGTGCACGGCGAGGAAGCGCTGCGCGAGCGGCAGGATGTCGCCGGGGCGCTCGCGCAGCGGCGGGATGCGTAAGGGGAAGACGGCGAGGCGATAGTAGAGATCCTGGCGGAAGCGCCCGGCGGCGACTTCCGCGGGCAGGTCGCGGTTGGTGGTGGCGACGATGCGCACGTCGAGGGGAATCGGCTTGCGCCCGCCGAGGCGCTCGACTTCCTTTTCCTGGAGCACGCGCAGCAGCTTGGCCTGCAGCGCGAGCGGCATTTCGGAGATCTCGTCGAGCAGCAGCGTGCCGTGCTGCGCCTGCTCGAATTTGCCGGGCTGGGCGGTGCTCGCGCCGGTGAAGGCGCCTTTCTCGTGGCCGAAGAGGGTGGCTTCGAGCAGGTGCTCGGGGATGGCGGCGCAGTTGATGGCCACGAACGGCCCGTCGTGCCGCGGGGAGTGGCGGTGCAGGAAACGGGCATAGACTTCCTTGCCCACGCCCGATTCGCCTTCGAGGAGCACGGTGGCGTCGGTCTGGGCTACGCGTTCGGCCAGTTGCAACAGCTGGCGGCTGGCGGGGTCGGCGGCGACGAGTTCGTCGTCTCCGCCGGGCTGGGCGTACTTGCGCACGAGGGAGAGGAGCGCCGCCGGCTCGAAGGGCTTGAGGAGGAATTCGCAGGCGCCGCCGCGCATGGCGGCCACGGCGCTGGCGACGTCGCCATAGGCGGTCATGATGGCCACCGGCAGCTGCGGCAGCCGCCGGCGCACGGCGTCCAGCACTTCGAGCCCGTTCATGGGGGACATTTTGAGGTCGGTGAGCACCATGGCCAACGCTTCGTGCTCGAGCGCGGCGAGCGCTTCGGGGCCGGAGCCGACGGCGATGGGGCGGTAGCCGCCCACTTCCAGCGTGAGCGCGACGGCGTCGCGCAGGTTCGCGTCGTCCTCGACGATGAGGATCGGCAGCGGTTCGCTCATGCGTCCTCCATTGGCGGTGGGGAAAGCGGCAGCGAGAGCACGAAGCGGCTGCCCTCGCCGGGGCGGGAGAAGGCTTCGATGTCCCCGCCGTGCGCCCGCGCCACGCCGCGGGCGATCGCCAGCCCCAGCCCCGTACCTTCGCTGCGGGTGGTGAAGAACGGTTCGAAAATGCGCTCCAGTGTGTCGGCGGCAATGCCGGGGCCCTCGTCGCTCACGATGAGACGGGCGCGATCCCCTTCGCGTTCCCCTTTGAGGCGCACCGTGCCGCCTTCGGGGATGGCCTGCAGGGCGTTTTCCAGCAGATTGGTGAGGGCGCCGGCGAGCGCCTTGGCATCCCCATGGACCCAGGCACCGGCGAGCGGCTCGAACGCGCCCTCGAGCCGGGCGTGTTTGGCGGCGGCGAGCGGTTCGAGGGCGTGCAGCGTCTCGCGGGCGAGCGGCTCCAGCGCCACCGGCCCGCGCGCGCCGCTTTCGCCGCGTGCGAAGAGCAGCATGTCGCCGATGAGCCGTTCGAGGTGGCGCAGCCGCTCCTGCGCCCGCTCGGCGAGCTGGGCGCGGCGCTCGGGCGGCAGCTCGGCGGCGGCGAGGTTGCCGACGTAGAGCATGGCGGCGGCAAGCGGCGTGCGCAGCTGGTGCGCGAGCGCAGCCACCATCTCGCCCATGGCGGCGAGCCGCAGGTTGCGCTCCATCGCCTGGCGCAGGCGGTGCGCTTCGGTGACGTCGTGCAGCAGCAGCAGCCGCCCGCCGTGCGCGGCGAGATCGGCCCGGGAGAGGTCGAGCCGGCGAACCGACCCGTCGGGCACGGGCAACTCCACTTCCTGCGGCGTGTCGGTCGGCCGGAGCGTGGCGGCAAGTTCCGCCCACGCGCGGCCTTCCGGCTCGAGGCCGGGCCACAGCGCCTTGGCCGCCCGGTTCGCCTGCACGACGCGGTCTTGGGCATCGAGCACCAGCACGCCGGCCGGCAACGCCTGCAGCAGCACTTCCAGCCGCTCGGAGAGCATCCGGGCGCGCGCCTGCAGCGCCTCGTAGGAGCGCGTGAGCGCGTCGGAGGCGCGGGCGAACTGCTCGAAGGCGAGGGCGAGCTGTTCGGGCGTGAGCGAGGCGGCGGAATCGGCGGTCATGGTTTCTTACTATACGCGAAAGCGGCGGCGGCAGGAATTGCCGGCGGTTTTTGCCGCTATTTCCGCGACGGCTTGCCGCTCGACGCGCGATAATGCAGCATGAGACCGTTGCCCCTACGGCAGGAGAAGACATCATGGCCGAGGCCGATACGACGCTGAGCGCACGAGCCCCCACCCCGGCACGCTTGCCGCCGGCGCTGACGAACCTGATCGAGCGCATCGGGGCGCTCAGCCTGCAGCAGAAACTCGCCGCCGGCGCGGCGCTCGCCCTGGCGATCGCCCTCATCGTGGGGCTGCTCTTGTGGTCCAAGCCCGCCGACTATGCCGTGCTCTTCTCCAACCTGGACGAACGCGACGGCGGGGCGATCATCACCTCGCTGCAGCAGATGAACGTGCCGTATCGTTTTTCCGACAACGGCAGCGCCATCCTCGTGCCCTCTTCCCAGGTGCACGACCTGCGCCTACGACTGGCGGCGCAGGGGCTGCCGCGCGGCGGCAACGTCGGTTTCGAGCTGATGGACAATCAAAAGCTGGGCATCACCCAGTTCGCCGAGCAGATCAACTACCAGCGCGCGGTGGAAGGGGAACTCGCGCGCACGATCCAGAACATCGGCGCGGTGTCGGCCGCGCGCGTGCATCTGGCCATTCCCAAGAAAACGGGCTTCCTGCGCGACAAGGAAAAACCCGCGGCCTCCGTGATGGTGACGCTACGCCCCGGCCGGGTGCTGGACGAAGCGCAGATTGCCGGCATCGTCCATCTCGTGAGCTCCAGCGTACCCGAGCTCACGCCCGATCGCGTCACCGTGGTCGACCAGTCCGGCAACCTCCTCACCCGCTCGCCGAATCAGAACAAGGGCGATCTGGATGCCAAGCAGTTGGCTTTCATCCAGGAGATGGAAGCGTCCTACGTTCGACGCGTCGAATCCATCCTCGAACCCATCGTCGGGGCGGGCAACTTCAAGGCGCAGGTGGCCGTCGACGTCGATTTCAACCAGACGGAACTCACGAGCGAATCCTACCGTCCCAATCCGGCGCCGGAACAGGCGATCCGCAGCCAGCGCATCGAAGAGCGCTACGGCGGCGAGCAGGTGCCGCAGGGCGTGCCGGGCGCGCTCACCAACCAGCCGCCGGTGCCTGCCACCGCGCCCATCACCACGCCGGAAGTCGGACAGGGCGCTGCCGCCGCCGCTGCCGGAGGCAAGCGCGAGCGCACCGCCACGATCAACTATGAGCTCGACCGCACGATCCAGCACACGAAAAAAGCGCTCGGCGACGTGCGCCGCCTCACGGTGGCCGTGGTCATCAACCAGAAGACCGAGACCACGCGCGAAGGGGTCAAGACCATCCCTTCGGACGAAGAGCTCGCCCAGCTGGAGAAATTGGTGCAGAATGCAGTCGGGCTCAACCCGACGCGCGGCGACAGCATCACCGTCTCCGGGGCGCTCTTCGCCGGCAAGCTGGAAGAAATTCCTCCGCCCTGGTGGAAACGCCTGTGGAGCGATCCGGTCATGGTCGAACTGGTCCGCGAAGCTCTGCGCTACCTGCTGCTGGCCGTGGCTCTGGCGATCGTCTATTTCGGCGTGATCCGGCCGCTCGTGCGCACCGCAACCACCAAGGCGGAGAGGGAAGAAGTGCAAAGCGCCCCTCGAGCCGCGGCCGCGGAGACCGAAGAGGAAGGGGCGATCGTGCAGCTGGGCGGCGTTTCACCCGCCGCGCCTTTCGAGCGCAAGCTCGCCGAACTGCGCCGCATCGCCCAGAACGATCCGAAGCTGCTCGCCAACCTGATCAGAGAGTGGCTCGGAGCCACGGAGAAACGTTGAGATGAGCGAGGACCCCGTCGAACGCGCCGCTTTATTGCTGCTCTCGCTCGGCCCGGCCGAAGCGGCCGAGGTCTTGAAGAACCTCGGCCCCAAGGAAGTGCAGAAACTGGGCACCGTCATGGCCTCACTGCCGCCCAAACCACGCGAGGAAGTGGAAGAGGTGCTCGACGAGGCCATCCAATACGTACAACGCGGGGCCCCGATCGAACCCGATCCGGACAAGATCCGCGAGATGCTCACCCAGGCGCTGGGCGACGACAAGGCGAGCCACATCATCGCCCGCATCATGCAGGGCTCGGACACCGCCGCGATCGAGAGCCTGAAATGGCTCGACCCGGCCACCGCGGCCGATCTCATCAAGAACGAGCATCCGCAGATCATCGCCACCATCCTCGTTCATCTCGAATTCGATCAGGCAGCGGAGATCCTCAAGCACTTCCCCGAGCGCCTGCGCAACGAGGTGATTCTGCGCATCGCCACCCTCGAAGGCGTCCAACCCCTGGCGCTCAGGGAACTCAACGAGGCGCTCGGGAATCTCCTCGCCAACGCCGCTTCCAGCACCAAGAGCAAGGCGATGGGCGGCGTGCGGCACGTGGCCGAGATCCTCAACTTCGCCGGAACCCAGCTCGAGAACGAAGTCATCGAGGCGGTGCGCGAATACGATCCGGATCTGGCACAGAAAATCCTCGACGAGATGTTCGTCTTCGAGAACCTCATCGACATGGACGATCGCAGCCTGCAGACGGTGTTGCGCGAGGTGCAGAACGACCAGCTCGTCATCGCCCTCAAGGGCGCTTCCCAGCAGCTGCGCGAGAAAGTCTTCAGGAACATGTCCCAACGCGCCGCCGAGATGCTGCGCGAGGATCTCGAAGCCAAAGGGCCGGTGCGCGTGTCCGAGGTCGAGGCGGCGCAGAAGGAGATCCTCAAGATCGTGCGGCGTCTGGCCGACGAAGGAACGATCATGATGCCCGGCAAGGGCGGCGAAGAAGGGTTCATATGACCCTGGGAGCAGTGTGAGTGGCGATCGACCGTCATCAGGCCACCGGCCTCTACCGTCCCTGGCAACCGCCTTCCTTCGACGAGGCGGAAAACCGGCGAGATCGACCATCGGTCGGCGCAGAAGCGGCGCGCCAAGGGGTGCAGCTGCCCACGGTCGAGGAACTCGAATCGCTCTATGAGCAGAGCCGCCGCGAAGGATTCGCCGCCGGCCACGAGGAAGGGTACGCTGCCGGGCGCGCCGAAGGTCTCGCCCAAGGGCAAGAAGAAGGCCGGCGCCAGGGCCATCAGGAAGGCTACGCCAAAGGCGAGGCCGAAGGGCGGGCCCGAGGGGAAGCCCAGGCCCGGGCGCAGTACGAGGCGCAATGGCAGCAGCGCCTGGCGCTGGCCGACTCCCTGATCGAAGGACTGGAGCACCTGGCGGAGCGCACGCGCGAGGCTTTGGCCGAAGAGATCGCCGCCCTCGCCGTCGAAATCGCCCGCCACGTGCTGCAGGACGAGCTGCGCACTTCGCCCGAACGCATCGTCTCCCTCGTGCGCCGCCTGCTCGAAGAAGAGGGCGCGCCGCATCTCACGATTCGTCTTCACCCCGAGGATCTCTCTCTGGTGCGAGAGGGGCTCGACGCCGAACTCGCCAAGGGGGGCCACCGGCTCATCGCCGATGCCTCGATCGCGCGCGGAGGCTGTCTCGTCGAATCCGATTCCCACGTGACCGATGCCACCCTGCCCAACCGCTGGCGCCGACTCGTCGCCCGTCTCTGGCCGGAGAGCGCCAGCTGGGGAGAAGAAACCCACGTGCCGGACGATGCGCGGGAAGGTGCCCCATGAGCGAGACCGAAGCACTCATCCTCGATCCCTTGCAGCAGCGCCTGCGCACCTGGCGCGAAGCTTTGCGCCACACGCCGGTTTTCACCAAGGCCGGGCGGCTCGTGCGCATCAATGGCCTGGTGATGGAAGCCATGGGTCTCAAGCTGCCTCTGGGGGCGAGCTGCCGCATCGAAACCCCCACGGGCGGCAGCGTGGAAGCGGAAGTGGTGGGTTTTCAGGGGGACAAGCTCTTTCTCATGCCCACGGAGGAAGTCTATGGCCTCGCGCCTGGGGCGCGGGTCCTGCCGCCCGAACCGCCGCCCATTCCGTTGCATGCCGACGAGATCCCCGAGGCGCCTTCACCCGATCGCGCCAAGCACCTGCCGGCCGGAGAAGCCCTGCTGGGGCGCGTGGTCGATGCGGCGGGACGTCCGCTCGACGGCAAGGGACCGCTTGCCGGCGCCACGCTGCGTCCGCTCTTCGCCCCGCCGATCAATCCGCTCGCCCGCACGCCCATCGACACGCCGCTCGACGTGGGCATCCGCGCGATCAATGCGTTGCTCACCGTCGGAAGGGGTCAGCGGTTGGGGCTCTTCGCCGGCTCGGGGGTGGGGAAATCGGTGCTCATCGGCATGATGGCCCGATTCACCGTGGCCGAGGTGATCGTCGTGGGGCTGATCGGCGAGCGCGGCCGGGAAGTGAAGGAATTCATCGAACAAAACCTCGGCCCAGAGGGGCTCGCGCGGGCCGTGGTGGTGGCCGCCCCCGCCGACGTGAGCCCCCTGCTGCGGCTACAAGGCGCGGCCTATGCCACGGCGATCGCCGAGCAGTTCCGCGACGAAGGGCGCCACGTACTCCTCATCATGGATTCACTCACCCGCTACGCCATGGCGCAGCGCGAGATCGCGCTCGCCGTGGGCGAGCCGCCGGTGACGAAGGGTTATCCCCCCTCGGTATTCGCCCGTTTGCCCGCAATCGTGGAACGGACCGGCAACGGCACCGACGATCAGGGATCGATCACCGCCTTCTACACCGTGCTCACGGAGGGCGACGACCAACAGGATCCCATTGCCGACGCCGCCCGCGCCATTCTCGACGGTCACTTCGTGCTCTCGCGTGCGCTCGCCGACAGCGGTCACTACCCGGCCATCGACATCGAACAGTCGATCTCGCGCGTGATGCCCCAGGTGGTGAGCGAAGAACACCTCACGCTCGCCCGCCGCTTCAAGAAACTCTGGTCGCGCTACCAGCGCGCACGGGATCTCATCGCCGTGGGGGCCTACCAGCCCGGCGCCGACGTCGAGCTCGACGAAGCGGTACGACGCCAGCCGGCGATGGCCGCTTTCCTGCAACAGGGCATGAACGAATGCGTGTCCTTTACCGAGGCCTGCGAAGGCTTGCGCCGCGTGCTCGCCTGAAAGGGAAGCTTCCATGAGCAAGAACCGGTTCCGCATGTTGCGTGAGCTGATGCAGCGGCAGGAGGACGAAGCGGCCGAAGCGATGGGCGCCTGTATCCGCCGCCATCGCGACGCGGAGGAAAAGCGTGATCTGCTCGAACGTTTTCGTAGCGAATACGAAGAAAAACTGCGCCAGGCGCTGCGCGACGCGGCCCCGCCCGAGCTCATCGTCAACCACCGCGGTTTTCTGGCGCGGCTCGACGAAGCGCTCATGCTACAGCACACAGAGCTCGAGCGCCTGAGGCATCTGCTCGAAGAATCGCGCCGCGCGTGGCTGGCGGCGCGCACCCGTCGCCGCGCTTTCGAAGTGCTGGAAACGCGCGCCGATGCCGAAGCGATGGCCCAGGCAGAACGGCTGGCACAGAAAGCACTCGATGAACATGCGACACAGAATCATCTGCGCCGTGAACGAGAATTCTGAACTCTGGCACCCTTTTTGCTCATGTTCAGTCGTCATCGCCCTCTCGGGAGTGTTTCATGAACCTGCAAACCGTCGCCCCCCAGGGTATCGATGTCCTCCGTGGCTCTAATTTCACCGAGGCTGCCAAGGCCGCACCAACGGGCGATACTTTCGCCCAGCTTCTCGAGCGCCGGAACGCCGAGACCCGAAACGCATCACGCGAGAATTCCTCTGCCCCGAGGCCGGCGAACGAGCAACCGCCCTCGACGACGAACGCCACCCCGGAAAAACGCACCGACACGCCCGAGCCCCCTGCACCGGCACAACCTGCGCCCGACCCGGTCGCGCCGCCAGCACCCACCGCCAACGGGGACGCGACGGCAACCGCACCCGCGGTAGTGTCAGAAACGGCGCAGTCTCAGGCGGTGTCCTCAAACCACGACACGAACGAGGAAAAGACTACCCCGCTCGAGGACACGCTCTCACCCTCCGATCCCGGCCTTCTTCCCGGGGCGGTGATACTCCTTTCCGCACCGGCAGCAAGCGGTGGCCCCAGCGCCTCCGAGCCGAAAACCGACGTCCTCGTGCCCTCGGCCGCATCGGCAGAAATTGCCGTCTCCCCTGCAGTTTCCGCCGCCACGAGCAAATCGGCCGAATCAACCGCCTCTGCATCGCTCGAGGCCGCAGCCAAGCATTTTCGCTCCATCGTCCTAGAGGATCCCTCCCGCTCGCCCGCTTCCCCGACCGAGAATCCCGAACGACCCCTCGCCCCAGCCGCCCCCCAACCGCTGCAAACCGCGATCGAACGCCTCTTGCGCGACGCGAACGAATCCTCGGTCTCGGTCACCCCCCTGCCCGAGCACGCCCAACGCAGCCCTCGAGCCAGCCGGCAGGGGCTGCCCTTGCCTGAAGGGGTTGTGCCGCCATTCGATCGCGGCCCCAAATCGGACACGACTCAGGCGACGCCGATCACGCTGCAGCCAGACCCTCTGAACACGTCCGAAGGCGTAGAAAAAGGCACGATACCCTCTGGGCATCCTTCCGAAGGAAGCGCTGCCTCGCGTCACCCTGCGCTTTCCTCTTTCTCCCCCGCCCCGTCTTCCTCACCGGCCGCGGAAACGCGCACGCTCTCCGTGCATACGCCACCCACCGAAGTGGAGCGCTGGGCGAGCGAAACCACGCAGCGCCTGGTCTGGCTGGCTGGGCGCGGCGAGACCAAAGCCGAGCTCCAGCTCACCCCGCCTTCGCTCGGCAAGCTGGAAATCAGCCTCATCGTCAACAACGATCAGCTCACGGCGCATTTCGTCGCGGCCAGCCAGGCCACCCGTGACGCCCTCGAGCATGCCCTGCCCCACTTGCGCGAGCAGCTCGCCCAGGCCGGTATGTCGCTGGGGCAGACGAGCGTGAGCACGGGGGATTCTTCCGACCAGCAAAACCAGAACGGCTCCGCTTCCACCTCCGCTACAAACGAGGGCCGCTCCCAAGCATCCCCTGCCAGAGAAGAGGATGTAGGGCGCCTACTGCAGCGCGGCCTAATCGATCACTACGCCTGAAAGTCGAATTGAGCCGGGTCGATGGCGCTTTTCGGCGCTCGGCGGAGGATAATGTCGCGCTATCCTGACTCAAGAACGATCGAGAGCGAGAAGACCCATGGCCAAGCCCGAGGAAAAACCGGAGAGCGAAAGCGCCCCCCCCGAAGCTGCTACCGGCATCAGCAAGAAGACCAAGCTACTCGTCCTGCTGCTGGTCGGGCTTCTGCTGCTGGCGCTTCTCGCGCTCGGCGCCCTGACGCTGCTGCTCATCAAACAGCGCAGCGCCCAATCAGGGGAGGGAGCCGATCCCACCTCGATTACCCGACCCACCACCCCCCCACCGATCACCGTCAACCCGAGTTCGCCGCCCGTGTTCGTGGCGCTCGACCCCTTCGTCGTCAACCTCGCGCCGGGTGAAGGCGAGCGCTATCTTCAGACCATCATCGTCCTGCGCCTGGCCGATTCGAAATTCGATGCCACCCTCAAACAGTATCTCCCGGAGGTACAGCACCGGATCAATCTGCTGCTCTCGAGCAAGCTTCCCTCGGAGCTCGTCACCCCCCAAGGGCGAGAACAACTCGCACGTGAGCTCACCGACGAGATCAACCGTGTGCTCGGCTATCCTCCCCCTCCTGCCGGTCAGCAACCGCAGGGGCCGACCGGCCCGGTCCAAGCGGTACTCTTCCGCTCCTTCATCATCCAATAGCGAAACACACTCGGACGACGACCATGGTGGGCGGCGGCGAATTCCTGACGCAAAAAGAAGTCGACGAGCTCTTGCGGGACGTAACCGGCGAGACCGAAGAGCCCGAGACGTCCGACGGCGAGGAAGAAGGCGGCATCCGCCCCTACAATCTCGCCACGCAAGAGCGCATCGTGCGCGGGCGCATGCCCACGCTCGAGCTCATCAACGAGCGCTTCGCCCGCAACCTGCGCATCGGCCTGTTCAACTATATCCGACGCAACGTCGAAGTCGCCGTGGGCGCCCTACACGTACAGAAATACGCCGAATTCCTGCGCAACCTCGTCATCCCTTCCAACCTCAACCTCGTGCAGATGAAACCCTTTCGCGGCACGGGGCTGATCGTGATGGAGCCCAACCTCATCTTTCTCGTGGTCGACATCCTTTTCGGTGGCGACGGGCGCTTTCGTACCCGCATCGAAGGGCGCGACTTCAGCCCCACGGAGCAGCGCATCATCCTGGGCATGCTCAACGTGATCTTCGAGGAATATCAGAAGTCCTGGGCGCCGGTCTACAAGATCGAGCTCAACTACGTGCGCTCGGAGATGAACCCGCAATTCGCCAACATCGCCACGCCCTCCGAGATCGTCGTCACCTCCCAGTTCTCGCTCGACTTCGGCATCGGCCAAGCCAACCTGATGCTGTGCTGGCCCTACTCCATGCTCGAGCCCGTGCGCGACATTCTCTACTCGACGATGCAGAGCGACCAGATGACGCAAGACACGCGCTGGACCCGCAATCTCGGTCGCCGCCTCATGGAAGCGGAAGTGGAACTGCGCGCCGAACTGGGCCATGCCGACATGGTCCTGGCCGACATCGTGGAAATGCGCGTGGGCGACGTCATACCGCTCGAAGTCCCCGAATTGGTGACGATGTTTTGTGAGAACATCCCGGTGCTGCGCGGCCAGTACGGCACGCGCGAAGGCCACTATGCGATCAAGGTCGACCATTTCGTCGCCGAAGAAGAACCGGACGAAGAGGATTCCAAATTCTCCCCCCCGACATGATCGACGGGAAAGACCTCCTCTCCCCTTTCCTGAGTCCTGCGTAAGGATTTTCCCATGGCCGAAAACGAAACCCCCAAGGAAGAAGACCAGGTCAGCGCCGACGACTGGGCCGCAGCGATGCAGGAACAGCAAAGCCAGGCCGGCGAAGGCGATGCAGCGCGCCACGAAGACGAATGGGCGGCGGCGCTCGCCGAGCAGGCGCAGCACGACGCCGAGATGGCCCGCGTCGCCCAAGAGCTCAAACAGGCGAGCGACCCCTACCAGGCCAAACCCGCCAAGGATCTCTTTCCCGAATTCGGCGCCGGCGGCAGCGAGAGCGACAAGCTCAACGACTTCAAGCTGATCCTCGACATCCCGGTGCGCGTCACCGTGGAGCTGGGACGCACGAAACTCGCGATCCGCGACGTGTTGCAACTGGCGCACGGCTCGGTGATCGAGCTCGAGGGGCTCGCCGGCGAACCGATGGACGTGCTCGTCAATGGCACGCTCATCGCCCAGGGCGAAGTGGTCGTGGTGAATGAGAAATTCGGCATCCGCCTCACCGACATCATCACGCCGGCCGAGCGGATGCGCAAGTTGCGGCAGGAAGGCTGAACGAGGGGCAGGCCAGGACGTCCCGCCCCTCGAGGTGTCACGCGGTCGGCGTGAGCAGCAGGCGGTTCATGCGCTGCACGAAAGCCGCCGGATCCTCCAGTTTTCCCCCTTCGGCCAGCAAAGCCTCCTCATAGAGGAGCAACGCCCAATCGGCAAACGCTTCGTCGGAGGCCGCCTGCAGCCTGGCGATCACCGGGTGCGTCGGGTTGAGCTCGAGGATGGGCTTGTGCGCCGGCACCTCCTGCCCGAGTTCGCGCAGCAGCCGTGCGAGCTGCATCCCCGGCTCGTGTTCTTCGACCACCAGGCAGGCGGGCGCCTCCGTGAGCCGCGAGGAGACCCGCACCGCCTTGACGCGCTCACCCAAAGCCGTTTGCAACCGTTCGAGGAGCGGCTTGAGCCGCTCATCGGCCTCCTCACGCGCCTTTTTCTCCTCTTCCGACAGCAGCGCCGACTCCATCTCGCCCTTGGCGACAGAGGCGAGCGGCTTGCCCCGATACTCGGGCAGATAAGCCACCCACCATTCGTCGATGCGATCGGCAAGGAGCAGCACCTCGATCCCTTTCTGGCGGAAAGCCTCTAGATGCGGGCTGTGGCGCGCCGCGGAGAAAGACTCGGCCGTGAGGTAGTAGATACGCTCCTGCCTCGGTTTCATGTGAGAAATATAATCATCGAACGAGACCGTCTCTTCGGGCGAGTCGTTGTACGTGGACGCGAAGCGCAAGAGACCGGCGATGCGCTCGCGATTGGTCGGGTCCTCGATGATCCCCTCTTTGAGCACGCGGCCGAACTCGCGCCAGAACCGGGCGTATTTCTCCGGCTCGTTCTTGGCGAGCTGCTCGAGCAGCCCCAGCACGCGTTTGGTGACGCCGGCGCGGATCGCCTCGATCTCGCGCGAATCCTGCAGCATCTCGCGCGAAACGTTGAGCGGCAGATCGGCCGCGTCGACCACGCCGCGCACGAAGCGCAGGTAGCGCGGCAGCAACCGCTCGGCATCCTCCAGCACGAAGACGCGCCGCACGTAGAGCTTGAGCCCGTGACGCGGCGTGCGCTCGAAGAGGTCGAACGGCGCACGCTGCGGCAGGTAGAGGAGCATCGTGTATTCGTGCCGGCCCTCCACCTTGGCGTGCGTCCAGGCCAGCGGCGCCTCGAAGTCGTGCGCCACGTGTTTGTAGAATTCGATGTATTCCTCTTCGGAGATCTCCTGCTTGGCGCGGGCCCAGAGAGCGGAGGCGCGATTGACCTGCTCCCATGCTTCTTCCTTGACGAGCTCGCCGCGGCTCTCGTCCCAGCGTTCCTTGCGCATCAGGATGGGCCAGAGGATGTGATCGGAATACTTGCGGATGAGCTCGCGCAGCCGCACCCCGGAGAGGAATTCGTCTTCGCCCTCGCGCAGATGCAGCACCACCTCGGTGCCGCGCTCGGGGCGCTCGATCTCGGCCACCTCGAAAGTCCCCGCCGACTCGCCCGTCATGGCGCATTCCCACAGCACGCCGGCGCTCGGCGGTGAACCGGCGCGGCGCGAGCGCACGGTGACACGGTCGGCCACGATGAAAGCGGAGTAGAAACCGACGCCGAACTGGCCGATGAGCCGCGCGTCGGCCTGCCCCCCGGCACTGAGCTTTTGCAGGAACTCGCGCGTGCCCGACTTGGCGATGGTGCCCAGATGGGCTACCGCCTCCTCACGGCTCATGCCGATGCCGTTGTCGCGGATCGTCACGGTGCGCGCGGTGCGGTCGTAATCGACCCAGATTTTGAGCTCGCCGTCGCCCTCGAAGAGCTCCGGCTGCTGCGCCGCCTCGAAACGCAGTTTGTCGCAGGCATCCGACGCGTTCGAGACGAGCTCACGCAGAAAGATTTCTTTGTTCGAATAGAGCGAATGCACCACCAGGTGCAGCAGCTGCTGCACCTCGGCCTGGAATTCCATCTTCCGGCGAGTTGCGTCGTTCGTTTCAGCCATCGTCTCACCCCTGTCGATCGTCGTTCGGAATCCCTTCGTTTCTGGGCATGGAAGGGGAAATTTTCAAGAGGAGGTTTCGTAGCGGATATCGACGATCTCCACCTCGCGCACGCCGCCCGGCGTCGGGATACGCACCACGTCGCCCAATTCGGCCTTGAGCAAGCCGCGCGCGAGCGGCGCGATCCAGCTCACCTTGCCCTCCCCCGCATCGGCCTCATCGACCCCGACGATCCGCCAGGTCTCCTCGGTCTCGGTATTCAGATCGCGGATCGTCACCGTCGCCCCGAAGAAGACGCGGTCGGTCTGCGTCTGTTCGCGCGGATCGACCACCACGGCCGATTCCAGCCGTTTGGTGAGATAGCGCAGGCGCCGGTCGATCTCACGCAGGCGACGCTTGCCATAGATGTAGTCGCCGTTCTCGGAACGGTCACCGTTGCTCGCCGCCCAAGCCACCGTCTCGACGAGTTGCGGGCGCTCGACCTTGACGAGCCGCTCGAACTCCTCGCGCAAGGCGCGATACCCCGCTGGCGTCATGTAGTTCTTGAACCCGGGAAAGCTCTGGACCTCGACGAGCTCTTCGTCCTCGTCGACCTCGCTCTCGCGCACGAATGCCTTGCTCATGCGAGCTCCTCCTGAAGTGCCAAGAAAAACGGTAAAGTATAGTCTTCGATTCTGCCGGAGGGTTCCACCATGACGTTCGCCACCGATCCGCTCGTCGTCCTCATCCACGGCGCTGGACACGACCGGCGCATCTGGTGGGCCGTCACCCTGGGGCTGAGCCGGCTGGGCTGGCAGGTGAGCGCCCCCGACCTTCCGGGACACGGTGCCGACGAACGTGCGCCGTGTCCCACCATCGAGGAATACGCGGCGGCGCTCGCCGTCGGTCTCGATCCCGAGCGCCCGATCGTCGCCGTCGGCCACAGCATGGGCTCGCTCGTGGCGCTCGAACTCGCCGCGCGGCTGGGTGAGCGCTGCCGCGGACTCGCGCTCATCGGCACGGCGCTGCCGATGGCGGTGAGTGCGGAATTGCTCGAGCGTGCCGCCGAGCCACGCGCCGCCTGCCAGCTGATGGAACCCTGGGCGTTCGGGGCGCGCGCCCGGAACACGGGGCTGCCGCGCGCCGTGCAGGAACTCGTGCTGGAACAACGCCCCGGCGTGCTCGCCAACGACCTGCGCGCCTGCGCCGCCTACGCCGCCGAACCGGCGCTGGAGCGCGCCAAGGCAATGAGCGCGCCGGCGCTCTTCCTCACCGGCGCCCAAGACCGCATGACGCCCGTCAAAGCCGCGACCCGTCTTTGGGAAACGCTGGCGCGACGCGAAGCTGCCTGCACCTGGCAGACGCTCCCCGGCGTGGGGCACACCCCGATGCTGGAAGCGCCGCTCACCTTGCGCTGGCTGTTGCATCGTTTCCTGCGCAACTGCCGCTGAGGAAACGCTGAATTCTTCAGCATCTCCCTGAGCCGATCGCTCCGTTTCAGAGTTCGAGCTCGAGCACGATCGGTTGATGGTCGGAAGCGGCCGTCTCCTGCTCCACGAAGAAATCCCGCACGGCCGGCCGTAGCGCCTCGCTCACCCAGGCGTAGTCGCAGCAGTAAGGATGATCGGGCCACTCCGCCCCGTGCAATCCCACCGTGTGCACGTGCGGCGCCGCCCCATGCACCAGGCGCCAGGCGTCGAACCACAGATCGCTGTCCTCGAGCAGGCGGTACTCCTCGTCTTCGGGGGCGAAGTTCCCGTCCCCCAGCCACACCGCCTCCGCCGGCCGCGGCCAGGCACGGAAAGTCGCCTCTTCTTCGTCGCCGCCGGTCGCCGGCCAGGCGAGGATTTCCCTCTGATGTTCGACGAGGGCTTGCACCTGTGCCAGGCGCTGGCACCGCGAGTAGTATTCCAGATGCGTCGTCGCCACGCGCAGCCGCTGCTCGCCCACCCGCAACGTCGCCTCGAGCAGCACCCGCGGCATGCACTTGTCGGTCTCCGGCGGCGGGTAGGGCAGGCTCAGGCGCAGCACCTGTTCCACCGGCAGGCGGCTGCCCAGCCAGTTGCCGAAGAGCGCCCGGCCGCCGTGCGCGCGCGGCACATCGAGCGCCGGGGCGTAGAATCCTCGATACTCCGGCAAGGCGCCGCGCAGGATGGCCGGTCCGTCCTCGCCGCGCGAACCGGGCAGTTCGTCGAAACGGCTCGCCACTTCCTGCAGGCAGAGCACGTCGGCGTCGAACGCGCGCAGCACCTTCAGGATCCGCGCCCAATCGACGCGTCCATCCGCCCCTCGCCCCCACTGGATGTTCCAACTGACGATGCGCATTCTTCCCCCTAACCGGTCAACGCGGGGTTGGTCTGCACCGTCGCGATGTAGGTCATCAGGGCGACGGTATCCTCGGGCGTGAGCTCGACGAATTCGATGCCATAACCCTTGGCCCCTTCGAGGGTACGATCCTCGATCTCACGCGATGAACGCACGATGGCCGGCACCGCCAGGATGATCTCCGAACCAGCGATCTCCAGCTTGAATTTGAGCTGAACGCGTTGCCCGACTTTCAGCGGATGGCGCGTGGCCAGCAGCCCTCCGCCCACCGACAGGTCGAGGATGATCCCACCGAAGGCTTGGTTGTCGTCGGAGACCACCGCCGCCACCAAGCGCACCGCCACCCGCTCGCTGCGCCGTAGTCGCACCGCCATCACATCCATCGGATACATGAGATGAAGATGAGGATAGGGGCGCGAGGCATTGACCAATACGGAAGAAGGGAAGACGAAGGCGTAGGAACCGACGCTACCGCGCACCCGCAAGGCAGTGCCTTCGGGCACGAAGAGTGGCAACCCTCCTCGCTCCAAGGCGTCGACGATCACCGACTTGCCGCGCAGTGCCCCGATGTAGCGCGCGAAATAACGATCCTCTTCCTGCCCCAGCTGGAGCTGCAAGACGGTGCCTGGTATGAGGCGCAGTTCCTCGAAATCGAGGTGGATCGTGTTTTTACCCGGTTCGTCCGCCTTTTCGACCACTTTCAGGGCGGTACCGATCGCCTGGCGAAAACGCTCGTCGGTGTTCAGGTTGCGCTCAGGCCCTTGGCGCAAGAGCTTTTCTTTCTCCTCGGCCGAGGCGATCACGTGCCCTTTCGCCAACAACAAGCGGCCGTGCCGGTCGTAGACGTCGAATGGAATGGGCTTGCCGACCAGAAATTCGCTGGGACGAACGGGAACCCGGAGCACCGAGCAGTCTCCTTTTCATGCCGAAACGGTCGATTCATTCTAACCCGGCGCCGTCACGAACGGTAAAAACACCACGAAAAACCGCACGACGTCGCGGATCGACGCAATCGTCCGCGGCCCGACACCCATCTACCGAAAGCGGCAGTCGAGCAAGCGCGCGCCGAGCACCCGACCCTAGGATCGCGCTCCAGCGTGCTCGAGCTGTCCACCGGGGCCGGCATCCTCGCTCTTTTCGCTTTCCGCCGGCAGATAAACGCCGAGCAAATACCATTCCGCCCCCGGCCGTGACGTGAGTTCTGGCCCCACGCCACGCAAATTTCCCTTCGGATCGATCGCCAGCAGCAACTGCCCTCGACCCGCAAACCGCTCCTGGTACGCCTCGAAAGTGAACGCCTCGCTCAAGCGAGTGGTATAGACTTTCCCTCCGCGATCGAACAAGACGAGCAGTTCGGCCAGACCCACTTGCGGTCCGCCCAGCAGACGCGCATAACGTCGATCCAGCACTTGCTGCCTCTTTTTGCTCACCTCTTCGGGCGTGAGTAACACATAGACGTTACCCCGCCCGAATTCACGCTGGTAGCGTAGCGCCGCCAGCGCGTTCAATTCCGGATACGGCGACATCGCCAGCAAATATCCTACTCCGACGAGATCGAGCCGCCGGTCGGCCTCCTTCGAAACCACGTTGCCGAAAAAAGTCTCCAGCCCCGCCATGCGCGCCGTACGCACGAGGGCGTAATCGGTATCGGCGACGATCGTCCGAAACCCCAGCTTGGTGAGCGCCAAACCCAATTCTCGCCCCAGGCGATGCGCCCCCACGATCAGGACCCCGCGCGCTCGCGGCTCCGCCACCCCTAGACGTTGCGCTGCCAGTCGGGCGGTACCGCCAGCGAAGAGCACGGTGCCGATGATCACGGCGAACGTGAGCGGTACCAGAATCTCCGCCCCGGGGTGCCCCAATTCTCGCAAGCGCAAGGCAAAGAGCGCCGACACGGCCGCAGCCACGATCCCGCGCGGCCCGATCCAGGCGATCATGGCTTTTTCCTGCCATCTCAATCCACTTCCCGTGGTCGAGGCCCATACTTTGAGCGGCTGGGCCACGAACTGGATCGCCAGAAAGACCAATACGACCCCTTTGCCCACCTCGGCCAAGCGCTCCACGTCGAGCCGAGCGGCAAGGACGATGAAGAGCACCGAGATCAACAAGATGGTGAGGGTTTCCTTGAACGAGAGTATGTTTTCGAGCGGCACTCCTTTCATGTTGGCCAAACGCATCCCCATCACGGTCACCGCCAACAATCCCGCCTCATGGGCGAGCATGTTCGCTGCCGTGAACACCCCAACCACGAAAGCGAGGACGATGACGTTGTCGAGATAATCGGGTACCAGATAATGCCGCAACATCCGACCCAGCAGCTCGGCCGCGATCCAGCCGACGGCGAACCCGACCGCCACCGCTTTGACGAACACCCACAGCGCCAGCCAGGCCGGAAGATCGGGCAGAGCACGGCTGACGAGAAACTGATAGACCAACACCGCCGCCAGTGCCCCGATCGGATCGATCACGATCCCTTCCCATCGCAGCACCGTGGCTACCTTGGCACTAGGACGAACGAAACGCAATAGCGGCACGATGACCGTAGGGCCCGTCACCATCACCAGCGCCCCGAAAAGCCCTGCCAAGCCCCAATCCAGGCCGACGAACACATGGGCCGCCGCCGCGGCCACGGCCCAGGTCAGCAACGCGCCCAAGCTCACCAAACGCAGCACGACTTGACTCATGCCTCTGAGTTCGCTGAACCGCAGGGTAAGACTCCCCTCGAACAGGATCACCGCCACCGCCAGCGATACCAAAGGAAAGAGCACGGGCCCGAACAAGCGATCCGGATCGAGAAATCCCAGCCCGGGTCCGGCCACGATTCCCAATATCAGCAAAAAGACGATCGCTGGTATCTGGGTTCGCCACGCCACCCACTGCGCCGCCGCGCCGGCAACGACGATGAAAGCGAGCGTCAATAAAATGTTTTCATGCACCGATTTTCTCCCGGCTTCGATTCGTTCCCGATTATAAGAGGACAATGAAGGCCGGCCTGCTTGACCAAAGCCGATCGAGCCGCTAACGTTACGGGTTTACCCGATCTTTGCACGGATCATCCTCACGAGGTATCCCCCATGCTTCTCACCGGCGCCGAAATCGTCGTCCAGTGCCTACGGCGCGAAAACGTCAAATACGTCTTCGGCTATCCCGGCGGCGCGGTCCTGCACATCTACGACGCATTTTTCCAGCAAGACGAGATCCGGCACGTGCTCGTACGCCACGAGCAGGCCGCGGTGCATGCCGCCGACGGTTATGCGCGGGCGAGCGGCGAAGTGGGCGTGGCGCTCGTCACCTCCGGCCCCGGCGCGACCAACGCGGTCACCGGAATCGCCACGGCCTATTGCGACTCCATCCCGGTGGTGATCCTCTCCGGCCAGGTCCCCACCGCCATGATCGGGCAGGACGCCTTCCAGGAAGTCGACACGGTGGGCATCACCCGCCCCTGCGTCAAGCACAACTTCCTCGTCAAGGACGTCGCAGAACTCGCCGACACCCTCAAAAAAGCCTTCCACATCGCCCGTACCGGCCGCCCCGGCCCGGTGCTCGTCGACATCCCCAAAGACGTCTCGGCCGCCAAGTGCGAGTTCCGCTACCCCGAAACGGTGTCGATGCGCTCCTACAACCCCGTCGTCAAGGGGCACCAGGGGCAGATTCGCAAGGCCGTCAAGGCGCTGCGCGAGGCCGAGCGCCCCATCCTCTACGCGGGCGGCGGGGTGATCCTCGCCGATGCCGCCGACGAGCTCACGGCGCTCGCCCGCCGCCTGGGGGCTCCGGTCACCACCACGCTCATGGCGCTGGGCGCCTACCCGGCGAGCGACCGCCAATTCCTCGGCATGCCCGGCATGCACGGCACCTATGAAGCCAACCTCGCCCTGCACCACGCCGACGTCGTGCTTTCAGTGGGCGCACGTTTCGACGATCGCGTCATCGGCAGCCCCGAGCACTTCGCCAGCGAGCCGCGCACCATCATCCACATCGACATCGACCCCTCCTCCATCGGCAAGCGCGTCAAGGCCGACCTGCCCATCGTCGGCGACGTGCGCCACGTGCTCGCCGACTTCCTGCGCATCCTCGACGAAGAGGGCGTCACGGCCCCGAGCGAGGCGCTCGCCCCCTGGTGGGAGCGCATCGAACAATGGCGCGCCCGGCGCTGCCTCGCCTACGAGCAGCCAGCCGAAGGCCCCATCAAGCCGCAATACGTGATCGAGACCCTGTGGAAAGTGACCAAGGGGGATGCCATCGTCACCTCCGACGTGGGGCAACACCAGATGTGGGCCGCGCAATATTACCGCTTCGATCACCCGCGCCGCTGGCTCAATTCCGGCGGCCTGGGCACCATGGGCGTGGGTCTGCCCTACGCCATGGGCGCGCGCTTCGCCCGACCCGAGGCGCCGGTGGTGTGCGTCACCGGCGAAGCCTCGATCCAGATGTGCATCCAGGAGCTCTCCACCTGCAAGCAGTTCCGCCTGCCGCTCAAGATCGTCAATCTCAACAACGGCTACCTGGGCATGGTGCGGCAGTGGCAGCAGCTCTTCCACGGCGGGCGCTATTCCGAATCCTACATGGACTCCCTGCCCGACTTCGCCGCGCTCGCCCGCGCCTATGGGCACGTCGGCATCCGCGTGGATCATCCCGCCGAGCTCGAACCGGCGCTCGAGCGCGCCTTCACCGAGCACGCCAACGAGCTCGTCTTCCTCGACGTTCTCGTCGATCCGCGCGAGAACGTCTATCCCATGATCCAGGGCGGCAAGGGGCTCACCGAGATGATCCTCTCGGCCGACAGCCTCTGACCCACGGCACAGGAACGAACCCCATGCGACACCTCATCTCCGTGCTGATCGAAAACGAATCCGGAGCACTGTCGCGCGTTGCCGGCCTCTTCTCGGCGCGCGGCTACAACATCGAATCGCTCACCGTCGCCCCTACCGAAGACCCTTCGCTGTCGCGCATGACCATCATCACCACCGGTTCGGACGACGTCATCGAGCAGATCACCAAGCAGCTCAACAAGCTCATCGAGACGGTCAAGGTGGTGGATCTGTCGGAAGCGCCGCACCTCGAGCGCGAACTGATGCTACTCAAAGTGCGCGCCACCGGCAAGGACCGCGAGGAGATGAAACGCATGGCCGACATCTTCCGCGCGCGCATCGTCGACGTCACCGACACCACCTACGTCATCGAACTCACCGGCAACCAGGGCAAGCTCGACGCCTTCATCCAGGCAATCGACCCCGCCCTGATCCTCGAGACCGTGCGTAGCGGCGTCTGCGGCATCGGCCGCGGCGAACGCGTCCTGCGCGTCTGACCCTCTCAAGACCACAACGGAAAGGAAACGCCATGAAAGTGTATTACGACAAGGACGCCGACCTCTCGCTCATCAAGGGCAAGTCCGTCACCATCGTCGGCTATGGCTCGCAAGGCCATGCACATGCCCTCAACCTGCGCGACTCGGGCGTGAACGTCACCGTGGGGCTTCGCCGCGGCGGTAGCTCCTGGAGCAAAGCCGAAGCCGCCGGCCTCACGGTCAAGGAAGTGGGCGAAGCCGTCAAAGGGGCGGATCTGGTGATGATCCTGCTCCCCGACGAAACCCAGCCCGAAGTCTATACGCGCGACATCGAGCCCAACCTCAAGCAGGGCGCGGCGCTCGCCTTCGCCCACGGATTCAACATCCACTACAACCAGATCGTGCCGCGCGCCGACCTCGACGTCATCATGATCGCGCCCAAAGGCCCGGGCCACACCGTGCGCTCCGAATACGTGCGTGGCGGCGGCGTACCCACGCTCATCGCCGTGCACCAGGACGTCTCCGGCAAGGCGCGCGACTTGGCGCTCTCCTACGCCGCGGCCAACGGCGGCACCAAGGGCGGCGTGATCGAGACCACGTTCCGCGAAGAAACCGAGACCGACCTCTTCGGCGAGCAGGCCGTGCTCTGCGGCGGGGCGGTCGAACTCGTCAAGATGGGATTCGAGACGCTGGTCGAAGCCGGCTACGCCCCCGAGATGGCCTACTTCGAGTGCCTGCACGAACTCAAGCTCATCGTCGATCTCATGTACGAGGGCGGCATCGCCAACATGAACTACTCGATCTCGAACAATGCCGAGTTCGGCGAGTACACCACCGGCCCCGAAGTCATCAACGAGCACTCCCGCGCCGCCATGCGCCGCGCGCTCGAGCGCATCCGCAACGGCGAGTATGCCAAGCAGTTCATCCTCGAGGGCAAGCTCAACTATCCGAGCATGACGGCGCGCCGGCGCCTGAACGCCGAGCACCCGATTGAACAGGTCGGCGCCAAGCTGCGCTCGATGATGCCGTGGCTCGCCAAGAACAAGCTGGTCGATCAGAGCAAAAACTAACGAACACCTCGAATAACCTACTGCGCGGCTGCATGGCGGCGTTGCGCGGTGCTCGGATGCTCGCCTATCTGGGTGATATGTCTCGCATCCTGCGCTCCGGGCGCCTTGCCCTGTAGCCGCTCGCGACGGTTCTTCGAGGTATCGCCCTGGATATTAACCGCAGCGATAAGCGGCGTCGCACCCCTGCGGTGCCGCCTCCACCCACAGACGCTCGCCGCGGGCGCACAGCCACGCCTCCCCCAGGGGGAAACGCCACACCCCGCCTGCATAGTCCGCCGCCTGGCGCAATCCTTCTTCCAAACGCCGGTGGGTCGGCGGCAGGGCCGGCAGCCGCAGGGTTGCCCAGCGCACCAAATTCTTCTGCCGATGGACCGGCAACCGCAAAAACTCCGCCAAATCCCAGCCGCCCTGCGGATGGCCCACCCGTTCGTCGTCGAGCGCGGCCAGATCGTCCAAGCCTTGCTGCGCCTCGGCCATGGTCTCGGCGGTACGAGCGAGCACGGTGCGCACGCCGGGCAGCCTGTGTTCCAGCTGCGGCAGGATCTCTGCGCGCAGCCAGTTACGGGTGAAGTCGGCGCTCGCATTCGACGGATCCTCGACCCAGCGCAAACCGCGTTCCCGTGCCCAGGCGATGAGCGTCTCTTTGGGCAGATCGAGGAAAGGGCGCAGCCACCACGGCGCCGCCGCCCCGGCCAGGGGCGCCGGTGCAATGGGCCGCATCGCCGCGAGTCCGGCTACGCCCGAGCCGCGCAGCAAACGAAAGAGCACCGTCTCGGCCTGATCGTCGCGATGCTGCGCGAGCACCAACGCATCCCCCGGCACCGCGGCGAGCGCGCGCAGGCGCGCCGAACGCGCCGCGGCCTCCAGCCCTCGGCCGTCCGGCTGCACGCGCACGTACGCCACCTGTAGCGGCACTCCGAGTGAAGCACAGTGCGCTCGCGCTGCCTCGACCCAGGCATCGGCTTGCTCGAGGAGCCCATGGTGCACATGCACCGCCCTCAGTTCCAGCGGAAATTCGGCGCGCGCCTCGGCAAGCGCATGCAGCAGCACGGTGGAGTCGACCCCGCCGGAGAACCCCAATACGAGCCGCAAAGGAAACGCTGAATAATTGGCTGCGCGGGCGAATCGCTGCGTTGCGCGGTGCTCGCTCCGTGCGCCTTGCGCTTCATCCCGCTCGCTCATTTCTTCAGCGCTTCCCAAAGGGTGCGAAGGGATCCGCGCCGCGAGCGATTCGATCGCCTGGAAGATCGCCGCGGCGACCTGATCGCGCTCAGGTGCGCTCGGCGAAGCGGCCATAGGAAACCAGGCGCTGCTGCCGGCGTTCCACCAGCGCTTCGGGCGCGAGCCCTTCGAGCCCGGCGAGCGCCTGCTGCAGATGCCCTTTGAGGATCTCGGCCATCCTCTCCGGTTCGCGGTGTGCGCCGCCCACCGGTTCCGGCACGATGCCGTCGATCAGACCCAAGGACAAGAGCTTGGGCGCGGTGATACCCAGGATCTCGGCCGCCTCGGGCGCCTTCTCCGCGCTCTTCCACAGGATGGAAGCGCAGCCTTCGGGCGAGATCACCGAATAGACGGCGTGCTGCAACATGAGCACCGTGTCCCCCACGGCGATCGCCAGCGCTCCGCCCGAGCCCCCCTCGCCGATCACGGTGACGACCACGGGCACGCGCAGCATGGCCATCTCGAAGAGGTTGCGCCCGATCGCTTCCGACTGTCCCCGCTCCTCGGCGTCGATTCCGGGATAGGCACCGGGCGTATCGACGAAAGTGAAGATCGGCAGGCCGAACTTCTCGGCCAGTTTCATCAAACGCAGCGCCTTGCGATAGCCTTCGGGCCGGGGCATGCCGAAATTGCGTGCGATCTTCTCCTTGGTGTCGCGCCCTTTCTGATGGCCGATCACCATGCACGGCCGCCCGTCGAAGCGCGCGAGCCCGCCGACGATCGCCTTGTCGTCGGCGAAATGACGATCGCCGTGCAGTTCCTCGAAATCGGTGAAGATTCGTTGCACATAGTCGAGCGTATAGGGGCGCAGCGGATGGCGCGCCACCTGCGTCGTCTGCCAGGCATCGAGCCGGGCGTAGAGATCCTCGAGCTGCTTGCGCGCCTTCTTCTCCAGCCGCTCGATCTCTTCGCTGATGTCGACGGCGGAAGCGTCGTGCGCGTAGCGTAGCTCGCCGATCTTCTCCTCCAGCTCGGCTACCGAGCGTTCGAATTCGAGAAAGATCCGTTTCATCACCTACATCCCGACCTGAGAAGAGGGGATTTTACCCGAAGGCCGCCGCCCAGGCCCGAAAAAACGGAAAGGGCGCTTGCCGCGCCCCTTCCTGGCTAGCGAAAAACCGCGTTCGACTCAATCGTCGCCGTTGAACACCCCGAGCAGATGCAACAGGCTCGTGAAGAGGTTGAAGATCATGACGTAGAGGGAAACGGTCGCGAGGATGTAGTTGGTCTCGCCGCCGCGCACGATCTGGCTCGTTTCATAGAGGATCAGGCCAGACATGAGCAGCACGAACATCGCGGACACGGCCAACGACAATCCCGGCATCTGGAAGAAAATCGCCGCGAGTCCGGCAAGGAAGGCAACCAGCACGCCCACGAACAGGAACCCGCCCATGAAGGAGAAATCGCGCTTCGAGATCGTCGCATAGGCCGACAGCCCCAGGAAGATCGCCGCCGTACCGCCAAAGGCCTGCATCACGATCGCCGAGCCGTTGGGCAAGGCCAAATAAGCGGAGAGGATCGGCCCGAGGGTGTAACCCATGAAGCCGGTGAGTGCGAATACGGCCAAGATGCCGCTTGCCCGGTTGGCGAGTTTGTGCACCAGAAAAAGCAACCCGAAGTATCCTACCAAGGTGATGATGAGCCCCGGATGCGGCAAGCCCAAGGCCATGGACACGCCCGCCGTCAGCGCGGAAAACGCCAAGGTCAGCGCGAGCAGGACGTAGGTATTGCGCAGCACCGGGTTGCTTACCGGCAATGCCTCCCCCCGCGCCTCCGACAGAGGGATGGCTCGGGCTTGGGTGGACTCATTCCAGCGTTCGTCGATTCTTTGCATCGTACCCTCCTTCAAAATTTCGTTTCAGCGTATGGGATCACTCTGCGCTGCGCACCGAGAAAGTCCCCATGCTTCAGGCACCTCTCGACTGCCCGGCGCAAGGTTTTCCTCACGGACACTCAGGCTGGCTGTGGCAACACCTGCGGCCGAGCGAAGCGTCGTTCGAGCACGCGCTGTACCCGCTTCACTGCACGTTCGACTGCCAACTGCGCCACGCGTTCCGTGACCGCGAACACCACCTGCGGGCGGTGACGCAGACGCATCTGTACCACGCAGCGCTTGGCCCATGCCCCGGTTTCGTCGCGCACGTCGACCAATTTCACCCGTGCCCAGGTCACCCGGTCACGGAAGCGGCGGATCGCCCCGGAAAAACGGTGCGCCAGCTCCTCCCTGTCGATCTCTGCGCACGTTTGGCCTTCGCAAACGAGTTCCAGTTTCATCATGAGCCTCCTTTCGCTGATCGCAGCTTTGTCATTCTAGATCAACTAGACTCAGATAAAATCAGAAAAAAATGCAAAAACTCTTCGGGAAATTCGAATGATCAGTCTGAAGCAACTCCATCATTTCTGGCTCGTCGGTCGCACGGGCAGCATCCAGCGCGCCGCCGAGACCAGCGGCCTCACCCCCCAGACCATTTCGGGGCAGATCGGCGTACTCGAAGGCGCACTCGGTCGCCGTCTGCTACGGCGCAAGGGGCGCGGCATCGAACTCACCGAAGCCGGCAAGATCGCCTTGCGCTACGCCGAGCGGATCTTCGGTCTCACCGAAGAATTGGAAGCCGCTCTCGCGCACGCGGACGAACGACCCTCCCTACCCTATCGTCTGGGTTTGCTCGACATCGTGCCAAAATCGCTCGCGGCGCTGCTGCTCGAGCCCGTACTCGAACACCGACCGAGGTTGCGCCTGAGCGTGGCCGAAGAGCCGCTACCCCGCTTGCTGAGCGAACTCATGCTGGGCCGGCTCGACGCACTCATCGCCGATGGCCCGCCGCCCACGCAGCTCGGGCACAAGCTGCAATGCCGACTGCTGATCGAATCCCAGCTCGCCCTGTACGCCCGCGCCGACCTCAGCCTGACCGGCCCCTTGCCGCAGTCTCTCGACGCGGCCCCTTTGCTGTTGCCCGGTGAGCACTCGGCGACCCGCCTGGCCTTGTTGCAGCTCTTCGACGAGCACCATGTCACACCGCATATCGTGGGTGAATTCGACGACAGCGCCCTCATGCGCACCCTGGCGGAGAACGGGGCGGGCATCTTTCCTGCCCCCGCCATCCTCGAACCGACGCTGTGCGAAAGTGGAGTCCTGCGCTGTCTTGGGTCGCTCCCCGAAATTACCGAGCACTACTATCTACTCACCCTCGAGCGCAAGTGGCATCACCCGGGAACCCAGGCGCTGCTGCACCGTTTCGCCCCCGATCACCAGCCCGAGCCCCCCTTGGCGTCATCCGATTCCGAGGTGCCTTCCGTTCCCCATCCCTGTCTCCGACGGGAATCTCGATTTTTTCCAGATCCACTGTCTCGACCTGGGAAAAACTCATCGTCACCAGGCTCGGGAAGGCGATCAGCAAGCCGACCATCACCAACTGCAGGATCAGGAAGGGGATCGCTCCCCAGTAGATTTCAGCAGTGGATATGCCGCGGATCTTCTTGCCGGTCACGGAATCGACGTATTCGCCCGCCGGCGCCACGCTACGCAAGAAGAACAAGGCAAAGCCGAAAGGCGGGTGCATGAAGGAAGTCTGCATCACCATGGCGATGAGCACGCCGAACCAGATGAGATCGATCCCCAACGCATGGGCCGCCGGTCCGAGCAGCGGAACGACGATGAAGGCGAGCTCGAAGTAGTCGAGGAAGAAAGCGAGCACGAAGACGAAGAGCGCCGCGAAGATGAGAAAGCCCACCTCACCCCCGGGTAACTGGGTGAGCAAGTGCTGTACCCAGTGGCTCCCCCCCACCCCCTGGAAGGTGAGGTTGAATATGGTCGCGCCGATGAGAATGAACATCACGAAGGAGGACAGTACCGTCGTTCCCTTCAATGCCTGAACCAGCAAAGAAAAACTGAGGCGTCTCCTCGCCAAGGCGAGCAGCATCGCCCCCACCGCGCCCATTGCCCCACCTTCGGTGGGCGTGGCCACCCCGAGGAAGATGGTGCCGAGGACGAGGAAAATGAGCGCGAGCGGTGGAATCAGTACGAACGTGACGCGCTCGGCCATGCGCGAGAGCAGCCCCAGGCGGAACACCCGGTTGACGAGCGCGAACACGAACGCCAGACCCGCCGCGACACACGTGGCCACTACGACCGTCTCGTCGATCGGCCGATCCTGAGGCTCACCGCCACCGAGCCAGGCAACCAGCTCGCCGTAATGCTGTCCGAAGGCGATTCCCACTACGGTCGCGATCGCCGCCAAGACGACCACCGAGCGCGTACCGCTCGAGCCGTCGTCCTCGCGGATGACGCGCGCCTCCGGCGGCAAAGCCGGCAAGGCACGCGGACGCAAGAGGGCCAGGCCGACCACGTAGAGCACGTAGAGTCCGACCAGGGCAAACGCAGGGATGAACGCCCCCTTGTAGAGATCGCCTACGCTCTTGCCCAGCTGGTCGGCGAGCACGATCAGCACGAGCGAGGGCGGCAGAATCTGCGCCAAAGTACCCGAAGCGGCGATCACACCGGTCGCGAGCTTACGGTCGTAGCCATAGCGCAGCATGATGGGCAGCGAGATGAGCCCCATGGAGATCACCGAGGCGGCCACCACGCCCGTGGTGGCCGCAAGCAGCGCCCCGACGAAGATCACGGCGAAGGCCAGCCCTCCGCGCACCGAACCGAAGAGCTGACCGATGGTGTCGAGCAGGTCCTCGGCCATGCCCGAGCGCTCGAGCACCAGGCCCATCAAGGTGAAAAAGGGCACGGCGAGCAAGGTCTCGTTCTGCATGATGCCGAAGATGCGCAGCGGCAGCGCCTGGAAGAACGCCGGCGAGAGCAGGCCGAGCTCGATGCCGATCAGGCCGAAGAAAAGTCCGCAGGCCCCCAAGGCGAAGACGACGGGAAAGCCGTAGAGCAAAAAAAGGACCAGCCCCAGGAACATCAACGGAGCGAGGTTTTCCGCGAGCCATGCCATCATTGCGCTCCTTCCACGCCGTCCGGCGAGCGTATCTCGTCGCTTTCCTTCACGAAAGGTGATGGCAAGGCCCCCTTGAGAAAAGCGATGCGCTTTATCGCCTCCGAAACCCCCTGCAGCAGCAAGAGCGAAAATCCGACCGGGATCATGAGATAGACCGGCCAGCGGATGAGCCCGCCGGAGTTCGAGGACATCTCACCCGATACGTACGCCTGCCAAAAGAAAGGGAGGGAGAAATAGAGCACGCCCAGACACACCGGCAACATCATGAAAACGATCCCGACAAGATCCATCCATGCCTGGGTACGGGGAGAGAAACGCGAGATCAGGATGTCGATGCGCACGTGCTCGTTGTTGCGCAGCGTCAGCGCCGCTGCGAGCAAAAAGGCCGCGGCGTAGAGATACCACTGCGCCTCGAGCCAGGCGTTCGAGCCCACGTTGAACATTTTTCGCACCAGGGCATTGACCGCACTCAAGAGCGTTGCGGCCAGGATCAGCCACATCGCCAGCCGCCCGAAAAACCGGGTGAATGCATCGATGCCACGCGACACCTTCAGCCAAAATTGCATCGCGGTGTTCCTCCGCGGAAAAGGTGCAAATTATAAGACAACCGATCGATGGCGAACCAAATCCCGCTCGGTCACGGCACGAGCTTCCCAGGATTTAGGATCCCGCGAGGATCGAGCGCGGTCTTGATGGCGCGCATCACTGCCACACCCGCTTCCCCTGCTTCGCGGGCGACGAACGCACGCTTTCCCATCCCCACGCCGTGCTCGCCACTACAGGTTCCTCCCAGTGACTGCGCAATCTCCACGAGCTCGGCGCTCAAGGTCTCGGCCCGTTCGAGCTCGGCCGCGTCTTCCGGATCGATCAAAATCACGGTGTGGAAATTGCCGTCGCCCACGTGCCCCAGGATGGGGGCGATCAAGCCGGAAGCGTCGATCGCTGCTCGTGCCCGCAGCACCGCCTCGGCCAGCTTGGAAATCGGCACGCAGGAATCGGTGGTGATGCCGCGGCAACCCGGACGCAGGTTGATGCAGGCGAAGTAGGCCTGATGCCGCGCCTCCCACAGACGCGACCGCTCCTCCGGGCGGCTCGCCCAGGAGAAGTCCTCGGCACCGTGTTCGCGGGCGAGTTCCCCGACGAGCGCCACCTGCTCCTCGATCGCGCGGGGCGAGCCCTGGAATTCGAAGAAGAGCGTGGGCGCTTCGGCAAGATCGGTCTTGCTGTAGCGGTTGATGGCGTGAATCGAGACCTCGTCGAGAAATTCGACGCGCCCGATAGGCACGCCGCTCTGGATGGTGTGGATCACCGTTTCCACCGCCGCCTGCATCGAAGGAAAACGCACCACCGCCACGGCCGAATCCTCCGGCAAGGGGTGCAGGCGCACCGTGATCTCGGTGAAGATGCCCAAGGTTCCTTCGGAGCCGACGAAGAGGCGCGTCAGATCATAGCCAGCAGAAGCTTTCTTCGCCCGGGTGCCGGTACGCAGCACCCGCCCGTCGGCGAGCACCACCTCGAGCGCCAGCACATTCTCGCGCATGGTGCCGTAGCGCACGGCGTTGGTGCCCGAAGCACGCGTGGCGGCCATCCCGCCGATCGAGGCGTCCGCCCCCGGATCGATGGGAAAGAAGAGCCCCGTACCCCGCAAGGCGGCGTTGAGCTGCTTACGCGTCACCCCCGGCTGCACCACCGCGAGCATGTCCTCGGCGTCGATCTCCAGGACGTGATTCATCTGGGAAACGTCCACGCTCACCCCCCCATAGGGTGCGAGTACGTGCCCCTCGAGCGAAGTGCCCGTGCCGTAGGGTATGAGCGGCACACCGTATTCGGCGCAGGCACGTACTACTTCGACCACCTCCGCGGTGCTGGCGACGAAGGCCACTGCCTGTGGGGGTTGATCGGGGAAATGGGATTCGTCGTGCCCGTGGTGGGCGCGTACCCCCGAAGAGAGGCTGAAACGCTCGCCCAGACATGCCGTGAGCCGTGCCACGAGGGCGGGCGGTAATTCACGGCCCACCCCCATCGAGTCATTCATGTTCGCCCCCCCTTCACAGCGGCGCCGCGGCCATGTATTGATCGTAGCTGAGTTCCGATAGACGGAACCAGGCGTATTCGTCGCGCAGGAACTTTTGATAGTGGGCGTTCAGCCGGCGGAAATCTTCGTTCTTCGCCTCGAACTCGGCAAAGACCTCTCGGCTCGCCTTGAAGGCCGCGTCCATCACTTCTTTGGGCATACGCTGGATCTTGGCGCCCTCGGCGATGAGGCGACGCAGCGCCTCGGGATTGCGCGCATCGTACTTGGCGAGCATTCGCGTGTGCGCGTCGGTGGCGGCGATGCGCATCGCTTCTCGATAGGCCTTTGGCAGGGTCTCGTAGGCTTTGGCATTGACGAGCAAAGTCACCTGCGCACTACCCTCCCACCATGCCGGATAATAGCCATAGGGAGCGACGCGATGAAAACCCAGTTTCTGGTCATCATAGGGAGAGCTCCATTCCACCGCATCGATCGTCCCTTTCTCGAGCGCCTGATAGACCTCACCGCCGGGAATGGCCTGGGATACCGCCCCGAGTTTGCCGAGCACATGGCCGGCCATGTTGCCCATGCGCATCTTCAAGCCCTTGAGATCCTCGACCGAGCGAATCTCCTTGCGATACCACCCACCCCATTGGGTGCCGGTATTACCGAGCGGGAAGTTGACGATGCCATAGCGGGCATAGATCTCACGCAGGAGCTGCAATCCCCCGGCGTCGTACATCCAGGCATTCATCATGCGGGCATTCATGCCGAAGGGCAGGATCGCGTCGAAGGCGAACGCTTCGTTCTTGCCGATGAAATAGAAGGTGATGGCGTGCGCCATTTCCACCGTGCCGTTTTGCACCGCATCGAACACGCTCAGCGCCGGAACGATCTCCCCACCGGCAGAGACTTCGATCTGGAAAGCGCCGTCGGTGAGATCGGCAATGTTGCGGGCGAAATCTTCGCTCACGCCAAAGAGCGTATCGAGCGAACGCGGATAGCTCGAAGCCAGACGCCAGCGGACGTTGCGCTGGGCCATCACGACGGCCGGGGCGACGCCAGAAGCAAGAATTCCGGCCAACCCAGTCCCTTGGATGAAACGACGTCGTTCCATTTCCTCCTCCCATTATTTTTTTATGGACAAATATATTTCACCGATCAGACTACAACAAAACGAGGGCGACGACAATCGACGCGAAAGATGCCATCTCGGCAGACGTAGGAGAAGACACTCGACGCGTTCAACTCACCTTGTTTTTTCATAGTACGCCAAATACCAAGCGACGAATTTCCCGATCCCCTCGCGCACGCTGGTCCGGGGGCGGTAGCCCACGGCCGCCTCGAGCTCGCTCGTATCGGCGTAGGTGTCGGGCACGTCGCCCGGCTGCAGGGGTAGGTATTCGCGCTTCGCTTTCCGGCCGAGCGCCTCTTCGAGCGCTTCCACGTACTCGATGAGCGGCACCGGACGGCTTGCGCCGATGTTGTAGATACGCCAGGGGGCACGGCTCGACGCCGGATCGGGCGCATCGCCAGACCAGTTCGGGTCGGGTTCGGCCGGCTTGGCGGCGAGCCGCAGCACCCCTTCGACGATGTCCTCGACGTAGGTGAAGTCGCGCGTGTGCCGACCTTCGTTGAAGAGCGGGATGGGTTCGTCGGCGAGGATCTTGCGGGTGAAGATGAAAAGCGCCATGTCCGGGCGCCCCCAAGGGCCATAGACGGTAAAGAAGCGCACTCCCGTGGTCGGAATGCCGAAGAGATGGCTATAGGCGTGCGCCATCAGTTCGTTGGCACGCTTGGTGGCGGCATAGAATTGCAGGGGATGGTCGGCCGGCTGGTGTTCGGAAAAGGGCAAGCGGGTGTTGGCGCCGTAGACGCTCGAGGTGCTCGCATAGACGAGGTGCGGATGGGGCGTGGCGGCACGGCAGCATTCCAGCACATTGACGAAGGCGTCGATGTTGCTGTGCACGTAGGCGCGCGGGTTCTCCAGCGAATAGCGCACGCCCGCCTGTGCGGCCAAGTGGATCACCGCGTCGAACCGGTGCGCGGCGAAACACGCTTCGAGCACTGCACGATCGGCGAGGTCGGCGCGATGAAATGTGTACGGCGTGCCGGTGCGCGCGGCCGTGGCCTCGAGCTCGCGCAGCCGCGCTTCCTTGAGCGCGGGGTCGTAGTAATCGTTCACGACGTCGATGCCGACGACGCCCACCCCCCGTTCGAGCAGGGTGCGCGCCGTATGAAAACCGATGAAACCGGCGTTGCCGGTAACGAGATAAGTGGCCATGCGCGAGCCTTTCGTCGTTGCGATCCGCGAAATTATAAGGTACTCTCATTTTCATCCTCGCCGCTTCGTGCGATCCCATGATCCCCTGGCTCGACCCGCGCCTCCCTCCTCGATTCCCCTCGCCGCGGCTGGCGCTCGCCGAACCCAACGGCCTGCTCGCCGCGGGGGGCAGCCTTGCCCCTTCGTGGCTACTGGAAGCCTATCGACAAGGGATCTTTCCCTGGTTCTCGGAAGGGCAACCCATCCTGTGGTGGAGCCCGGCGCCGCGCCTCGTACTCGAACCGCAGCGGCTGCGGGTGCGCCGCTCGCTGCGCAAGGTGCTGCGCCACCGCGGTTTCGTCACCACGCTGGACGCGGATTTCCCGTCCGTGATCGCCAACTGTGCGCGGCTGCGCCCCGAGGGTACCTGGATCACACCGGAGATGATCGACGCCTATATCCGCCTGCACGCGCTCGGCCACGCGCACAGCGTCGAGACCTGGCACGAGGGTCGCCTCGTGGGCGGTCTCTACGGCGTGGCCCTGGGCGGGGTTTTCTTCGGTGAGTCGATGTTCCACCTCGAGTCGGACGCTTCCAAGGTGGCGCTGGTGCGACTGTGCGCCGAGTGCCGTGCGCGCGGCATCACCCTCATCGATTGCCAGATGAGCACGCCGCATCTGCGCTCGCTCGGCGCCGAGGAGATCTCGCGCGAAGAATTCCTCGCCCAGCTTGCCCGGCTCGTGCCCGAGCGCCCCACGCCACAGCGCTGGCAGAGCGAACTACCGGCCGTCGCACTCGCAGAGGGAATATTCTCCCGGGAGCCCCTTCCATGAGGCATGCCACTCCACCCGAGACGCTGCGTTTCTACCCCTCTCAGCCCTACCCGTGCCCTTATCTTCCCGATCGTACGGCGCGTTCCTGCGTGGCCACGCCGGCGCACCTCGTCGATGCCGCCACCTACGGCCGACTGGTACGCGAGGGGTTCCGGCGCAGCGGCTATTTTTCCTATGGCATGATCTGCGACCAGTGCGAAGCCTGCGTGTCGGTGCGCGTGCCAGCCGCGCGTTTTTGCCCCGACCGCTCGCAGCGCCGCACCTGGTTACGCTGGGTCGGCAAACTCGCCGCCACCGAGCAGCCCCTCGTCTTCATTCCCGAGCACTTCCGCCTCTATCGCCGCTACGTGATGGCGCGCCACGACGAAGCCGACGAGGACGCCTCGCCCGAGAACTACGAGCGATTCCTTCTCGCCTCGCACGTCGACACGCGCCTCGTCGAATTCCGCACCCCCGACGGACGGTTGGTGATCGTAAGCCTCGTCGACGTGCTCGACGATGGGCTTTCCTGCGTCTACACGTTCTACGATCCGGAAGACCCCCGGGCGGGTTTCGGTACCTGGTCGATCCTGTGGCACATCGCCCAGGTCCAAGCGAACGGCATGCCCTACGTCTACCTCGGCTACTGGATTGCCCGCTCGCGCAAAATGGCGTATAAAGCACGCTTTCGCCCGCTCGAAGGCTACTGGCGGGGCCGCTGGCTGCCCTTCGAGCGTATCGAACCGCTCTTCCGGACCGTACCATGATCCCTTACTGCTTCGCCCGTCCGGCGCTCTTCGCGCTCGAACCGGAGACCGCCCACGACCTGACGATCCGCGCGTTTGCCACCCTGGGGCGGCTGCTGCCCCCGCCCGAGCCGCCCCGGCGCGCCCCCATCACCCTCATGGGCCTGGAATTTCCCAACCGCGTCGGGCTTGCCGCCGGGCTGGACAAGAACGGGGAGGCGATCGATGGTCTGGCGCGGCTAGGATTCGGTTTCATCGAGGTGGGCACCGTCACGCCACGGCCGCAGCCGGGCAATCCCAAGCCGCGGCTCTTCCGCCTGCCGCAGGCGCGCGCCCTCATCAACCGCATGGGATTCAACAACGACGGCGTGGACGCGCTGGTCGCACGGGCACGCGCTCGCCGCTGGCGCGGGATTCTCGGCATCAACCTCGGCAAGAATGCCGACACACCCCTCGAACGCGCCCTCGACGACTATGTCGCGGGACTGCGCCGCGTGTGGACCACGGCCGACTACGTGACGATCAACGTCTCCTCACCGAACACGCGCGCCCTGCGCGAACTGCAGCGCGGCGACTCGCTCGAGGCGCTACTCGGAGGGCTACGCGAAGAGGCCGAACGGCTCGCGGCGAGCCACGACAAGCGCACGCCGCTCGTGCTCAAGATCGCCCCCGATCTGGAAGAAACCGAGCTCGATCTCATCGCCGAAAAAGTGCTCGAATACCGCATCGACGGCGTGATCGCCACCAATACCACGATCTCGCGCGAGGGCGTGGCGCACCTGCCGCACGGTCAGGAAACGGGGGGGTTATCGGGCGAGCCGCTGCGCGAACGCGCTACCGCCGTACTCGCGGCACTCGCCCAGCGCCTTCAGGGGCAGGTGCCGCTCATCGCCGCCGGCGGCATCCTCTCGGGCGAAGATGCGCGCGCCAAGCTGCGCGCCGGCGCTTCCCTCGTGCAGATCTACACCGGGCTCATCTATCGCGGCCCGGCGCTGGTGGAGGAATGCCTCAAGGCGACGGAGGAAGAATGCTGCCGATAGCTCCTTCTTGGGCGGGCAGAGCGGATGTCGCACCAGCTCCACCGGAATCGATGAGGGATTCGAGCCTGATCGTCACACGACGGTTCTTCTGCCGCCCTTCCTCGGTGGCATTGTCCGCGATGGGACGCTGATCGGCGTAGCCTACCGCAGCGAGGCGGGACGATGCCACCCCTTGCTCCTCGAAGAGCCGCACGACCGCTGCCGCCCGGGCCGCGGATAGTTCCCAGTTGGAGGGATAGCGCGCCCCTCGGCGCAAGGGAACGTTGTCCGTGTGACCTTCGACCCAGATCGGCCCATCGCCGGCATACGCCAGAACGTTGGCCACTTGTCTGAGGATGGCGATCGCCATCGGGCCCAGCGTTGCTTCACCACTGGGAAAGAGGATGCCAGCGTCGATCTCCACGGTCACCCCGAACGCTCCCTCGCTCACCGTGACCTGACCGCTCTCGATCAAAGGCTGAAGCGCGGCACGCAAAGCCGAAGCGGCGTGGGCGGTGGTTGCAAGCGCCTGGCGCACCCGCTCTTCGCCGCGCTCGCTCCCCTGATCTCCCCGCTGCGGCACCGGCAGCGGTACGCCGCTGACGACGGCCGGTATCGGAATTTGCTCCTTCACTTCACCGGTTTGGGGCACGATGATGCCAGCACGAAAGGCTTGGTGGAGGGATTCGGATAGAACGCGATATTTTCCCTCGTTGAGGGAAGACAGGGCGTACATCACCACGAAGAACGCGAAGAGCAACGTAATGAAGTCGGCATAGCTCACCAGCCAGCGCTCCAGATTCTCGTGTTCTTCGGAAGATTTCCTGCGCCTCGCCATGGTGCGCCCCGCTCAGGAGGAAGTGCCTGAACGAATCTCGGCCAGATACGACCCCATCCTGCTTTCGATCAGCCTCGGATTATCCCCTTGGGCGATTCCCACGAGTCCATCGACGAGCATTTGGCGTTGCACCGTGAGCGTGTGGATGTGGGTCATCAGCTTCTTCGACACCGGGATGAAAATGAGATTGGCCGCACCTACGCCGTAGATGGTGGCCACGAAAGCCACGGCGATGCCTGCGCCCAGCTGAGAAGGATCGGCGAGGTTTTCCATCACGTGGATGAGCCCCATCACAGCTCCGAGAATGCCGATGGTGGGAGAATAACCACCAGCCGATTCCCACACCTTGGCACGCAGTTTCAACTGTTCCTCGGCCATGTCGATCTCGGTCTCGAGCACCTCGCGCATTCGATTCGGCTCGATGCCGTCGACGAGTAGTTGGAGCCCTTTCTGCACGAAGGGATCCCTTTCCTGAGCGATCCGCGCTTCCAGCGACAAAAGGCCGTCACGCCGAGCGACACGCCCCCATTCCGTGGTTTTCTCGATGAGCGCATTGGAATCGTCCGCGGGGGTGACGAAGACCCATTTGAGCAGACGCAAGGCTCCGACGAAGATGGGCAAAGGGGTTTGCAACAGCACGGCTCCCGTCGTGCCACCGAAGACGATGAGAAACGCCGTCGGCTGCAGCAGGGAGCCGATATGTCCTCCTTCGAGGATCTGACCGACGACGATGGCCGCCAGCCCGAGGACGAGGCCGATGAGGCTGGTCGCATCCATCGCCGTCAGGCTTCGTCCGCCGTGGTGTCGGGCCGCTCAGCAATACGGCCCGCTTTGGGCGGGCGACCTCGACGGGCCCGTGGCAGCGGGGATTTCTCCCCCAGCAGGAAGGACCTCAGGCGCAAAATGGCTTGCGCGTGCAATTGCGACACCCGCGATTCGCTCACCCCGAGAACGGCGCCAACCTCTTTGAAATTGAGCTCATGGTCGTAATAGAGCGAGAGCACCAGTTTTTCCTTTTCCGGCAAGTCGATGATCTTCTTTACCAATTGCGCCCGCAGTTCGGCCGACTCGGTGAGATCCTGGGGACCCGGCTCGTCATCCCCGAGATGGCGTTCGAGAAAGTCCTCACCCGCCTCGGGTTCGTACATCAAATCGTCGAAATAAAGGATCTGGTGACCTTTGGCTTTGGAGAGCAGCTTTTGATAGGCTTCGAGTTCGATGCCGAGCGCTTCGGCCACCTCCCTCTCACTGGGCGCCCTCCCCAGGTGCTGCTCGAGCGCTGCGATGACCTCCTCGACGCGGCGCATTTCCTTGCGCAGCTGGCGCGGAACCCAGTCGTTCTCGCGCAAGGCATCGATCATGGCACCGCGGATACGAGCGAGCGCATAGGTTTCGAATTCGGCACGATCATCGTCGCGATAGCGCTCGATGGCCTCCACCAGCCCCATCATGCCGCATTGGACGAGATCGTCCAGCTCCACGTTCGGCGGCAAACGGTTGACCAGGTGCATGGCGATGCGCTTGACCATCGGCGCATACGCCCGTACCAGTGCCGCCATGTCCGGCTTGCCCGTCTCGTCCAGCATCCATGCGACCTTGCGTTTCGACGGATCGCGCGCCTCGAATTTACGCACGAACCCCGCCCACAGGGGGGATTTTCCCTCAGCTCGTATTTTTTTACCAGAGGGAGTCAACGCAGCCGTCACCATGAGTTCGTCCCTGCCTGGGTCCCGACCGCCCCCGAGGGCCAGCCGGGTGACTTGGCCATTCCCCCGTCCTCGCCGGTCATCGCCTGCCATGCGCGCGCATCGAGGGTTTCGAGCCGACTCCAGCCTGCCACCCGTAAAGAGAGTTTGCGCCACCATATTCCTTGCAACTCGCGCACGAAAGCCTCGGCCTCGGCGGCATCGCGCCCACCCACCGTCACGACGCCCAGGCGCGAGCGCCCATGCAACGTGGCATCTTGAGCCCGGCCGAGCGCTTCACGCACGCCATCGGCCGATAGTTCCGCGAGCACCACGGCACTCGGCGCACTCGTGAGAAAGGCAGACGCATCGGCCGCGTCACCCCGGCCCGCATGGACCAGCGCCGTTTCGAAGGGTCGCAACAAGGTTTGAAACGAACGCAGCAAGCGTTCACGACGCATCTCGTCGAGCAAGGGAAGCGCGAGCGCCGCCGCCTTCACGTTGAGATAACTCACGCCGCCGGGCAGCGCCACGAGGAGACGGATCGCGCGTTCGGTCGAGCCCAGGGCACTCAATAGATCGGCCGTGCGGCCCGCCCCAGCCGCCTCGGGTAGAGTCTGGCTGGAGACAGCTTCGTCGACGACGAGGACCGGTCCCGAGCGGCGCGCCAGCCGACGAGCGAGCCGCATCGTGTGATCCGCCCACCCCGCACCCGTGGAGAACACCGTACAGACGGTTGGCGGTCGCTGCCGGAAAAGCCGCCTCAGGGTTCCTGCCTGGTCTCCGAGTATTTCACGCATGATGCTCTCCTCGATCACGCCCCGACCGCTGCGGCCAGCCATAGTGCCGCCTCGTCGGCGGCCATCGTCACCCGTTCGCTCCCGGCGCCACGAAACGCCCGCTGCAGCAGCCAAGCGCGGTTGGGCAAGTGCAGATCCTCCGGCACGCGCTGCCCGTTGGCGACGTAGTGCACGCGCAGTCGATGCCGGATCGCCACGTCCAGCGCCGCGGCGATGGTGGCGGCCTCGTCGACCTTGGTGAAGATGCAGCCAGCGAGCCCTTCGCCGCCAAACGCGCGGGCGACGTCGTCGAGCGTATCGCCCCGGCTCGTGGCGTTGAGGCACACGAGCCGGCGCACCGGCCCCGCGCCCATGAGCATCGCCACCTGCTCGGTCACCGCCTTGTCGCGCTGGCTCATGCCGATGGTGTCGATGAGCACCATGTGTCGGCCACGCAGCTCACCGAGCGTGGCGCGCAGATCGTTCGCGTCGCGTGCGGCGAACACCGGAACGCCCAGGATACGCCCATAGATGCGCAGCTGTTCATGAGCGCCGATGCGGTAGCCGTCGGTAGTGATGAGCGCCACCCGAGCCGCCCCGTGGCGCACCACGCAGCGGGCGGCGATCTTGGCGGTGGTGGTCGTCTTGCCCACGCCCGTCGGGCCGACGATGGCATAGACGCCGCCGCGGTCGATCAGATCGTCGTCGCTGCCGACCACCTCCAGCCGCGCACCCAATCGCGCCATGGCCGCTTCGCGCGCGGCGTCCCAATCCTCGGTCGCCTCGATACGGTCGCACACCTCGCGCGCGAGCGCCGGCGAAAATCCCGCCTCCAGCATCTCGCCGAGCAAACGCGCGCGGGCCGGCGCCTTGCGCACGGCTTCGTTCCAGGCGAATCCGGCGAGTTGCCGCTCGATCATCTCCTGGATCTTGCCCAGTTGCCGTGCGAGCACAGCGTTTTGTTCCTGCAGGGCCTCGATGCGGCCCTCCAGCGCCGGCGAAGACGGGGGCTCGACGGGCGCCGCACCGAACCAACCCGGCTCGCGCAACGGTTCCGGTGCTGGCGGCTCCTTGCGCGCCGCCTCCATCGCCCGGCGAATGCGCTCGGCCTCCTCCTCTTCCTTACGCACGACGTATTCCGGTGTCTCCATGCGCGGCGGAGCGAATGGCTTGATCTCGGGGGCACTGCGCCGCTGCGGTCCGCGAGAGGAGAGCGTCACCACCGGCTCTTCCTCGGGGGCAGACGCTTGGGCATAGGCCGCGGCCGCGGCCCGCTTGCGCCCGCCTGCCGATTCAGCCTGCCGAGGCGCCGTCGCGGCGGCGCTCGACCCACCGGGCAACGCCCCCACCGCGTCGGCCGGCAGCGCCAGAATCTCGACGCCGCCCTCGACGGAGCGGTTTGCCAGAACGATCGCATCCGCGCCCAGTTCCTGTTTGAGCTGCCGCAGCGCCTCACGGGCTGTCGGTGCGAAATAGCGTTTGACGTCCATCTGGCTGCTCCCCCATGCACGGGCCGTCCGGTCGGCCCCTCGATCCCATTATCGGCGGCCGACCTCTGGACTCGTCGCATGAAAAAAGCGGGGTAAACCCCGCTTTTCTCCGGCCGACGACGGATGCATCACGACGCGGGCGAACCGATCATCTCCACGATCTCGATCGAGCGCTCCTCGGGCATCTCGCTGGTGGCGATCACCCGGAGATTCGGCACGGCACGGCGCAAGAAACGGGCGAGCAACCAGCGCAGCTGCGGCGGCACGAGCAAAATGGGCGCCAGCCCCTGTTGCTCCAGACGTTGCACGGCCAACCCGCTCTGGCGTAGCAAAGTGTCGGCCAAACCCGGTTCGATCGCCCCCGGCTTACCTCCGCCCGCACCCACGGCCTGCATCAGGATACGCTCGAGCGCCGGATCCAGCATCAAGACGGGAACCTTGCCGCTGCCGGGTGCGAGCGACTGCACGATGGCACGTCCTAAGGCTTCACGCACCCGGCTGGTGAGCTCCACTGGATCCTGCGTCTTCGGCGCCCATTCGGCCAAAGTTTCGAGGATGGTGCGCATGTCACGGATCGCCACCCCTTCCTCGAGCAGATATTGCAGCACCTTCTGCACCGTCGTCACCGGCACCACGGTGGGCACCAGGTCCTCGACGAGTTTGGGAGATTCCTTCTGGATGCGATCGAGCAGTGCCTGCGTCTCCTCGCGACCCAGCAGTTCGCCGGCATGCTCGACGAGTACCTGGTTGAGGTGCGTGGCGATGACCGTGGCGGCATCGACCACCGTATAGCCCAACGCGTGCGCCCGCTCGCGCAGCCCGGCGTCGATCCACTTCGCCGGCAGGCCAAAGGCGGGATCCTTACCGGGCCGCCCCTCTATCGGGCCGAGCACTTGCCCCGGATCGATCGCCAGATATTGTCCGGGATAGACTTCGCCGCTGCCGATCTCCACCCCTTTGAGCAGGATACGGTAGGCGTTGGGCCTGAGTTCGAGATTGTCGCGGATATGGACGGGAGCGGGCAGAAAGCCCACCTCCTGGGCAAACCGCTTGCGCAATCCCCGGATGCGCTTGAGCAGCTCCCCGCCTTGCGACTGATCGACGAGCGGGATGAGGCGGTAGCCGATTTCCAGGCCCAGGACGTCCACCGGCTGCACGTCGTCCCAGCTCGCCTCGATCACCTCTTCCTGCGGCGCAACGGCGGCAGGCGCAACGGTTTTCGGCTCCGCCGCTCGCCGACGTTCGTTCGACCAACGTTTCCATGCCATCCACCCCAGGGTGCCCCCGATGAGCAGGAAAACGAAGTTCGGCATCCCGGGAATCATGCCCATCACCAAAAGGATACTGGCCGCCAGAGCCAACACCTGCGGGTTGGTGAAGACCTGCTGGATCAACAACCCTCCCAGATCCATCGACTCCTCGCCCACCCGCGACACCACCATACCGGCGGCGATCGACACCATCAGCGCCGGAATCTGCGCCACCAGCCCATCGCCGATCGTCAGGATCACGTAGGCATCGGCCGCGCGCGACAGATCCATGCCGTGACCGACCACCCCGACGATGAGCCCGCCCAGGATATTGATCAGCAGGATCAGGATTCCAGCCACCGCGTCGCCGCGCACGAACTTCGACGCACCATCCATCGCGCCGTAGAAATCGGCCTCCTGCGAAATTTCCTTGCGCCGGCGCCGCGCCTCCGCTTCATCGATGAGACCGGCATTCAAATCCGCGTCGATCGCCATCTGCTTGCCGGGCATGGCATCGAGGGTGAAGCGCGCACTCACCTCGGCGATGCGCCCGGCACCCTTGGTGATCACCACGAAGTTGATGATCACCAGAATCACGAACACTACGATGCCGATGGCCATGTTGCCACCGACGAGGAACTGACCGAAGGATTCGATCACCCGCCCGGCCGCATCCGGCCCCGTGTGTCCGTGTAGCAGCACCACGCGAGTGGACGCCACGTTCAGCGCAAGGCGCAGCAGCGTAGTGACCAGCAAAACGGTGGGAAATACCGAAAAATCCAGCGGGCGCACGGTATACATCGCCACCAACAGCACCACGACCGACATGGCGATGTTGAACGTGAAGAAGAGATCCAGCGCAAAGGGCGGCAGCGGCAGCACCATCATCGACAGCACGACGAAGATGAACACCGGCGCGGCCAGCAAGCGCATTTTCGAAGGCACGAACCACGTTCGCCAATCGATCAAGGTCCGCTCTCCTGCCATCGTCTCACTCCCTTACGGCGCACATCGCGCTCACGGCTCCCCGTCCCCAGCCTCTGCCGTGGCCACTTCACCCGGATCGAGTTCTGGTGGCACCGGCACTTCTTGTGGCGGCTGGGGCTTGGGTCCACCCTGGGCCATCCAGCGATCCAATTGAAACACATAGGCCAGAATCTCGGCTACTGCCGCGAAGAGGGTCGGCGGTATCGTCTCGCCGATCTCGACGTGCGCATAGAGCGCACGCGCCAAGGGCGGAGCCTCCACGCGGGGCACCTGGGCTTCGTCGGCGAGTTCGCGGATCCTCTGCGCGATGACCCCCCTGCCCTTGGCCACCACCATGGGAGCGGCCATCGATTTTTGATCATACTTCAGAGCCACGGCGAAGTGCGTCGGGTTGGTCACCACCACGTCGGCCTTGGGCACCTCGGCCATCATCCGTTTACGCGCCATCTCGCGCTGCACCGAACGGATACGCGCCTTGAGGTGCGGGTCCCCTTCTTGTTCCTTGTATTCCCGCTTGACCTCTTCTTTGGTCATGCGTAGTTTCTTGTAGTACTGCCACAATTGGAAAGGCACGTCGACCGCAGCGATCAGCGCGAGTCCGGACACGATCAGCAAAGCCCCGAATAGCATCTCGCGCAAAAAACTTCCTGCCGCATCGCTCACCGGCAGAACGCTCAAAGAGAGCACGACGTCGCGCTCACGCCGAAAGGTAATCCATACCATCGCCGCCACCACCGAGACCTTGAGTAGCGACTTGACGACCTCCATCGCCCCATGCAGCGAAAAAAACATACGGCGCAAGCCATTCATCGGATTGAGCCGCCCGAGACGGAAACCCAAGGTCTTGGGAGCGAACACCAGCCCACCCAGCATCAGGGGACCTGCCACCGCAGCGAGCATCAAGAAAAGCAAGAGCGGCGCGAACGAGATCAGCGATTCGACGTACAGCCGCTGCAATATCCCCAGCATCCGCGTCAAATCGAAAGCCGTATCGCGCTCGAAAGCGAACCCCTGAGTCAGCACCCCCATCCAACGCCGGCCCATCCACTCCCCTGCGATCATCAAGGTGATCACGCCGACGAAGAGCACGAGAAAGGTCCCGAGTTCACGCGAATGCGGGACCTGACCCTCTTCACGCGCCTTTTCCAACCGCCGTGGTGATGGCTGTTCGGTCTTTTCGAGATCGCTCTCTTCGGCCACGTCGTGGCCCTCCTTCTACCCGATACATCCATGATCGCAGTCGGAGCGCCAAGACCAAAGGCGAAAAAACGCCCCCTTGGTACCGTATTTCCCTACCCTGAAAAAAAGCCGGCTGCTTTGCCGGCTCTCGGACCCTCGAAGAAAAAGCGCTCGGCGTTCGTGCCTCAATCGAGCGCCTAAACGGATGCACGCAGCGGGCCCATCTTTCGGATGGATCGCGTCGGCACACGGCGAGGCACCCCTCGCCGCGGCCCCGCCTGCACTGCTTTTCGGCTCTGATCAGATCTTGTCGAAGCGGAAGATCCCGTTCTCCACCGTGACGCGAATCGTATCCTTCGGTCCGAAACGACCTTCGAGGATCGCCTTGGCGAGCGGATTCTCGATGAGGTCCTGGATCGCCCGCTTCAAAGGCCGCGCGCCGTAGACCGGGTCGTAGCCCGCCTTGGCGAGTTCGCGCAGGGCCTCTTCCGTCACCTCGAGGGCCATGTCCATACGCGCGAGCCGCGCCTCGAGCCGGCGCAGCTGGATGCGCGCCACCCCGGCGATGTGCTCCTCGGCGAGCGGATGGAACACCACCACCTCGTCGATGCGGTTGAGGAACTCGGGACGGAAGAACCCGCGCACCTCGGCGAGCACGGCGAGCTTGATGACCTGATAGTCGTCCCCGGACATCTGCATGATGCGCTGGCTGCCGAGGTTGGAAGTCATCACGATCACGGTGTTGCGGAAATCCACCGTGCGTCCCTGGCCGTCGGTGAGCCGACCGTCGTCGAGCACCTGCAACAGCACGTTGAACACGTCCGGGTGCGCTTTCTCCACCTCGTCGAAGAGGATCACGCTATAGGGCTTGCGCCGCACCTGCTCGGTGAGATAGCCCCCTTCCTCGTAGCCGACGTAGCCCGGAGGCGCACCGATGAGCCGCGCCACGGAGTGTTTCTCCATGTATTCGCTCATGTCGACGCGGATCATGTGATCCTCGGAATCGAAGAGGAAGTCGGCGAGCGCCTTGCACAGTTCCGTCTTCCCGACCCCCGTCGGCCCGAGGAAGAGGAAGGAGCCGATGGGACGGTTCTCGTCGCCCAGACCCGCGCGCGAGCGCCGGATGGCATCGGAGACGAGCCGTACCGCTTCGTCCTGCCCCACCACCCGCTGATGCAAATGCTCTTCCATCTTGAGGAGCTTTTCGCGCTCGCTCTGCATCATCTTGCTCACGGGAATGCCCGTCATGCGCGAGACCACTTCGGCGATCTCCTCGGCGCCGACCTGGATGCGCAAGAGCTTGAACGGCGCGCCGGATTTCTCCGCCTCTTCGGCCTTCTTCAGCTCGGCCTCGAGCTGGGGCAACCGTCCATATTGGATCTCGGCCACCTTGTCGAGCAGCCCCTTGCGCTGATACTCCAGCATCTGCGCCCGCAGGCGGTCGATCTCTTCCTTGAGGTGTTTGGTGCCCTGGATGCGCGCCTTCTCGGCCTTCCACACCTCTTCGAGCTCGCTGTATTCACGCTGCAGCCGCTCGAGCTCTTCCTCGATGAGCTTCAGACGCCGCTGCGAGGCTTCGTCCTTCTCCTTCTTCACCGCCTCGCGCTCGATCTTGAGCTGGATGATGCGCCGCTCGAGCTTGTCGAGCGCCTCGGGCTTGGAGTCGATCTCCATCTTGATGCGTGCGGCCGCCTCGTCGATGAGGTCGATCGCCTTGTCCGGCAGGAAACGGTCGGTGATGTAGCGGTGCGAGAGCTCGGCCGCGGCGACGATGGCCGGATCGGTGATCTCCACGCCGTGGTGGATCTCGTACTTCTCCTGTAGCCCGCGCAAGATGGCAATGGTCTGCTCGACGGTAGGCTCCTCGACCATCACTTTCTGGAAACGGCGCTCGAGCGCGGCATCCTTCTCGATGTACTTGCGATACTCGTCGAGCGTGGTCGCGCCGATGCAATGCAGCTCGCCGCGCGCGAGCGCAGGCTTCAGCATGTTGCCCGCATCGAGCGCCCCTTCGGCCTTGCCTGCGCCCACCACGGTATGGATCTCGTCGATGAAGAGGATGATGCGCCCCTCTTCCTTGGTGATCTCGGTGAGGATGGCCTTCAGGCGCTCCTCGAACTCGCCGCGGTACTTGGCCCCGGCGATCAAGGCCGCCATGTCGAGCGCCAGGATGCGCTTGTCGCGCAGGCTCTCGGGAACCTCGCCATTGACGATGCGCTGCGCGAGCCCCTCGACGATGGCCGTCTTACCCACGCCGGGCTCACCGATGAGCACGGGATTGTTCTTGGTGCGTCGCTGCAGGATCTGGATGGTGCGCCGGATCTCGTCGTCGCGCCCGATCACCGGATCGAGCTTGCCGCGACGCGCCCGCTCGGTGAGGTCGATGGTATATTTCTCCAACACCCCGCGCTGCGCCTCGGCCTCGGGCGTCTCCACCTTCTGCCCGCCGCGCATCTGCTCGATGGCCGCCTCCAGCGCCTTGCGCGTCAAGCCGTGCTCGCGCGCGAGGCGCCCCGTCTCGCCCTTGTCTTCGGTGAGCGCGAGCAGGAACATTTCGGTGGCGATGTAAGGATCACCGCGTTTTTGCGCCTCGCGGTCGGTGAGGTTCAAAAGGTTGGCCAGATCGCGCCCGATCTGGACCTCTCCACCCGTGCCCTGCACCTGGGGTAGCGCATCGATCGCCTGGTGCAAGGCCGCCTTGAGCCCGGCGACATTGACGCCGGCGCGCTGCAGCAGGCTCACGGTCGAGCCGTCTTCCTGCTCGAGCAGCGCGAGCAGCAGATGCTGCGGCTCGATGAACTGGTTGTCGTGCCCCACCGCGATGCTCTGCGCTTCCTGAAGCGCCTGCTGGAACTTGGTGGTGAGTTTGTCGAATCTCATGGAACGCTCCGTCGAAGGAAAGCAATGGATGCCTTGTATATAGGTGCCGGATAGGAGAAATTCAAGCCCGACGGAGCAAAAAATGCCAAAAGATTTAGCCGGTGGCATTGTGCAGTGCATCACATTTTTCTTGCACCCTTCTAGGAACGATGCTATAGTAAAAAAAGCGTTTTATCCACGTCCGTCACCATACTTACTGCGGGAGCAGATCATGAAGACTCAAAACAATTTGGCGCAATTGCAGCAAAAGCAATTGGAAAACGCGATGAAATTCACCCAGATGGCCATCGACAACACCCAGCGCCTGCTCGCGCTGCAGATCGAAACGGCCAAAGCCCTCTTCGAAGAAGGCGCGCGCAGCACTCAAGCGCTGCTCGCCGCCCAAGCGCCCGAGGAGCAATTGAAACTGCGCCAGGAGTTCGCGCAGAAATCGGCCGAAAAAATCATGGGCTGCATCAACGAGATCGCCCAACTCACCGTCAAGGCCCAGGCCGAGCTCAACCGCCTCGTCTCCGAAGCGATCACCACGGGTTCCCAGGAATGGACGCAGGCCGTGCAATCGCTGGGCACCAATCTGCCGAAAATGGGCGGTGAAGACCCGATGAAAGCCGTGCAGAGCGCGATCGACCAATCGCGCGCCGTGCTCGAGCAGATGTCGAAAATGACCACCGAAGCCTGGCAGAACATGATCTCCGGGGCGCAACAGCAGCCAGGCGGCAAGAAGTAAAACGACGCGGATTGAGCAGGGTGCGCTGTGATCACCAACGGCGCGCCCTATCCTCGTCTCCCTCCTTTGCCTCGACCCAACGGGTCCCTTCTTCCGTCTCTTCTTTCTTCCAAAACGGCGCTTCGGTCTTGAGGCGATCGATCAGGAATTCGCTGGCCGCAAACGCTTCGGCGCGGTGGCGGCTCGCCACCCCCACGAACACGATGCGCTCGCCCGGCAACAATCGCCCAAAGCGATGAATCACCGTGACCGCCGCCAAAGACCACCGCCGGCGCGCCTCCTCGACCAAAGTCTCGAGCGACTTCTCGGTCATACCTGGATAGTGCTCGAGCGTCATCGCCCGCACAGCCCCGCCCCGTACCGTCCCGATGAAGATGACGACCCCACCCACCTCGTCGGCCGCCCGGTGCAGCCGTTCGCTCTCGGCCCCGACGTCGAAATCCTCGGACTGTACCCGCACCACGTCCATGCGCTCAACCTCCGGTGACGGGGGGAAAAAAGGCGATCTCGTCCCCATCGCAGACCGGCTCGTCCCAACCGCACAGGCTACGATTGCGCGCACAGCGAAGATTCTGCCACTCGAGCAAAGGCGCCCATTGCGCCCCCCGGCTGCCCAGATACGTCCGCAGAGCGCCCACCGTATGCACCGTCTCCGGCAAGGGGATACGCTCCCCTTCGCTCGAGAGCACATCGCGCAGCGCCGCGAAATAGAGCACATTCACCACCATGCGTCCTCCTTTTCCTGCAAGCCGTGTCGCACTCCCCCCGTGGGTTCACGGCCAGTCGACGGGGGCACACGGCGCGTCGACGAAACCAAGCCCGATGACGGGAAAGCCCCGTGCCACCCCTAATTCAACAGCTCCGCCAAGGGCCAATACCGCACGAGATCCCCCGTCTGCACCGGGGTGCCCGGAGGAAGATCCACCAGGCCGTCAGCCCACACGAGCGAAGCCAGGGCCGACGACCCCTGGTCGGGGTAAGGCACGGCCCAGCCACGCGCATCGAGCCGCACTCGTAAGAATTCACGCCGGGGATCGGGTCGGGTACGCGCGAACCCCGCCGGCACGCGCCAGGTGCGCGACGCAGCCTCCTTCGCTCCTTGCAAACGACGCAGGAAGGGGCGCACGAACAGGACGAAAGTCACGAACGCCGAGACCGGGTTACCCGGAAGCCCGACGAAATGCGCCGCCCCGACACGTCCGTAGGCAAGCGGCTTGCCTGGCTTGATCGCCAGTTTCCACAGATCGAGCCGTCCTTGCGCACGCACCGCGGCCACGACATGATCTTCCTCGCCCACCGACACCCCCCCGCTCGTGATCACCACGTCGGCGGCATCGGCCGCGCGGTGCAAAGCCAGCCGCGTCGCCTCCAACCGATCGGGCACCACGCCGTGGTCATCGACCAGACATCCCATGCCTTCGAGCAGCGCGCGCAACTGATAGCGGTTGGCATTGTAGATCTGCCCCGGCCCCAAAGGGGTACCAGGCATCACGAGCTCGTCACCGGTCGAAAAAATCGCCACGCGTACCCGACGACGCACCGGCAAGGTGTCAAAACCCACGCTTGCGGCCAACGCCAGGGCCTGGGGGGTGAGCACGGCGCCGGCGGAGAGGATCTCGGCGCCGAGGGCGATCTCACTGCCAGCGCGCCGTACCGACTCACCTGGATGAGGCACGTGGCGAAACACGACCCGATCGCCCTCCACCTCGACGCGCTCCTGCATCACGACCGCATCGGCCCCTTCGGGCAAAGGCGCCCCCGTGAAGATACGCGCCACCGTGCCTTCGGCGAGCGGCAAACCGATCGTTCCCGCAGGGATACGCTGGCTTACCGGCAAACGAACGCCGACCCGTTGGAGCTCGGCGCAGCGTACGGCGTATCCATCCATCGCCGCGGTATCCTGTCGCGGTATGCTGATCGGCGAGTACAGCGCATCGGCAAGCACACGCCCGCGCGCCTCCAACGTATCGATGAGTTCCACGTCGCGCACCGGTTCGACCGCCGACAGCAGCCGCGCCACCCCTTCCTCGAACGACATCAAAGCTTGCGTCACTACGTTTCCCCTCTGGATCCGATGTCTTCACTGGGTGCATCCGCACCCTGGCTCGACGCAGCATTCTCTTGCGCCGCCGTCGTCGCGATGGTACCCAAAAATTCCTCTGCGCGGCGCACGTCACGCGTACGGCGCATCGGCGGCAGACTGGACCACAAAATCTTGCCATAGACTCGGGTAACCATGCGCGGATCACAGATACACAACACGCCCCGATCGCTTTCGCTGCGAATGAGTCGACCCGCACCTTGTTTGAGCTGAATCGTGGCCTGCGGCAACTGTAGCAGGGCAAACGGAGACTGCCCCTCCTTTCTCAGCCGTTCCATGCGCGCCGCGAGCACGGGATCGTCCGGCGGTGCAAACGGCAGTTTGTCGATGACGACGAGCGAGAGGGCCTCGCCGGCGACGTCCACCCCTTCCCAGAAACTCTGGCTGCCGACGAGCACGGCTCGGGGCGTGGTGCGAAAGCGCTCGAGCAGCGCGTGACGTGGCCCCTCTCCTTGCACCAGCACCGTGTACTCGGCCCCCAAACGCGCTCGCAGTCCCTCACCCAGGCGCTGCATCGCCTTGAGCGAGGTACAGAGCACGAACGCCCGCCCTTCGGCGGCACGGATCAACCGCTCGGCCAATTCCTCCACCGCCGGCAGATGCTGCGGCGAACCCGGCTCCGGCATGCCGTGGGGCACCAGCAACAAAGCCTGGCGGCGATAGTCGAAGGGGCTCGCCCAGATTCCTTCGCGTACCGGCAGTTCCTCGTCGAGCAGCCCGAGGTCACGGCGAAAATGTGCGAACGAACCGGCCACCGCCAGCGTCGCCGAAGTCATCACCCAGGCCCGCTTCCCCGCGCTCAGGAGCCGGGAAAACGCCGGCCCCGCCTCGATCGGCGTGCGGTGCAGCGTAAACCGCGTACCAACGGCCTCCACCCAGCGCACGAAACACGCTCCTTCTTCGCCCCATTGGGCGAGCAAGCGCTCGACCGCTTCGGCCCTGGTTACGAGCCGCTGCAAGTCCTCGCTGCGTTCCTGCTGGCTCGCCAGCACCTCACGCAAGACGCCCGCGCTCGTCATCAAGGTCTGCAGGGCCGATTCGAACCCAGCGGCCTGCTCCAGCGCCTGCTGCCGCGGCCAGCGCAGCGTCTCGGCTGGCAGGCTCAAGCGCAGGTCCTTCACCGCCTTGTCGAAGGCGTCGATCGCGTCGCGCAAGGGCCGAAAATCCGGCGCCGCCACCAACGCCTCCACCCGGGCATCGCGCACGAGCTCGAAACACTGGGTCGACGCCAGGCTCTCACCGAAGAAAACCGCCGCGAGCTCGGGCAGCTGATGCGCCTCGTCGAACACCACCAGATCTGCCTCTGGCAAAAGCCCGCCGACCCCCTCGTCGCGCAGCACCAGATCGGAGAAAAAGAGGTGGTGGTTCACCACCACGCACTCGGCCTCCTGCGCCGCGCGGCGTGCCTTCATGAGAAAGCACTCCTGCCAATGAGGGCAGTCCTGACCAAGGCAGTTGTCGCGCGACGAAGTGGCGAAGGTCCAGACGAAGGAGGCTTCGGGCACAGCGACACATTCCGCCTTGTCGCCGGAAACCGTGTGCTGCGCAAAGCGCGCGATGAGCCGCAACAGCGCCGCATCTTCGGCCGTGATGAACCGTCCGTGAGCGAGATTGCGCTCGAGATGATAGTGACAGACGTAGTTCTGCCGCCCTTTGAGGAGCGCCGTGCGCACCGGAATTTTCAGCGCCGCCTTCAGGCGCGGCAGGTCGCGATGAAAGAGCTGATCCTGCAAGGTCTTCGTGCCGGTCGACACGATCACCTTGCGCCCCGAGAGCAAGGCCGGCAGCAGATAGGCGAAGGTCTTGCCCGTGCCGGTGCCGGCTTCGGCGAGCAACACCCCTTTCTCCTCGATGGCGCGGGCCACGGCGAGCGCCATTTCGTGCTGCTGCGGCCGATGGACGAACCCGGGGATCGCCGCCGCGAGCCGTCCGCCCGGGCCGAGCTCCTCTTCGATGCGCGCCTCGAGCGTCTCCCCGTCCATTGCCGCTTCCGTCAATCGGGCCGGTGTGCTTCGGCCAGATAGTCGCGCGTGCGCATCTCGATCAGGCGGCTCGCGGTGCGGACGAATTCGTGCGCGTTCAAGCCCTCGCGGTAGAGTTCCTGTGGTTCGGCTTCGGCGGTGGCGATCAGTTTCACCCGATGATCGTAGAGCACGTCGATGAGCCAGGTGAAACGCCGCGCCTGCGAAGCCTGTGCCGGCCCCATCCGCGGGATGCCGCTCAGGAGCACCGTATCGTGTTCGCGCGCGATTTCCAGGTAATCGTTCTGCGAACGCGGCCCATCGCACAGGGCGGAAAAACTGAACCAGATCACGTCCTGGTGCCGACCGAGACAAGGAATTTCTCGGCCGAAGATCGGGTAGGTACCAGGCACCGGCTCATGCCCCGTGAGGCGGCGGAAATCGTCCCGCAGCTTGGCCTCGTTCTCGGGCGAAGGCGGCACGAGGTAGAGCTCGACGTTCTCCAGGGTGCGCAGGCGATAGTCGGTGCCCGAATCGACCTCTAGCACGTCGAAGGTCCGTTCGATGAGGGCGATGGTGGGCAGGAAATTCACCCGCATGAGCCCGTTGGGATAGAGCCCGTGCGGCGGATAGTTCGAGGTGAGCACGAAGACCACGCCGCGTGCGAGCAAGGCTTCCAGAAGCCGGCCCAGAATCATGGCATCGGCGATGTCCGAGACGTGGAATTCGTCGAAACACAGCAGCCGCACCTCTGCGGCGATGTCCTCGGCCACCTTGGCAAGCGGATCGGGAACCTCCTTGTGCCGGCGCAAATTTTCATGCACGCGCTGCATGAAGGCGTGGAAATGCACCCGCCTCTTGGCGGCAAAGGGGCAAGATTCGAAGAACACGTCCATCACGAAGCTCTTGCCACGCCCCACGCCCCCCCAGAGATAGACGCTGCGCACCGCCGGCTCGGTCGGTGCCGTATGCTTCGGCTTCGCTGCGAAGACACGACGCAGAAAACCCAAGGGGACGCGCGCAGCCCCCTCGTCCCCAGGTCGTGGGCGCTCGGCGCGACACAACGCCTCACACAGACGTTGCAGCCGCTCGACGGCACGGCGCTGCGCCGGATCGGTACGATAGCCCCGCTCGGCGAGCGCCGCATCATAGGCCGCGACGATGTCACCCGCCGCGGCCGCGACCTGCTCGGCCATCAGAAATGCAGCGCCCGGCGATCGACCGCCAGCGCCGCTTCGTGCATCACCTCGGACAAAGTCGGGTGGGCATGGCAGATGCGCGCGATATCCTCGGACGCCGCCCCGAACTCCAGCGCCACCACCGCCTCGGCGATGAGCTCGGAGGCGTTCGCCCCGATGATGTGCACGCCCAGGATGCGGTCGGTCTTGGCACAGGCGATCATCTTGACGAAACCCTGCGGCGCCCCCATACCCAACGCCCGTCCGTTGGCGAGGAAAGGAATCTTGCCGACGCGATACTCCACGCCCTCGGCCTTGAGCTGGGCCTCGGTCTTGCCCACCCAGGCGATCTCGGGTGCGGTGTAGATCACCCAGGGGATGGCGTCGTAATTCACGTGCCCCGCCTGACCGGCGATGCGCTCTGCCACCATCACCCCTTCTTCCATCGCCTTGTGCGCGAGCATGGGGCCGCGCACCACGTCGCCCACGGCCCAGACGTTGGGCAGGTTCGTGCAGCAATGATCGTCGACCACGATCTGACCCCGCTCATTGACCTGCAAGCCGACCCCCTCGGCACCGAGCCCGTCGGTGTTGGGCACGCGCCCCACCGAGACGATGACCCGGTCGGCCTTCAGCGTCTGCTCCTTGCCTTCCTGGTCGCGATAGCGCAAGATCGCCCCGTCACCTTTTACCTCGGCGCCCTCGATGGTGACGCCGAACTGGAACTTGAACCCCTGCTTGGTGAAGAGCGACAGCGCCTCCTTGGCCACGTCCGCGTCGGCGGCGGCGAGGAAGTCGGGTAGCGCTTCGAGGATGGTCACTTCCGACCCCAGACGACGCCACACCGACCCCATCTCGAGCCCGATGACACCGGCCCCGACGATGACGAGCCGCTTGGGCACGGCCTGCAGCTCGAGCGCGCCCACGTTGTCGCACACGATGCGGTTGTCCACCGGCAGGTTCGGCAGATGGCGCGCCTTGGAGCCCGTCGCCACGATCACGTGCTTGGCGAGCACCGTCTCCTCGCCCACGCGCACCTGCCAGCTCTCCCCTTCGCGACCGAGAAACTGCCCATGACCGGGCAGCAAGGTCACCTTGTTCTTGCGAAAGAGCCCCTTGATCCCCTGGGTGAGCTGGGTGACGATGCCGGCCTTGCGCTGCATCATCGCCGGCACGTCGATCGCCAGCCCCTGCACACGGATGCCCTGATCCGCAAAGGCATGGGCCGCCTCCTCATAGAGATGCGAAGTGTGTAGCAGAGCCTTCGAGGGAATACAACCCACATTGAGGCAGGTTCCGCCGAGGCGGGGTTCACCCTTGGGGTCGGCATAGGGATTGGATTCACAACAAGCGGTCTTGAAATCAAGCTGCGCGGCGCGGATCGCCGCGACGTAACCCCCCGGGCCACCGCCGATCACCAAGACGTCGAAACTTTGCATCGATCCTTCCTCCTCATGACGAAAAAGGGGCGGCATATGCCGCCCCCTACGGCAATCACACGCCAAAGAGCAGGCGCGCCGGATCTTCCAGGGCTTCCTTGATCGTCACGAGTCCCAGCACCGCCTCACGCCCATCGATGATTCGATGATCGTAAGACAGGGCGAGGTAGTTGATCGGACGGATCACGATCTGGCCGTTCTCGACCACCGGACGGTCTTTGGTGGCATGGATGCCGAGGATGGCCGACTGCGGCGGGTTGATGATCGGCGTGGAGAGCATGGAACCGAACACACCGCCGTTGGAGATGGAGAAGGTTCCCCCGGTCAATTCCTCGAGCGACAGACGCCCGTCCTTGGCCTTCTCGCCGAATTCGGCAATTTTTTTCTCGATCTCGGCCATGGAGAGCTGGTCGGCATCACGCAGGATGGGCACCACCAGGCCGCGCGGCGAACCGACGGCGATGCCGATGTCGATGTAGCCATGATAGACGATGTCGTCGCCATCGACCGAGGCGTTGAGGATGGGGAATTTCTTCAGGGCGGCGCAAGCGGCCTTGACGAAGAAGCTCATGAACCCCAGACGCACGCCGTGTTCCTTCTCGAACTTCTCGCCGTACTTCTTGCGCAGCTCGATGACGGCGGCCATGTTCACCTCGTTGAAGGTGGTCAGCATGGCGTTTTCGTTCTTCGACTGCAGGAGACGCTCGGCGATGCGCTTGCGCAGCTTGGTCATCGGTACGCGCTGCTCGGGACGTTCCCCCGTCACGGCAACGGCGGACGCGACCGGAGCGGCACCGCCGGCCGGTTTGGTTGCGGGCTGAGCCGCCAGCGCATCTTCCTTGGTGATGCGCCCGCCGCGCCCGCTACCCGACACACTTTCGGGCGCGATGCCCTTTTCTTCGAGGATCTTGCGTGCGGCGGGGCTCGCCACGGCGGCAGTGGTGGCGGAGTCACTCTGGCCCTTGGCCGGCGCTTGCGCCGACTCGGACGCCGCCGCCCCCGACGTCGCACCGGCAGACGGCTTGGCTTCGGTATCGATCTGAGCGATCACCTCGCCGGAGGTCACGGCTTCTCCATCCCCCTTGAGGATCTTCACCAGGACCCCATCGGCCGGGGCCGGCGTCTCCAACACGACCTTGTCGGTCTCGATATCGACGAGGTTCTCGTCGCGCTTGACGAAATCCCCCTCCTTCTTGTGCCAAGCCACCAGCGAGGCTTCGGCCACCGACTCGGACAGCTGGGGCACTTTCACTTCGATCAACATGTCATTCTCCTGACGGTCTGGTATGACTGCGCGCTCAATCGGCCTCGATCGGGCCGAACGCCCCTTCGATCACGGCCTTCTGTTGCACCACGTGCTTGGCGAGGTACCCCACGGCGGGCGAGGAGCTGGCCGGGCGCGCGACGAGCAGTAGGCGACGACCGCGCCCGAGCTCGTTCTTCAGATGCTGGCGCGACAGCAGCCAGTACCACACGCCCTGGTTGCGCGGTTCTTCCTGCACCCAGACGAGTTCCTTGGCTTGGGCGAAGGGCTTGAGGGCAGCGTTGAGCGCCTCTGCCGGGAAAGGATAGAGTTGCTCCAGCCGGATGATGGCCGTATCGTCTATCCCTTTCTCGCGCCGGTAAGCGAGCAACTCGTAATAGATCTTGCCTTGGCACAGCAGCACGCGCTTGACCTTCTTCGGCGCAAGCTCTTCGACTTCACCGATCACGGTACGATACCCCCCGTGCAGGAAGTCTTCCATGGGTGAGCCAGCTTCTTTCAGGCGCAGCAGCGACTTGGGCGTGAACACCACCAAGGGCTTGCGCACGCGCCGCAGCATCTGACGGCGCAGCAGATGGAAGATCTGCGACGCCGTGGTGGGCACGCACACCTGCCAGTTACGCTCGGCCGATAGCTGCAGATAGCGCTCGATGCGCGCCGAAGAGTGCTCCGGCCCTTGCCCCTCATAGCCGTGCGGCAGCAGCAGGGTCAGCCCGCACAACCGCCCCCACTTGGCTTCGCCCGAGGCGATGAACTGGTCGATCACCACCTGAGCGCCGTTGGCGAAGTCACCGAATTGGGCCTCCCAGATGGTGAGCTGGTTCGGCTCGGTGATGGCGTAGCCATAGTCGAAGCCCAGCGTCCCCTCTTCCGAGAGGGTGGAATCATAGACGTAGAACGGCGCTTGCCCTTCCTGGATGTTCTGCAGCGGAACGTAAGTGCCTTCGTCGCGCCGCTCGCGGTTCTGGTCGTGCAGCACCGCGTGGCGGTGGAAGAAGGTGCCGCGCCCCACGTCTTCGCCCGACAGGCGCACGCCGAAACCCTGCGCCACGAGCGAGGCATAAGCGAGGTTCTCGCCGAATCCCCAGTCGGCCGGGATCTCGCCGAGCCCCATCGCCCGCCGATCCTCGATGATCTTCTGCACCCGCGAATGCAGGACGAATCCTTCGGGAATCGTGGTGAGCCGTTCGGCCAGGCGCCGATATTCGGGTGCGGGAATGGACGTATCGCACTCGTCGGTATATTCCTGTCCGATGAACGGGGTCCAGTCGATCGCGTGCTTGCGCACGACGTTGGCCACGACGGGATTGTAGAGGAGCTCCCCGCGGTCGAGATGTTCGCGGTATTCCTGGATATAGCGCTCGGGGTCGTCAGAGGCGATCACGCCGCTCTGCACGAGATGATCGGCATAGAGCTTGCGCGTGCCCGGATGCTGCCGGATGCGGCGATACATCAGCGGCTGGGTCACCGCCGGTTCGTCCTGTTCGTTGTGTCCGAGCTTGCGGAAGCAGACGATGTCCACGACCACGTCTTTCTTGAATTCCTTGCGGAATTCCATGGCGAGCTGCATCACGAAGGCCACTGCCTCGGGGTCGTCGCCGTTGACGTGGAAGATGGGCGCCTCCGCCATCTTGAAGATGTCGGTGCAGTAGGTCGAGGAGCGCAGATCGCGCGGATCGGAAGTCGTGAAGCCGATCTGGTTGTTGATGACGAGGTGCACCGCCCCGCCCACGCCGTAGCCGCGCGTCTGGGCGAAGTTGAGCACCTCCTGGTTCACCCCTTGGCCGGCCACCGCCGCGTCGCCGTGGATGATGATCGGCACGACCTGATCCTTGGCCTCGGCCGGATCGCGGCGCTGCTGGCGCGCGTAGCTCGAACCGAGCACCACCGGATTGACGATCTCCAGGTGCGAGGGGTTGAACATGAGCGAGAGGTGCACCGGTCCGCCCGGGGTGAGCACGTCGCTCGAAAACCCCATGTGGTACTTCACGTCGCCGGCGGTGAGCTCCTCGGCCTTCTTGCCCTCGAATTCAGCAAAGAGCATGGCCGGCGGCTTGCCCAGAACATTGACCAGCACGTTGAGGCGCCCGCGGTGCGCCATGCCAATGACGATTTCCTGCGCGCCATGCCGCCCGGCCACGCGGATCGCCTCGTCCAGCGCCACGATGGCCGACTCTCCCCCTTCGAGCGAAAAGCGCTTCTGACCGACGTAGCGGGTATGCAGGTAGCGCTCCAGGGTTTCGGCGGCGGTGAGCCGCTCGAGGATGCGTTTCTGCTGATCGACCGTGAGCTTCGCCTTGCCATGCACCGGCTCGAAGCGCGCCTGCAACCAGCGCTTCTGTGCCGTGTCGGTGATGTACATGTATTCGACGCCCACGGTGCGGCAATACGTCTGACGCAGCGCATCGAGGATCTCACGCAGCGTGGCCGTCTGCTTCTCCAACCCGCGGAAAGAGCCGACGTTGAACTCGCGGTTGAGATCGGCTTCCGTGAGCCCATAGGTGGCCGGCTCGAGCTCCTCCACACGCGGCTTTTCATGCAGTTTCAGAGGATCGATGTCCGCGACGCGGTGCCCGAGGAAGCGGTGCGCGTTGATGAGCTGCAGCACCCCCACCTGACGCTGGCCATCGTCGGTGCCGGTCTTGACGAAGCGCACCGGCCCCATCTTGGCCATTTGCTCGAACGCGGCGCGGATCGGAGCGTGTGGCACTTCCTGCTCCGGCCCCGGTCCCTGACGCAGGGCATCGAAATAGCGCCGCCATTCTTCGGGGACCGACTGCGGATCGACGAGATAATGCTCGTAGAGCTCCTCGACGAACGGGGCGTTGGCCCCGAAAAGGACGGTCGTGTCCTGGAATTCCTTGTACATGGGGATCTCTCTTTCAGGCCTGGGCCTGGGTTCCGGTCATACGATGGCTCATCCCCGAGCGTCGAGCGGCACGACGTCGCGACGCGGCGCACCGACGTAGAGCTGGCGCGGACGGCCGATCTTGTATTCGGGATCGGTGATCATCTCTTCCCACTGCGTGAACCACCCCACCGTGCGCGCGAGCGCGAAGATGCAGGTGAACATCGAAGTCGGGATGCCAATGGCGCGCTGCACGATGCCGGAGTAGAAGTCCACGTTGGGATAGAGTTTCTTCTCGACGAAGTATTCGTCCTCCAATGCGATCTTCTCCAACGCCATGGCCAATTTGAAGAGGCGATCGTTCTCCAGCCCCAGCTCCTGCAGCACCTCGTGGCAGATCTGGCGCATGAGCTTGGCACGCGGGTCGTAGTTCTTGTAGACGCGGTGACCGAATCCCATGAGCTTGAAGGGGTCGTTCTTGTCCTTGGCGCGCTCGATGTACTCACCCACGCGAGAGACGTCGCCGATCTCCTCAAGCATGCGCAGACAGGCCTCGTTGGCGCCGCCATGCGCCGGGCCCCACAGGCAGGCGATGCCGGCAGAGATGCAGGCGAAGGGATTCGCCCCCGAGGAACCGGCCAGACGCACCGTGGAGGTGGAAGCGTTCTGCTCGTGGTCGGCGTGCAGGGTGAAGATGACGTCCATCGCGCGTACGAGCACCGGATTGGGCTCGTACTTCTCGCAGGGCGTACCGAACATCATGTGGAGGAAATTGGCCGCATAGCCAAGATCATTGCGCGGATACATGAAAGGCTGGCCCACGTTGTATTTGTAGGCCATCGCCACGATGGTGGGCATCTTGGCCACCAGCCGGATGAAGGAAACGGTGCGATGCTCGGCGTCGCTGAAGTCGAGCACGTCGTGATAGAAGGCCGAAAGGGCTCCGACCACGCCGACCATCACCGCCATGGGGTGGGCGTCGCGACGAAAACCGGTGAAGAAACGGTTCATCTGGTCGTGCAGCATGTTGTGACGCCGCACGCGGTTGTCGAAGTCTTCGAGTTCGGTCTTGGTGGGCAGCTCGCCGTTGCGCAGCAGATAGGCGACTTCGATGAAGGAACACTGTTCGGCCAACTGCTCGATGGGATAGCCGCGGTAGAGGAGTTCCCCCTTTTCTCCATCGATGTAGGTGATGGAAGAGCGACAGCTCGCCGTGGAGAGAAAACCGGGGTCGTAGGTGAAATGCCCGGTTTCGCTGCCGAGTTTGCGGATGTCGATCACGTCGTTGCCGAGCGTGCCCGAGAGGATGGGATAGTGATATTCCTTGCCGTCGATGACGAGCGTCGCTTTACGTTCCGTGCTCATGCTTTTTCTCCTTCGTTTTCGAGGGTTCCGAACCCCTCCTCACCCGTCAGGCGCGTGCGCCGGTGCACCCTCACGCCGCGCAGTTTTTCGACCATCCCGCTCCAATGCGGCCGAGGGATGGGACGGGTACCATTGACGAGAGCCCACAGTTCGTGGTCTTCCAATGCCAGCAGCTCTTCGAGGATCGCGAGTTCCTCGTCGCCAAGCCGGTCGAACTCGACCTCCAGGAAATCCTGGAAGATGAGGTCGAGTTCGAGCAGGGCCCGCCGACAATGCCAGCGGATCCGTCCCTTGGGCTCGTCATACCGCACGCGAGACCATCAGCTCCTTGATCTTGCCGATGGCCTTGGTGGGGTTGAGATGCTTGGGACAGACATCGACACAGTTCATGATCGTATGGCAGCGGAAGAGCCGATACGGATCGTTGAGGTTGTCGAGCCGCTGATTCGTGGCCGTGTCGCGCGTATCGGCAATGAAGCGATAGGCGTTCAACAACCCCGCTGGGCCGACGAACTTGTCCGGGTTCCACCAGAAGGACGGACAGGAAGTCGAGCAGCACGCGCACAGGATGCACTCATAGACGCCGTTCAGCTCCTCGCGCTCCTCGGGCGTCTGCAGGCGCTCGCGCTCGGGTGGAGGATCGTCGTTGATGAGATACGGCGTGATCGAATGGTACTGCTTGAAGAACTGCGTCATGTCGACGATGAGGTCGCGGATCACCGGCAGGCCCGGCAGCGGCCGCAGCACGATGGGCTGTGTCAGGCTGTCGATGTCGGTGAGGCAGGCCAGGCCGTTCTTGCCGTTGATGTTCATCGCATCCGACCCGCACACCCCTTCGCGACAGGAGCGGCGGAAGGACAGCGAATCGTCCTTGGCCTTGACGCGCACGAGCGCCTGCAGCAGCTTCTTGTCGGTCGGTTCGAGCTCGACCGAAATGTCTTGCATGTAGGGTTTCTGATCCTTGTCGGGATCGTAGCGATAGATGCGGAATTGCACCACTCGGGTCATGGTCGATTCTCCCGCCGGTCAGTACGTGCGCTTGGCGAGCGCGATGGGTTGGGTGTCGGGGTTGAGCGGCTTGAGATTGACCGGCTTGTACTCGAGCCGGTTGCCGTCGCGGAACCACAGGGTGTGTTTGAGCCACTCCTTGTCGTTGCGCCCGTTGGGGAATTCGGGCGTATCGGGACAATCGTCGCGCACGTGCGCCCCACGGGATTCCTTGCGCGCCGCGGCCGAGATCATCGTCGCTTTGGCCACCTCGATGAGGTTCTCGAGCTCGAGCGCCTCCATGCGCGCCGTGTTCCATACTTTGGAATGGTCGCGGATGGCCGTGCGACGCACCCGTTCCTCGACCGCGAGGATTTTCTGCACCCCTTCCTCGAGCTTGTCCTTGAAGCGGAAGACGCCCGCGTGGTTTTGCATCGTGCGCTGCAGCTCGAGCAGCACATCGGCCACCGGCTCGCCTTCTTTCTGGTTCTCGAGGCGCGCCAGGCGCGCGAGGCTCACCTCGGCCGCATCCTTGGGCAGCTCACGCAAGCTCAGGTTACCGCTCTTGATATCGGCCACGGCGGTTTCGGCCGAGGCCTTGCCGAAGACGAGCAGGTCGAGCAGCGAGTTGGTGCCCAGACGGTTGGCGCCGTGCACCGACGCACAGGCGCACTCGCCGGCGGCGTAGAGCCCGGGCACCGGCGCGTTGGGATCGCCGTTCTTGGGCATCACCACCTGACCACGATAGTTGGTCGGAATGCCGCCCATCATGTAGTGGCAAGTAGGTACCACCGGAATCGGCTCCTTGATCGGATCGACCCCGGCGAACTGGATGGCGATCTCGCGGATGCCCGGCAGCCGCTTCATGATGATCTCGGGCGAGAGGTGCGTGATGTCGAGCAGGACGTAGTCCTTGTTCGGCCCACAGCCGCGCCCCTCGTTGATCTCGGTGACCATGGCACGGGCAACGACGTCGCGCGAGGCCAGATCCTTGAGGTTGGGCGCATAGCGCTCCATGAAGCGCTCGCCGTTGCAATTGCGCAGAATGCCGCCTTCGCCGCGCACCCCTTCGGTGATGAGCACGCCCGCACCGGCAACGCCCGTGGGGTGGAATTGCCAAAACTCCATGTCTTCGAGCGGAATGCCGGCACGCGCGGCCATCCCCAGACCGTCGCCGGTATTGATGAAGGCGTTGGTCGAGGAATGATAGATACGCCCCGCCCCGCCGGTGGCGAAGATGGTGGCCTTGGCGTGGAAGATCGCCACTTCGCCCGTTTCGAGTTCGAGCGCCGTAACGCCGAGCACGTGCCCCTCGCTGTCGCGGATGAGGTCGAGGGCCATCCATTCGACGAAGAAGTGGGTGCGCGCGCGCACGTTGCGCTGGTAGAGCGCATGCAGCATCGCGTGCCCGGTGCGGTCGGCCGCGGCACAGGAGCGCATCACCGGCGCCTCACCGTAATTCATCGAATGCCCGCCGAAGGGACGCTGATAAATCTTGCCCTCGTCGGTACGGTCGAACGGCATGCCATAGTGCTCGAGCTCGATCACGACCTCGTTGGCCTTGCGCACCATGAACTCGATCGCATCCTGGTCACCCAGCCAGTCGGACCCCTTGACGGTGTCGTACATGTGCCAGTGCCAGTGATCGGGCGTGGAGTTGCCCAGCGAGGCGGCCACTCCGCCCTGCGCCGCCACGGTGTGCGAGCGCGTGGGGAACACCTTGGTGAGCACCGCCGTGCGCAACCCCGCCTCGGCCAGTTGCAGCGCTGCGCGCAGGCCGGCGCCACCGGCGCCGACGATCACGGCATCGAAGGTATGCTTCGCGACTTTCACGGTCAGAGTCTCCACAGGATTTTGGCCGCCCAGCCGGCGTAGCCGACGAGCAGGAAGAGCGTGACGAGATGCAACGCCAGGCGCAGGCCCAGCGGCTTGACGTAATCCATCCAGATGTCGCGCACGCCGACCCACGCGTGATAGGCAAGCGACATGAAGAAGAGGAAGGTGAGGAAGCGCATCAGCCCGCCCGAGAAGAGTGCTGACCAGTGTTCATGGTCCATCTTGGGCAAGGTTAGCGCCGAGAAGGCAAAAATGATGGTATAGAGCGCCATGTAAGCACCGGTGGCGCGCTGACCGAGCCAATCGCGCAGGCCGTAGCCGGCGCCGACGACGAGACGTTTCACCATAGCCAGACTCCCAGGATCACGGTGAGCGTAAGGCTGACGATCAGCACCAGCCGCGCGCTCTGGCGCGCTTGCTCGAGCTCGATGCCCTTGTGCAGATCGAGCAGCAGGAAGCGGATGCCGGCGCAGAAATGGTGCAGGTAGGCCCACAGCAGACCGAAGAGGATCAGCTTCACCAGCGGATGGCCGACGATCGCCTTGTAGGTGGCGAACGTCTCGGGTGAAGACACGCTCAAGTCGAACAGATACAACAAAAACGGCAACAGCAGGAACAACCCGGCCCCGCTGATCCGATGCAGGATCGAGACGATCCCCGGCAACGGCAGCCGAATTTCCCGCAGGTCGAGAAACTTGGGCCGCGCCTTTCGTGCCACGCTTGCTTCGCTCATCGCGCTTGCTCCCTTGGTCACACATACGCGCCCGCCCCGGCGGACGCACCCTCGAAAAAACGGCGCTCGCCGACCCGACTCAGGTCAGCTCGTTGTGGTAATGGTATTGCGTGGTGAGATAGCGCCCACGGCGCCATTCCACCGGCCGATCATTGTAAGTATACGTCACGCGCTCCACCGACAAAAGCGGCGTTCCCTCCTTCACGCCCAGCGTCTCGGCGGCCATGCGGTCGGCGGCCACGGCGCGGATGCGCTCCTCGGCCCGCAGCATGCGCACGCCGAAGCGCGTCTCGAAGAAACTGTAGAGCGAACCCTTCCACTCTTTGAGCGTGTCGAGCGTGAGCCCCTCGAATACTTCGCCAGGGAGATAGATTTCGTCGAGCACCACCGGTTTGCCCGAAAATTTCAATACCCGCCTGAGGATGATGATCGGATCGCCTACGGGAATCTGCAGCACACGCGCCGCCTCCTGTCCCGCCTTGGCGCGCCAGCAATCGAGCGGCACGCTCTGCGGCTGGGTCAGGCTGCCGTCGTCGGGCACGAGCCGCAGGAAACGGAAGAACTGGCGCGGATCGTGGTGCGAGACCACGAAGGTTCCTTTGCCCTGCTTGCGCTCGAGCACGTTCTCCGCGGCCAATTCGTCGACGGCCTTGCGCACGGTTCCTTGAGAAACGCCGAAACGAGCCGCCAGCTCCTGCTCGCTGGGGATGGCCTCGCCCGGTCGCCATTCGCCGGATTCCAGCGCCTGGACGATCAACGATTTGATCTGCCGATACAACGGACTGAAGGAGGGTGCATTCGAAGCCATGTTTGCTATTTCAGCACAAAAAAGATAGGACGTCTACCATGTCTACCGTCTTATATAAGATATAAGACATGGATTGACAAGCTGCGATCACCCGACTAGGATTTAAAGGTTATCGTTCACCATGGAGAACACCGATGAGCAAAGCCCCCGTTCGCGTCGCCGTCACCGGCGCCGCCGGTCAGATCGGCTACAGCCTGTTGTTCCGCATCGCCAGCGGCGAAATGCTGGGGAAAGACCAGCCCGTCATCCTGCAGCTGCTCGACCTGCCCCAGGCGCAAAAAGCGGTCAAGGGCGTGATGATGGAACTCGAAGACTGCGCCTTTCCGCTGCTCGCCGGCATGATCGCCACCGACGACCCCAACGTCGCGTTCAAGGATGCCCAAATCGCCCTGCTCGTGGGCGCGCGCCCGCGCGGGCCCGGCATGGAGCGCAAGGATCTGCTCTCCGAAAACGCGAAAATCTTCACCGTGCAGGGTAAGGCGATCGCCGAACACGCCAATCCCGACTGCAAGGTGCTGGTGGTCGGCAACCCCTGCAACACCAACGCCTACATCGCGATGAAGACCGCCGAGAAAGTCGGCCGCATCCCCGCGAAAAATTTCACCGCCATGCTGCGGCTGGACCACAACCGGGCGCTCGCCCAGCTGGCGATCAAAACCGGCCGGCCGGTGTCGAGCTTCGAGCACATCGTCGTCTGGGGTAACCACTCCCCCACCATGTACCCCGACTATCGCTTCTGCACCTCCAACGGCGAGTCGGTCAAGGATCTCATCAACGACGAAACCTGGTACCGCGAAGTCTTCATCCCCACGGTCGGCAAACGCGGCGCCGCCATCATCGAGGCGCGCGGCCTCTCTTCGGCCGCCTCCGCCGCCAACGCCGCCATCGACCACATCCGCGATTGGTGGCTGGGCACGAACGGCCGCTGGGTAACGATGGGCGTGCCTTCCGACGGCTCCTACGGCATTCCCGAAGGCATCATCTTCGGTTTCCCCTGCGTGTGCGAGAACGGGGAATACCGTATCGTCCAGGGCCTGCCGATCGACGATTTCTCCCGCGAGCGCATCCTCGTCACGCTCAATGAGCTCATCGAGGAACGCGAAGGCGTCAAGGACCTCCTCGGCTGAGCCTCCAGAAAACGATCGCTGCGCTCGGGCCTGGCCGACTCCTACGCGAGACGGCACCGCGCCCGATCCTTGATGCGATCGATTCGGAGGCGTCGAGGCAAACCCGCTGCAAAAGCGGTATCATCGAGGCACGGAGTGCGCATTGCGCTTCCGTGCCTTTTTCCATCCCATCACTACGCCATGACCCGATCCCAATTACTGCGCCCCGCCCAAGTCCTCTTCGAACACGAGCGCGAACTGCCCGACATCCCGGCCGTGGATCACTACGCCGGTAGCGAGAAGTTCATGCGCCGAGCGCTCGCCCTCCAGGTCGACATGGGGCCCATGTTCGACGTCACGCTCGATTGTGAAGACGGCGCACCTGCCGGCAACGAAAAGGCCCACGCGAAGATGTGCGCCGAACTCGTCGTCTCGAGCGAAAACCGCCATGGCCGTGTCGGCGTGCGCATCCACGACCTCACGCACCCGCATTGGTTGCGCGATCTGGAGACCATTCTGCCAATCGCCGCGTCTCGACTCGCCTACCTCACCGTGCCCAAGGTGCGTTCAGCGCGCGACGTGCGCATCGTACGCGAGGCGATGCGCTCGCTCCTGCCGCCCGGCACTCGCCCCCCGCCGCTGCACGTACTCATCGAAACGCCGGAAGCCTTGGCCGAAGTCACGCGCATTACCCGTGAACCGGGCGTGGAATGCCTCGACTTCGGCCTGATGGATTTCGTCTCCTCGCACCGCGGCGCCATCGCAGCGGAAGCGATGCGCTCGCCGACGCAATTCGAACACCCCTTGATCCGGCGCGCCAAGGCCGAGATCTCGGCCGCCGCCCACGCCGCGGCCATCGTGCCGGCGCACAACGTGTGCACCGAGCTCGAAGATACTTCCCTGGTTTATGCCGACGCGCATCGTGCCCGCACTGAATTCGCCTTCCTGCGCATGTGGAGCATCCATCCCAACCAGATCCGCCCCATCCTCGAAGCGATGCAACCCAGCGCCGCGGAGATCGAAGACGCGGTGCGCATCCTCGGCTCAGCCCAGGACGCCGCCTGGGGCCCGATCCGCGATCGAGGCCGGCTTCACGATCGCGCTTCCTACCGCTATTATTGGTCGGTGCTGCAACGCGCCCGTCGCACCGGCATCGCGCTCGCCAACGACGTCCTGCATCGCTTTTTTGGACCCGACTCGTGAACCGCCCATCTTTTTTTGCGCAACGGCGCTTTCCACGCTGGATCATTCCCCTGCTCCTGTCGCTGCCGGTGGCCGGAGCCAACGCACAATCCTCCTATCCTGCGCTTTCCGAGGACGAATTCCGCGCCTGTCTGGAACGCCTCGCCCCCGAGGCCGAGCAACGCGGCATCCCAGCCGACCGGTTCCTCTCCCTCATCGCCGATCTCAGCCCCGACCCGAGCGTAATCGCCCGCCTAGACCGCCAGCCCGAGTTCGTCACCCCCATATGGCAGTATCTCGCCAATCTCGTCGACGCTCGGCGCATCCAAACGGCCCAGGAAAAGCTGCGCGAGAACGAAGGCTTGCTGCGCTACGTCGAAGCCACTTATGACGTCGACGCCGAGCTCATCGTCGCCTTCTGGGCGGTGGAGAGCAATTTCGGACAGAATCTCGGCCGCGACGACCTGCTGCAATCGCTCGCCACCCTGTCGTGCTTCGGCAGGCGCCAGAGCTACTTTCGCTCTGAATTCCTCACGGTGGTCAATATCCTCGAGCGCGGCGACACGGGGCAGACGCGGCTGCGCGGTTCCTGGGCCGGGGCCTTCGGGCAGACGCAATTCATGCCCAGCACCTTCGAGCGCTATGCCGTCGATTTCGATGGTGACGGCAAGCGTGACCTCTATCGTTCCCTGCCCGACATTTTCGCTTCCACCGCCAATTTCCTGAAACAAGCCGGCTGGCGACGCGGAGAACCCTGGGCGATCGAAGTCGTACTGCCGCCCACGTTCGATGCCAAACTCGCCGGACGTACGAAAAAACGCCCGACGAACGAATGGTTCGCCATGGGGCTTTCCCGTGCCGATGGCAAACCCTGGCCGCGCACCTTGCCGGAAAAAGCCGCGCTGCTTCTGCCTGCTGGCCGGCAAGGCCCGGCGCTGCTGGCTTTTCCCAACTACGACGCGATCTTCCGCTACAACGCGGCCGAATCCTATGCCTTGGCGATCGGGCTCCTCTACGATGCACTCAAAGACCCCATGAAGGCCGCCCGGTTCGACCCCAAGCAACCTTTCGTCCAACCTTGGCCCACCGACGACCCCCCGCTCACCCGGTCCGAGACCATGGAGCTACAAGAGCGCCTCTCTGCTCTAGGGTACGATCCAGGAGTCATCGACGGTGTGGCCGGCACGCAAACGCGCGAAGCCCTCACTCGTTTCCAGCAAGAGTGCGGCAATCAGGCATTCGAGGCCGATGGCTGGCCCGGCACGAAGGCGCTCGAGCAAGTACGGCAATTCGAAGGGGGATGCGAGCAAACGCGCTGAGCCGACGCTCCTCGCCGAATAACACCAAAAAAAAGAAGCCACCCTGTTCGGGTGGCTTCCCTGCTGCCAGGCGGTCCAACGTCCCGCCGCGGCGGGGCAGACGTCAGGCTTTCTGAATGTTCGACGCTTGCTTGCCTTTCGGCCCTTGCGTGACTTCGAAGCTGACTTTCTCGCCTTCCTTCAGGGTTTTGAAGCCCGGCATGTTGATCGCGGAGAAATGCGCGAACAGATCCTCACCGCCGTCATCGGGGGTGATGAAGCCGAACCCTTTGGAATCGTTGAACCACTTGACAGTACCAGTTGCCATGATGAAGCTTCCTTCGTTACTACTTTATTGAAACGGGCCGGATGACCCACGGTGTGCCGAGCAGGAATCGCGAATCTCCGCAAGCGGTGAAGACGATGCGCGCTTCGAACACTGTCGCTACAATACGCGCCTTTTACGCGGGCGTCAATACATTTTTCTCCATGCGCACAATTTTTTTACGTCAGCGCGCGCAGCAGCTTCACGGTGGCGAAACCGCCTGCCGTTGCCAGGAGCGATCCGCCCAGGTGCAACACCATGGCGACGAGCGCAAGCGCGAATCGTCCGTGTTGCATCAAGGCGAAGACTTCGGCGCTGAACGTAGAGAAGGTGGTCAGGCCGCCACACAACCCCGTGGTGACGAACAGACGCCATTCCAAAGGAATTTCCGGCCAGGTCGAGAACACCGCGATCGCCGCCCCGATCACGAACCCACCGATCAGGTTCGCCGCGAGCGTCCCCGGCGGCAGTTCGGGAAACCAGGTATTGAGCCGCACGCCCAGCTGCCAGCGCAGCAAAGCCCCCAAGGCCGCACCCACGGCGATCGCCGCCGCTTGCGCCAGCACGCTCCCACCGTTCATCATGTTCTCCTGATGCCACAGCCTTGATCTTGCCGCTCGTCGAGAGCCCCTGTTATCATCCCCTGCATGAGACTCACCCCTGCCCAAATCGAACGCATCCGCTCCCTCGTGACCGAACTCGCCGGAGCTCAGGCCACCGTACGGCTCTTCGGCTCCCGACTCGATGACTCAGCCCGCGGCGGCGATGTCGACCTGCTCATCGAAGTCGTGGAACCGGTTGACGAACCGGCCCTACTCGCCGCCCGCATCGCAGGCCGAGTAAGCCGCCTGCTCGACGGCCGCAAGGTAGACGTCGTGCTCGCCGCGCCGAACCTGAAAGAGCTCCCGATCCATCACGTCGCCCGCCGCGAAGGAATCGTCCTGTGATCGCCGATCGCCGCGCCGCCGAACGCTTGCAGCAGTTGCTACAACTGGCCGAGCGCGAGCTCGCCCATCTTCTCCTCACCGACCAGCGCCTCTTTTCCAAACCCTTTACCACCGCCAGGGCACTGCAGCTGGAAACGGATCCCGACCTCGCCGAACGCGTCGATGCGTTCGTCGCCCGCTTCGGGCGCTTGCAAGATACGCTGGGCGACAAAGCCCTGCCGGCCTATCTGGTCGCGCACGGAGAGCGCATCGCCACCTTCATCGACAACCTCGACCGCGCCGAACGGCTCGGTCTGATCCGCGATGCCCAACAGTGGATGGACATCCGCAAATTGCGCAATCTCATGATTCACGAATACGTCGAGGATCCGGCGATGCTCGCCTCCGCGCTGCAAGCCGCCCACGACTTCGTGGCTGAACTCGCCGCCGTGGTCGAGCGTTTGCGCTCGGCCACTTTCTAATCCCCGCCATCCTTCTCCCGCCGCCGCCAACGCCGGCGCAGCGGCGCGCCCTCACCAGCGGCGGAGTGGATTTCGGCCATGCGGCGCAGCTGCGCCGCCACGGCCTCGTTGACCGTGCGTGGCCGGCCGGTGGGAATACGTCCGTCGGGCGCACCGGCGGGCATACCGGTGAGCAAGGCCATCGCCTCGTCTACCGTATCTACCGCCCAGATTGCGAATTTCCCTGCCCGTACGGCTTCGACCACTTCCTCGCGCAGCATCAGGTGGCGCACGTTGCCCCGAGGGATGATCACTCCTTGCTCGCCGGTCAGCCCCCGGCGAGCGCACAGAGTAAAAAACCCCTCGATCTTCTCGTTCACCCCGCCGATCACCTGGACTTCGCCGAACTGATTGACCGAACCGGTCACCGCCATTCCCTGCGCGAGCGGCAGGCCGGAGATGGCCGACAGCAATGCACACAGCTCGGCGAGCGAGGCCGAATCGCCCTCGACGAACGCATAGGATTGCTCCATCACCAGGCTCGCCGACAGCGACAGCGGCTGATGGCGTCCGAAGCGCCCGGCAAGAAAAGACGCGAGGATCATCACCCCCTTGGAGTGGATGGCTCCGCCGAGCTCGGTCTCGCGTTCGATGTCGACGACCTCACCCTCACCGCCCAAGCGCACCGTGGCGGTGATGCGCACCGGATAGCCGTAGCTCTGATGCGCGACGTCGACCACCACCAGGCCATTGATCTGCCCGGCGCGCGCGCCCTCGGTGGAAATGAGGAGCTCCCCCTCGAGCATCGCCTCGATCGTCTCCTCGGCGTGACGGGCAAGGCGACGCTCACGCGCCGCCACCGCCGCGCGCACGGCTTCCACCCCGATCTCCTGCGCTGCGTCGGCATGCGACAGGGCGTCCGCCTCTCGCAGCAGATCCACCAGAGTTCGCGTGCGCAAGGTGAGGCGATGGGCATGCTCGGCCTCGCGGGCGGCCTGATCGAGCACTGCCGCGAGCGCCGCGGCCGACGGCGGGCGCAAGGCGTTCTCGCGCGCCAGATGCAGCAGCAAGCGCGCCAGGCCCGCCTCGGTTTCGGGCGTGCGCGGCACGTCGTCGGCCGCTTCGGCCGGAATCTTGAAGAGATCCTGGAAATCGTCGTCCAGATCGAACAAGATATGAAAAGTGTCGGCCGAGCCGATGAGCACCACTTTGAGCGGACAATCGATCGGCTCGGGCTCCAGCATGCGTACGCTGCCCCAACCGGCCGCCTCCGGAGGCGGTTCGATGCGCACCTCGCGCCGCTGCAGAGCGCGCTTCAAGGCGTCCCACGCCGCCGGCTGTGCCAGCAGCCGCTCGGCATCGAGCAGAAGAAAACCGCCCCGCGCGCGCACGAGCGCCCCGGCACGGATCAACTGGAAATGCGTGATGCGCTCACCGAGCTGCTGCAGCGTCTCGACCCAACCCACGAGGTTGGCGTAGCTCGGGTTGTCTTCGAACACCACCGGGGCACCCTCACCGGCCTCGTGCGCCACCAGCACGTGGATCTGGTAACGGATGAGGGGAGAAAATGCGGCATTGCGCCCGCCCTCTTCGTCGTCCTCCAGCCACTCGCGCTCACCATCGAGGATGTCGCGCTCGATTTCGTCGAGCAGGCCGATCACCGCGGACAAACCGGCGTATTTCTCCCGCAACGGGGTGAGCAAGTGTCGTACCACCGGCTCGAGTGCTTCCCGTTCGGCGCGCCGGATCGCGCTGTAGAGCGCTTCTCGCCAGGCGGGGAATTCGTCGAGCACTTCCACGAGGCGCTGGCGCCAGCGCTCCACCGCCTGCTCGATGCGCGCCTTCTCCTTGGCCGAGAAGGCTTCGTAGCGCTCGGGCGCGAGCGGCTCGCCTGCCTCGTCCACCGGGACGAAGGCCCATCCATCGCCGGTCTGCAGCAGCTTGAGCCGATCCTCGGCGCACGCCTGCACGATCGCTTCGATCGCCCGGCTCTCGCGCTCCTTGTGCGCCGATTCCAGCGCCTCGATCCGCTCCTGATGGGCTTTCGCCTCGAAGGCCGCGTTTACCGCCGGCTCGAGCTGTCGCGTGAAATTCTGCAGGTCGTCGGCGAGCCTACGCGCCGTGCCCGCGGGAAGTTTCAGCAGGCGCGGCCGTTGCGGATCGGAGAAATCGTAACGATAGGCGAGATCTTCGGGCGCCGGCAGGCGGCGAGCCGCCTCCCCGATGTGGTGCAAGGCGATCGCGTGCCGCCCCGTGCCCGGCAGGCCGAAGAGAAACACGTGATAGCCGCCCACGTGATTCATCGCCAGAGCAAAGCGCAGCGCCTCCTCGGCCCGCTCCTGCCCCAGTCCCACGGGCACCGCCTCGCCCGGCTCGGCCAGCACCGCCGCGATCACGGCTGGATCCGTTACCCGGCGTAAAGACTGCGGCGGCAAGCGATGATGCGCCCGCCGCATTTCCCCTGCGAATTCGTCCATCGCGCGCCGTCAGTCCGCCAGCGGTTCGATGCGCAGCCGCGTGACGGCCCCCTGCACGGCCTCCAGGGCTTCGATCGCCGCGATCGCCCGGTTCATCGCCGCTTCGCTCGCCCGGTGCGTAGTCATCACGATCTCGGCCCGACCACCCTCCGGCGCCTTCTGGATCATGGCCGCGATGGAGATTTCTTCGGCAGCGAGCACGTGGGTCAACTCGGCGAGCACCCCGGGACGGTCGAGTACCTCGAGTCGCAGATAGGAGGACGTGTGGCATTCCGCGATCGGCAGCGCCGCCACTTCGTGCACCTGGTCCGGCTGAAAAGCCAGGTGAGGCACCCGATTCCCCGAATCGACCGTGTGCAGGCGCGTGACGTCGACCAGGTCGGCGATCACCGCGCTCGCCGTGGGCTCCGCCCCCGCCCCTTTGCCGTAGAACATCGTCTGCCCCACCGCATCGCCCTTGACCAGAACCGCGTTCATGGCGCCATGGACATTGGCGAGCAGATGATCGGCCGGCACCAGCGTGGGATGTACCCTCAGCTCGAACCCGCCGTCGCGGCGCTTGGCGATCCCCAGCAGTTTCAGGCGATAACCGAGTTCCTCGGCATAGGCCACGTCGCGCGGCTCGATCCGGGTGATCCCCTCCACGTAGGCGCGCTCGAACTGGATCGGCACGCCGAAGGCGATCGAGGCCATGAGCGTGACCTTGTGCGCCGCGTCGATCCCTTCCACGTCGAACGTGGGATCGGCCTCGGCATAGCCGAGCTGCTGCGCCTCGGTGAGCGCCTGGGCAAACGTCACGCCGCGCTCACGCATCTGCGTGAGGATGTAATTGGTCGTGCCGTTGATGATGCCGGCCACCCATTCGATGCGGTTGGCCGTGAGCCCCTCGCGCAGCGCCTTGATGATGGGGATGCCGCCCGCCACCGCCGCCTCGAACGCCACCATCACGCCTTTCTCCTGAGCCCGGGCGAAGATCTCGTTGCCGTGCACGGCGAGCAGCGCCTTGTTGGCGGTCACCACGTGCTTGCCCGCCTCGATCGCAGCGAGCACCAGGTCCTTGGCGATGGTATAGCCGCCGATGAGTTCGACCACGATGTCGATGTCCGGCGCGCGCACCACGGCGAAGGCGTCATCCGTCACCTCCGCCGCCCCGGCGGTGAGCGCCCGGGCACGTTCCACGTCGCGATCGGCCACCCGCGTGATGCGAATCGGCCGCCCGGCACGGCGCGTGATCTCTTCGGCATTGCGTTGCAACACGCGCCACGTTCCGCCACCGACGGTCCCGATTCCCAACAGCCCTACCTGCATCGCCTTCATCGTCATTTGTCATCGATCCTTTTTCGCTGAACCCATCACCACCTGATGCCGTCGCCGGTAGCGCTCCAAAAACCGCTCGATGCGCCCGATCGACTCGTGCAGATCATCGACGTGCGGCAGGAACACCATGCGGAAATGATCCGGCTGCGGCCAGTTGAACCCCGTGCCCTGCACCAGCAACACTTTTTCCTCCTCCAGCAGCTGGAGGATGAACTCCTGATCGTCGGCGATCGGATACACCTTCGGGTCCAGCCGCGGAAACATGTAGAGCGTCGCCTTCGCTTTCATCACCGATACGCCGGGGATGCGGCTCAAGAGCGCATGCGCCGTATCGCGCTGGCGCGTGAGCCGCCCCTGCGGCGCCACCAGATCCTGGATGCTCTGATACCCTCCCAGGGCCGTCTGGATCGCCATCTGCCCCGGCACGTTCGAGCACAGGCGCATCGAGGCGAGCATGTTGAGCCCCTCGATGTAATCGGCCGCGTGCCGCTTCTCGCCCGAGATCACCATCCACCCGGCGCGATAGCCGCAGGCACGGTAGTTCTTCGAAAGGCCATTCATCGTGATGAAGAGCACGTCGTCGGCGAGCGCGGCGATCGAAGTATGCGTGTTGCCGTCGTAGAGCATCTTGTCGTAGATCTCGTCGGCGAACACGATCAGCTGATGCTCGCGCGCGATCTGCACGATGCCTTCCAGGATCTCGCGCGGATAGAGCGCGCCGGTGGGGTTGTTGGGGTTGATGACCACGATCGCCTTGGTATGCGGCGAAACCTTCTTGCGGATGTCGGCCAGATCCGGCAGCCAGTCGGACGCCTCATCGCACAGGTAATGCCGCGGCTTGCCGCCGGAGAGGCTCACCTCCGCCGTCCACAACGGATAATCCGGCGCCGGCACCAACACCTCGTCGCCCTGTTCGAGCAGCGCCTGCAGACTCATCACGATGAGCTCGGAGACGCCGTTGCCCAGGATCACGTCCTCCACGTCGACCCCGGCGATGCCTTTCTGCTGCGTAGTATAGTGCACCACCGCCTTGCGCGCCGAGAAAAGCCCTTTCGAATCGGAATAGCCCCCCGCCTCGCGCAGGTTGCGGATCACGTCCACCACGATCTCCTCGGGCGGCTCGAAGCCGAAGGGCGCGAGGTTGCCGATGTTGAGCTTGATGATCTTGTGACCGTCTTCCTCCATCTGCTTGGCACGCGCCAGCACCGGCCCCCGGATGTCGTAGCAGACGTCGTCGAGCTTCGACGATTTCAGGATGGGGCGCAGAGAAGGTAGCGTGGCCTCGACCACCGCCTCCGGCGTCTCTTGCTCCGTCTGCCCCTGCCGTACCGGCACCACGTTCCCGCTGCGCATTCCCATGGTTGCGTCCTCGCACGAAAGCGCCCGCCTTGCCCGGTCGGGCGCGAAACGGTAATCTTAGCCAAAAATTACCGCATTGCGGCAACTTCCCCGGGAAAAACGCATGGAATTGCGCCTCGAACACCCCCAAGACATCCGGCTCGTCACCGCCCACGGCCCCGGCTGGGTCGAGATCGACCGCCAGCGCCACGAAACCAACATCATCCTCACCCCCGAGGCCGTCGCCCCCTGGTTCGCCGGCGGGTTCGACGCGCTCGACGAAACGGCGATCGATGCCCTTTTCTCCTCCCAGCCCGAGCTCGTGCTGATTTCCACCGGCGCCACGCTGCGCCGCCCGCCCGTGCCACTGCTGCGCCACCTCGCCGCCGCGGGCATCGGTTTCGAATTCATGACACTCTCGGCCACCTGCCGCACCTATAATGTCACCGCCAGCGAAGGCCGCCGCGTCGTCGCCGGCCTCATCCTCACCTGATACGGCAGGAGACGATCATGCTCGAACCCGGAACCCTTGCGCCCGACTTCACGCTGCCCGCCACCGGCGGCCAGGAAATCACCCTCTCGGCCCTGCGCGGCCGCCCCGTCGTCCTCTACTTCTACCCCAAGGACAACACCCCCGGCTGCACCAACGAAGCCATCGCCTTTCGCGACCTCTACCCCGAGTTCGCCGCGCTCGGCGCCGTGATCCTGGGCGTGTCGCGCGACAGCGTCAAATCCCATGAGAACTTCAAGGCCAAATACCAGCTCCCCTTCGAGCTCGTCTCGGATACCGACGAGCTCGCCTGCACCGCCTACGACGTCATCAAGAACAAGACGATGTACGGCAAACCCGTGCGCGGCATCGAACGCTCCACCTTCCTCATCGGCCCCGACGGGCGCATCCTCCACCTGTGGCGCGGTGTCAAGGTCGACGGCCACGCCCAGGAAGTACTCGCCGCCCTACGAAAAACCCTGGCCTGATCGCCGCCGAAAGGATCGCCGATGCCTCGACACCGCCCGACCGCCGCCGAGCGCAAGCTCTACGTCATCGACACCAACGTGCTCATGCACGACCCGACGGCGCTCTTTCGCTTCGAGGAACACGACCTCTTCCTTCCCATGATCGCGCTCGAAGAGCTCGACACGCACAAGAAGGGGCTCTCGGAAGTCGCACGCAACGCCCGCCAGGCGAGCCGCGAGCTGGAAGCCATCGTCAGCGGCCGGGACGCCGCGCTCGCCGAAGGGTTCGACCTCGCCGGCCCCTCCGGCGGGCAGGCCACCGGCCGGCTCTACCTCCAGACCGAGGCAATGGAAGCGGAACTCCCCATCAGCCTGCCTCTGTCGCGCGCCGACAACCAGATCCTCGCCGTGGTCAAGGCGCTCGCTCAGCGCTTCGCCCCGCGCCCGGTGATCCTCGTCTCCAAGGACATCAACCTGCGCATCAAGGCCCGCGCACTGGGGCTCGCCGCGCAAGATTACCGCAACGACAAAATCCTCGAAGACACCGACCTCGTCTATCCCGGCGTGCGGGCGCTGCCGCCCGACTTCTGGGAGACGCACGCCAAAGGGCTCGAATCCTGGCGCGACGCCGGCCACGACTGGTACCGCATCCAGGGTCCGATCGTGTCCAAGCTCCTGCTCAACGAATTCGTCTACCTCGAAGGGCCCCAGCCGCTGGAAGCGCGCGTCGTCGCCCTGGAAGGCAAGCGCGCCGTACTGCGCACCCTCACCGACCGCCGCCACGAGAAAAACGCCGTCTGGGGCATCACCGCGCGCAACCGCGAGCAGAACTTCGCCCTCGACCTGCTGCTCGACCCCGAGATCGACTTCGTCACCCTCCTCGGGCAGGCCGGCACCGGCAAGACGCTCCTCACGCTCGCCGCCGCGCTCGCCCAGACCTTCGAGCAGAAGCGCTACACCGAAGTCATCTTCACCCGCACCACCGTGCCCATCGGCGAAGACATCGGATTCCTGCCCGGCACCGAAGAAGAAAAGATGACCCCCTGGATGGGCGCGCTGGAAGACAACCTCGAAGTGCTCCTGGGCGGCACCCACGAAGGCGGCGACTGGGGCCGCGCCACCACCGGGGATCTCGTGCGCAGCAAAGTCAAGGTGAAGAGCCTCAACTTCATGCGCGGACGCACCTTCGTGCGCAAGTTCCTCGTGCTCGACGAGGCGCAAAACCTCACGCCCAAGCAGATGCGCACGCTCATCACCCGCGCCGGCCCCGGCAGCAAGGTGGTATGCATGGGCAACCTCGCCCAGATCGACACCCCCTACCTCACCGAAGGCAGCTCGGGGCTCACCTACGTGGTCGAGCGCATGAAAGGCTGGCCCCACGGCGGCCACGTGCTGCTCGCCCGCGGCGAACGCTCGCGGCTCGCGGATCATGCGGCGGAGGTGCTGTAACAGCCCCACATCGCAATCAGGCCGGAACTCTTCGTCTGTTGTCAACAAATAGAACTGTCCGGTTTCGTAGCACAT
>NZ_JAAAUB010000008.1:0-115031 GCF_012911495.1 Tepidiphilus baoligensis
CTCACAGGAAAGGTTTCGACTTTGGTGACCACGGATTCAGGTATTTGATTATACCGCTCTGCTTTGCCATTTGCTTGAATGGATGGCGGGCAGGGCTGGGTTTGGGCGGGTCCATGGTGTTTGTACCGTGTACTTTACAAGAGCGCGGCAAATTCCGCTTCAGGCAACGGACGATGGAAGTAATAGCCTTGTGCTATTGGGCAATGCAATTGACGCAGAATCTCTGCCTCTTCCACGGTCTCTATCCCTTCGGCGACGACATTCAAGGACAGGGCCCATCCCAGGTTGATCACCGAACCGAGGAGGGCGTGATGGCGGGCGTTTCCGGTAACCCCTTTGACGAGACTGCGGTCGATCTTCAGCGTCGTTACCGGCAGTTGCTGCAAGCGGGCGAGCGAGGAATGACCTGTGCCAAAGTCGTCCAGTGCAAGCGAGATGCCCAGATCGCGTAGCCGCTGCAATTCGGCGAGCGCTGTCTCTTCCTGCTGCATCAGGGAGGATTCGGTGAGCTCGAGTTCCAGGCAGTGGGGTGGAAGGCCGTGACGTGCGAGCAGACTGTGCACGTGATCGTCGAGCGACTCGCCGCGCAGACGCAGGAGCTCTAGCTGTCGCGGCGAGAGGTTGACCGCTACGGGAACGAGACGCCCGCAACGGCGATGCCAGCGCACGAGGGCGGCGAGTGCTTCTTCGATCGCCCAGTGGCCCAGGTCGGCGATGAGCCCTGTTTCTTCGGCCAGCGGGATGAAGCGCAGCGGCGGCACGGTCCCGAGGGTGGGGTGGTGCCAGCGCATCAAGGCTTCGGCGCCCACGATTTTCCCCGTCGTCAAGCTGACTTTCGGCTGATAGACGAGCCGTAATTGTCTGGCGTGGGAGGCTTCGCGCAGGGCGGCGATGAGGCGCTCTCGCTCTTGCAGGGCCTGTTCGATGACCGGATCGAAGACGGTGAGGTGCGGTACGTCGAGTGATGGCGCCATGCGCAGGGTGAGCATGGCGCGGCGCAAGAGGGTGGCTGCGTCGCTGCCGTGTTGGGGTGCCTGTACCAAGGCGGTTCGAGCAGAGAAACTCAGGGGGTAGCCGTCGAGCTCGAGTGGCGCGAGCAAGGCGCGCAACAGGCGCGTGGCTTCGCGCTGAATTTTCTCGTCATCTCCTTGAATGAGGGCGAGAAAACTGCCGCTACCCCAATAGCCGGCGTTCTGCGGTTCGTCGAGCTCGGCGATCAAGCGTTCCCCGAGCCGATGAAACACCCGGTCGGCGAAGTCGTACCCGGCAAGGCTCTCGAGCCGGGCGTCGGGTTTGATGCGTGTGAGCAGAACGGCCAAGGGCAAGGTGCCGGATGCGATCAGGGTTTCCAGCCGACGGGTCATGGTGGGGCGGTGCGGCAGACCGACGATGGGATGATGGGTAGCAAAGTATTCGAGGTCGCGCGCCTGTTGCAGTAGCAGGGCTTCCTGGTGCTGTACGTTCTGGCTCAGAGACAGTGCGTTTTGGCGCTGGCGGTTGTGCTTGGCGCGCACTTCCAGATGGTTGAGGATGCGCTGTACCACCTCGACGGCGTCGAAGGGTTTGGTGATGAAGTCGCGCGCGCCGGCGGCGAGTGCACGCTGGCGCGTGGTTTCGTCGATCTGCGCCGTGAGGACGATCACTGGCAGGTAATCGTCGGCCGGCAGCTGCGCCTTGAGCCGTTCCATGACCGCGTAGCCGTCGAGGTGCGGCATGCGCATGTCGAGCAGCATGAGGTCGAAGTGGCCTGCCTGCCAGGCTTCGAGCGCCTCGCGCGGATCGGTGTGGCTCGTGAGGTGAGTGAAACCGGCTTCCTCCAGGATGGCTTCCAGCAGGGCGAGGTTGGCAGCGTTGTCATCGACGATGAGGATCGCGGCGTCGGTGAGGGGCTGCTCGGGCAGGATCATGTTTGCGGTTCCTGAGCAAGCGACAAGGCTTGCGACAACGCGCTCATCAGGGCATCGAGCCGCAGGGGTTTGGTGAGATAAGCGACGAGTCGGGGATGCCGTTCGGCTTTGGCTATCGCTTTGGCCGAGGCGTCGGCCGAAAGGGCGATCACTGGGATGGTCGCAGTCCTGGCTTGACGTTGCAGGCGCTCGAGCATTTCGTGGCCGTCGATGCCCGGCAGGTGGATGTCGAGGAGGATCACGTCCGGACGGCGTTCGGTGGCAAGCTCGATACCGCGTGCGGCGGTGGGGGCGTAGAGCAATTGCACGCCCGCTTCTCCGCCTAGGACCTGTTCGAGTAGGCTAAGATTGGCGGGGTTGTCGTCGATGGCGAGGATCGTACGTCCGGCGAGCGTCGGCAGTCGGAGGTTTGGCACGTCAATGACGTTGTTGGCAGCGGTGCCCGGCAGGGTGAAGGCGAAACGCGAGCCTACATCGGGCTGGCTATGGACGATGAACTGCCCGCCCATCTGTTCGACGAGCTGACGTGAGATGACCAGACCGATGCCCGTGCCTTCGATCCGCCCTCGTTCCTGCCCCAGCCGGCTGAAGGGTTGGAAGAGTTCATCGAGGCGTTCCGGATCAATGCCGATGCCGGTGTCGGCGACTTCGATTCCCCATTGTCCTGCCGGGCCCTCGTGCTCACCGGGAGCGAGGACGCGCAGGTGGATTTCGCCGTCGGGGCGGTTGTATTTGACGGCGTTGCTCAATAAATTGAGCAGCACCTGCTTGGCGCGGGTGAAGTCGGCCCACACTCGCCCTGGCGGTGCGGCGCGGCTGTGATCGTGTATGCGGATGCCTTTTTCGTCGGCTAGCGGCGCGACCAGTTCCAGCGCCTCGTCGAGGAGGGTGCGCAGCGCCACCGGTTCGAGCGAGAGCGACAAGCGCCCGGCTTCGATGCGTGCCAGGTCGAGCACGTCATTGACGAGGGCGAGCAGATGCTGCCCGCTGCGGTGGATTTGTTCCACGTGCCGCCGTTGCCGCTCACCCAGCGGTTCGCGCTTGCTTTGGAGCAGCAACTGCGAGAACCCTAGGATGGCGTTCAAGGGGGTGCGCAGTTCGTGCGACATGCGCGAGAGGAATTCGGACTTCGCTCGGTTGGCGCGTTGTGCCGTTTCCATCGCCTCATGCAGGGCGCTGGTGTCCGAGATGATGCCAATGAAATGAGTTTCTCCCCCCGACTGGACTTCGCTCACGGCGAGGTGGAGGGGAAATTCGCTGCCGTCGGCGCGGCGTCCCCGTACGTCGCGGCCGCTGCCGATGATGCGTGCTTCGCGTGTGCGCAGATAGCGTTCGAGATAGCCGTCGTGCGCTTCGGCCCAGGGAGCGGGCATGAGCAAGGAGACGTTCTTCCCTTGTACTTCGTCGGCGCGGTAGCCGAAGAGGCGCTCGGCCGCGCGGTTGAACGACTGGATACGTCCTTGGGCGTCGATGCGGATGATGCCGGCAGCGGCGGTCTCGAGAATCGCCTTGAGTTCGCTCGCCAGCGATGCTTGGCGGCGCATGGCTTCGCGGTATTCGATCGCTTGCAGACGGGCGGCGAGCAGCTTTTCTACCATCGCCGCGAGTTCGCCCAAGGTTTGCAGCGCTTCGGCCGTGAGCGTGTGCGGTTCGGTGTCCATGACGCACAGGGTACCCACGGGCTGACCTTCGATGTAGATCGTATGGCCTGCGTAGAAGCGAATGCCTGGCGGACCGACGACCAAAGGAAGGTCGGCGAACCGCGGATCGTCATGCGTGTCTTCGACCACCAGGCACCCTTCGGGCGCGGCGAGGGCGTGGGCGCAGAAGGCATGGCGGCGCGGCAGGCGGTCCAGTTCGATGCCCGTCCTGGCCTTGACGCACAAGGTATCGGCATCGATGAACGACAAGAGGGCGATCGGTACCTGGAGGAAGCGGGACGCCAGTTTGGCGATCAGGTCGTAGCGCGATTCGGGTTCGGTGCCGAAGATCTGCAGCCGCTCGAGGGTGGCCAGGCGTGCGGTTTCGTCGACAAGAGAGAGCTGAGCCGGTGAGCTCATGAGCATGCGCCCTCGGGAGAGTGACGGCGATCCAAGAGGAGAATATGGTGAGCTTACCTTTTGTGGGTGGCAAAGGCAACAAAAACCTTCCGTTGTTTCGGCCACTTCCAGGGGGACGCGGAGGTCTATCGTCCCAAGGACGAGGTGAAGCACCTGCGTGCGCTCGACCCGATTCCGAAGCTTGCCGCGAGGCTGAAGCAGGATGGCGTGCTGACGGCGCAAGAGGAGGAGGCAATCGTCGCGCGGGCACGGCGCGTGGATGAGGCGTTCGCCTTCGCCCGCCAGAGTCCGTATCCCGCGCCGCAAGAGGCGCTCGAAGACGTGTTCGTTCGAGGGGGGTGAGAGATGGCTGGACGTAGACTGACGATGGAGGAGGCGATTTCGGAAGCCTTCGCGCAGGAGATGGAGCGCGATCCGAACGTATTCATCATGGGCGAGGACGTCGGCGTCTATGGGGGCATCTTCGGCGCGACCCAAGGGCTGATCGAGAAGTTCGGGCCGGAGCGGGTGATGGATACGCCCATTTCCGAGACCGGTTTCATCGGGGCGGCGGCTGCGGGCATGCGCCCCGTGGCCGAGCTGATGTTCGTCGATTTCTTCGGCGTGTGCATGGACCAGATCTACAACCATCTGGCGAAAAATACCTACATGTCCGGCGGTAACGTGCGCTTGCCGGTGGTGATCACCACGGCGATCGGCGGCGGCTACAACGACGCGGGTCAGCATTCGCAGTGCCTCTACGGCGTGTTCGCGCACGTGCCGGGGCTCAAGGTGGTGGTGCCTTCGAACGCGTACGATGCGAAAGGTCTGCTCATCGAAGCGATTCGCGACGACAATCCCGTGCTCTACATGTTCCACAAGGGGATCATGGGCTTGCCCTGGATGGCCTACTTCGAGGGCAGCACGACCGAAGTGCCCGAAGAACCCTACACCATCCCCTTCGGCCAGGCGCGCGTCGTGCGTGAAGGCAAGGATCTCACGATCGTTACCTTGAGCCAGATGGTGCATAAGGCCGTGATCGCGGCCGAGATGTTGGCGAAGGAAGGAATCGAGGCCGAGATCCTCGATCTGCGCACCCTGGTGCCGCTCGACCGCGAGGCGGTGCTCGCTTCCGTGGCCAAGACGGGGCGCTTGCTGGTGGCCGACGAAGACTATCTCGGCTTCGGTCTCACGGGCGAGATCGCTGCGATCGTCGGCGAGCATCTCGACCGCATCGCGCTGCGAGCGCCGATCAAGCGGCTTGGGGTGCCCAACGTGCCGATTCCCTATAGTCGACCGCTGGAGCAGTTCGTGATCCCGCAAGTCGAGCACATCGTGGCTGCGGCCAAGGAAACGATGCAAGGGCACCTGGCTTCAGGAGGACGTGCATGAGTGTGATCGAGATCCGGCTGCCTCCGGAGGTGTGGGAGGACGTCGACGAAGGGGTCGAAGCGTTGCTCGACAAGTGGCTCGTCCGCGAGGGGGAGCAGGTCGCGACCGGGCAGCCGATCGCCAACGTCGTGATCGTCAAGACCAACGTCGAAGTGAGCGCGCCGCAGGCGGGGCGTTTGGCGCAGATCTTGGTGCCTGAAGGAGAGACTTTCGGCCGGGAACGGGCGATCGCGCGGCTCGAGGTGTCATGACGGGAGCGGCAAGCCTCGGTGCTGTGACACCGAGGGTGGAAGTGAGCGCACCCGTGCATCATTCCGTGGTGCTCGGGTGCGCGCAGCGCCGGTTGCTGCCGGAAGTGGCGTCGCGCCTGCCGGCCGGCGTCAGCGTGCGAGTGCGCGGCTCCGGGGGCGGCGCCGTGCTCGCCGGCCCGGGGTGGGTGAGCGCCGTCATCCGTCTGCCGCTCGGCCATCCCTGGCTCGAGGGGAGCCTCGTCGACGCCTACCGGCGCTGCGCCGAGGCGCACATCGCCTTCTTCGCCGATTTGGGGCTAGCGGTGCGGGCGGTGCCACCCGGTACCGTTCCTATCGCGAACAAGGCGTTGGATTGGGCCTGTTTTGGTAGCTTCGGCCCGTGGGAGCTCGCGGATGCCAAGGGGCGCAAGCTCGCCGGTTTCGCCCAGCGGCGCACGCGCGAAGGCGCCGTCCTGGGAGTGGGCTTGCTGCTTGCCCCCGTCGACTGGGCGCTGCTGTGCGCGGCTTTCGCCCGGCCGCAGGACGAGCCCCTGCTGCGGGCGCGCACGGTGAGCCTCTCGGAACTGAACGGCGCTCCGATCGAGCCGCAGGACTTCGTCGCGCGCTGGCAACGGTGCTTGGAGCGGGTGATCGGTTTGAAGACCGACGTGCCGCAGCCTTTGCCAGTGCAGAGAGAAGATCTGACGTAACGGGAAGAGAGCCCTTCCATGCAGCCCTAACGGCCTCAAATAGGCATCATCCAAGGGTCGATGAGGCGCAAGCCTGGGATGCCGGAAAAATCGCGTACGTTGCGGCTTGCGAGCATCAGGTCGCGACTGAGGGCGGTCGCCGCGATCTGGGCATCTTCTACGCTGATCGGACGTCCAGCACGTAGGCGAAACGCTACGATTTCTGCGTAGCGAACGGCGGCAGACTCATCGAAGGGGAGGCAGCGGCCGGCAAACTCTTCTTGGAACATGCTCTGCGCAACGCTGCAGAGCGCTTGGCGCTTTCGGCCGTCTGCTAAAAGGGCGATGCCCAGTTCGATTTCGGCACGGACGGTAGCACAGAGGTAGACCTGAGAGGGCACTTGGCGATCGAGCCAGGCGAGCACCTGCGGCGCCGGGGCGGGGCGCATGAGTTCGGACAGGACGTTGGTGTCGAGCAGAATCATGCCGTTTCGTCTTGGAAGGGGGGCGGTCGCGGGGCCGTGCGCGGGGGGATCGGGAGATCGTCCACACCGAGGTCGTGAAAGCGCTGCGCGATGCGCCGGCCGAACCCAGGTGTTTCTTCTTCCAGCACGGCGCGGCGCAGCAGACGCCGGGCTTCCTCTTCCACCGAGACGCCGTCTTGCGCGGCACGCCGTTTCAAGGCTGACTCTAGGGTTTCGTCGATCTGGGAGATCGTCAAGCTGGACATGGAAGGCTCCGGTACATGCATCATGCTTTCAGTGTAAGCATCGACCGTCCAGACGGCAAGAAGGTTCGCAGAAGGGGCTCTGCGCAGCAGCGATCAGCTTGCCGCGCACGGGGTCAATCCCAGCGCCTCGGCGATCGCGAGCGTCGGCTCCGCTTGATTCATGGTGTAGAAATGCAGGCCCGGGGCGCCGAGTTGGAGCAGGCGCTCGCACAGGCGAACGAGTACTTCCAGGCCGAAAGCGCGGATCGATTCGGCATCGTCGCCGTAGGCTTCCATCTTCTTGCGGATCCAGCGCGGGATCTCGGCGCCGCAGGCATCCGAGAAGCGGGCGAGCCGCGCGAAACTGGTGATCGGCATGATGCCGGGCACGATGGGGGCAGTGACGCCGCGGCGCCGGGATTCCTCGACGAAGTGGGCGTAGGCGTCGGGGTTGTAGAAGTACTGTGTGAGGGCGCAGTCGGCGCCAGCGTGCATTTTGCGGGCGAAGGCGTCGAGATCGGCCGTGGCGCTCGCCGCCTGCGGGTGGTATTCGGGATAGGCCGCGACTGCGATCCAGAAGTGATCGCCCGTCTCGGTGCGGATGAACTCGACGAGTTCGTTCGCGTAGCGCAGCTCGCCGGGGTCGCGCACGCCGGAGGGGAGATCACCCCGAAGCGCCACGAGGCGGCGCACGCCGAGCGCTTGGTACTGCCGCAGGATCTCGCGGATCTGGGCGCGAGTGGCGCCGATGCAGGAGAGGTGGGGAGCGACGTCGAGCCCGGCGCGGTGCAGCCGCTCGACCACGGCGAAGGTGCGCTCGCGGGTGGAACCACCGGCGCCGTAGGTGACGGAATAGTAGGCCGGGCGCAGGCGTTGCGTGAGGCGCCGGCGCGCCTCCTCGAGCTTGGCTTCGCCCTCCGCCGTCTGCGGCGGGAAGAATTCGACGGAGATTTCGAGCGGCGGCATCGGTCGCTTCCTCACGCTCAGTAGCGGTAATGTTCAGGCTTGTAAGGCCCGTCGACGGGCACGCCGATGTAGGCCGCCTGCTCGGGGGTGAGCCGGGTGAGCTGGACGTTGAGGCGCGTCAATTGCAGCCGGGCGACTTTCTCGTCGAGCTGTTTGGGCAGGCGATAGACGCCCACGGGGTAGCGCTCGGGGTGTGTGTAGAGTTCGATCTGCGCCAGCACCTGGTTGGCGAAGGAGGAGCTCATCACGAAGCTCGGATGCCCCGTGGCGCAGCCGAGGTTCACCAGACGTCCTTCGGCGAGCAGGATGATGCGCTTGCCATCGGGGAAGATGACGTGGTCGACCTGGGGCTTGATGTTTTCCCAGCGGTATTGGCGCAGCGAATCAACGTCGATCTCGTTGTCGAAGTGGCCGATGTTGCACACGATCGCCTGGTCTTTCATGCGGCGCATGTGCTCGTGGGTGATGACGTGGTAGTTGCCGGTGGCTGTGACGAAGATGTCGGCCTTGTCACAGGCTTCTTCCATGGTCACCACGCGGTAGCCTTCCATCGCCGCTTGCAGGGCGCAGATGGGGTCGATCTCGGTGACCCAGACTTCGGCGCGCAGCGCCCGCAGGGCCTGGGCCGAGCCCTTGCCCACGTCACCGTAGCCGCAAACGACGGCGATCTTGCCGGCGATCATCACGTCGGTGGCGCGCTTGATGCCGTCGACGAGCGATTCGCGGCAGCCGTAGAGGTTGTCGAACTTGGACTTGGTGACCGAGTCGTTGACGTTGATCGCGGGGAAGCGCAGCTCGCCGCGCTCCTGCATCTGGTAGAGGCGATGCACGCCGGTAGTGGTCTCTTCGGTGACGCCGCGGATCGCCGCGATGCGCCGCGAGTACCAGGAAGGGTCGCGCTCGAGCTGCGCGCGCACGCGGGCGAAGAGCACTTTTTCTTCGAGGCTCGTGGGACGATCGAGCACGCTCGGGTCGCGCTCGGCCTTGGCGCCCAAGTGCAGGAGGAGGGTGGCGTCACCGCCGTCGTCGAGGATCATGTTGGCATGGCCGCCGTCGGGCCACTCGAAGATGCGGTGGGTGTAGTCCCAGTATTCTTCGAGCGTCTCGCCTTTCTTGGCGAAGACGGGGATGCCCTCGGCGGCGATCGCCGCGGCGGCGTGATCCTGGGTGGAGAAGATGTTGCACGAGGCCCAGCGCACCTGAGCGCCCAGCGCCACCAGCGTTTCGATGAGCACGGCGGTTTGGATGGTCATGTGCAGGCTGCCGGCGATGCGGGCGCCCGTGAGCGGCTTTTGCTCGGCGTATTCGCGGCGCAGCGCCATGAGGGCGGGCATCTCGCTCTCGGCGATGCGGATTTCCTTGCGGCCCCATTCGGCAAGGGAGAGATCGGCGACGACGTGATCGGGGGTAGATACGGCCTGGTTCATCGAAATGCTCCTATTCGGGAACGAGGCCGAGCGGATGCGCAGCTCACCTGCGTCTTCCGTCCGGCCGGAGAAGACGGGTGAGCGCCGTTGAATCTGAACCGAGCCTGGCCCGCGGGGACGGGTTGCAGCGCTCCTCGGTTGCGGGGATTATAGCAAAGGGTCGCGCAGTCGCTTAGGGGCCTCGAACAGCCTGCTATTGGCGGCGCTCGATGGATTGCACGTAACGCACCATGAGATAGACCATGGCGAGCGGCAGGACGAAGGAGAGCATGAGCTGGACGTAGCCTTCGCGCCAGGGGTGGGCGCTCGCGTCCAACCCCAGATGGACGAGGTAGGCGAGGTAGAAGGCGAGCAACAAGGCCCCGTCGCTGCGGCGAATGCCGGCGCCGGAGACGATGATGGGTAGCAGCACCACCGTGGTGCCCAGCATGACCCAGGAGTCGACGTGACGTATCGTCTCGCTCACCAGGATTCCGTGCGGCGCGACCAGGGCGGTAGCGCCGAGCACCGAGAGCAGGTTGAACGTGCAGGAGCCGATCACGTTTCCGACGGCCATATCGCGATGGCCGCGAAGGGCAGCGACGACGGAGGTGGCGATCTCGGGGAGCGACGTGCCTACCGCCACGACCGTGAGGCCGATCACCAGCTCGCTCACGCCAAAGCTGCGGGCGATGCCGGAGGCGGCCCCCACGGCCAGGTCGGCCCCGTAGATGAGGAGCCCCAGGCCGACGAGCACCAGCGCCATCTGCACACCTGCGTGTTCGTCCCAGCGGCTTCGCGGAATGTCGGTGGCAAGCCCTGCTTCTTCCTGGGGCGGGAGGGTGCGCGCTTGGCGCAGTAGAAAGACCGTATAGGCGATCATCGAGGAAAAGAGGATCAGGCCATCGAGGCGGCTGAGGATGCCGTCGAAGGAGGTGGTGCAGAACAGGGCGACGGCACCGAGCAGCACGGGGATTTCTTGCCGCAACAGTTGAGAGTGAACCTGGATATGCCCGATGATCGCGGTGACGCCGAGGATCAGCAGGATGTTGGCGATGTTGGAGCCGACCACATTGCCGAGCGCAAGATCGGGCGCCCCGCGCAAGCCTGCACCGACCGAAACGGCGAGTTCCGGGGCACTGGTGCCGAAGGCGACGATGGTGAGCCCCACGACCAGGGGGGAGATGCCGAATCGGGTTGCGAGGCGCGCGCCGCCGCGCACGAGCCATTCTGCACCCAAGGTGAGCAACGCGAGTCCGGCGAAGAGCAGGACGAAGTCGAGCAGGAGGGAAGCGTCTGAGGACATGGAGGCGGATTGTATCCTGGCAAATCTCCCGTATGGCACCGGGAAAACCTGATGATGGGTTCGAAAAACTTTGCGGACGCACCTCGTGCGGGCTGCGAACAATCTCCTGCGCGGCTGCCTGGCGACGTGTTTCCGTGCTCGGATGCTTGCCCATCGCCTCGGATGGGGGAGGCATCCTTACGCTAGGCGCGTTGCCTGCAGCCGCTTGCGGCGATGATCCGCGGCGCCCGCATGGGGCGTCCGTGAAAGGTCACAGACCGGCGTCGGCGCGCAGCGCTTCGGCTTTGTCGAGCATTTCCCAGGTGAACTCGGGCTCCTCGCGGCCGAAGTGACCATAAACGGCGGTCTTGGAATAGATGGGGCGCAGCAGGTCCAGCATCTCGATGATGGCGCGCGGGCGCAGGTCGAAGTGTCGGCGCACGAGGGCCTCGATCTTCTCGTCGGGGATCTTGCCGGTGCCGAAGGTCTCGACCATGAGGCTCACGGGGCGAGCCACGCCGATGGCGTAGGCGATCTGCACTTCGCAGCGATCCGCCAGACCCGCGGCCACGACGTTCTTCGCCACGTAGCGCGCGGCGTAGGCCGCCGAGCGGTCGACCTTGGAAGGGTCCTTGCCGCTGAACGCGCCGCCGCCGTGATGCGCCGCACCGCCATAGGTGTCGACGATGATCTTGCGTCCGGTGAGGCCGCAGTCGCCGTGCGGGCCGCCGACGACGAAGCGCCCAGTGGGATTGATGAGGTATTTGATGTCGGGGGCGCGTAGCTCCGGCGGGATGATCGGGTGGATGATCTCCTCGATCACCGCTTCGCGAATCTCGTCGTAGGTGATGTCCGGGTGGTGCTGGGTGGAGAGGACCACGGTTTCCACCTGGGTGGGTTTGCCGTCTACGTAACGCACCGTCACCTGGGATTTGGCATCGGGCCGCAGCCACGGGAGCCTGCCGTCCTTGCGCACTTCGGCCTGGCGCTGCATGAGGCGGTGGGCGTAGTAGATGGGCAGCGGCATGAGCACGGGGGTTTCGTTGCAGGCATAGCCGAACATGAGGCCCTGGTCGCCGGCGCCCTGGTCGAGCGGGTCGTCGAAGGCCTTGCCCACACCCTGGGCGATGTCGGGCGATTGGCGGTTGATGGCGGTGAGGATGGCGCAGGACTTGTAGTCGAAACCGATGTCGGAATCGTCGTAGCCGATGCGCCGGATCACGTCCTGTGCGATCTCGCGGTAGTTGGGGTGCGCCTTGGTGGTGATCTCGCCGGAGATGACCACGAGCCCGGTGGAGACGAGGGTCTCGCAGGCGACGCGCCCGTGGGGGTCTTCACCGAGGATGACGTCGAGCACGCCGTCGGAGATCTGGTCGGCGACCTTGTCGGGGTGCCCTTCCGAGACGGATTCGGAGGTGAAGAGGTATTCCTTGGCCATCGATTCGCTCCTTTTGATCCCCATGAGGCGGCGTGCCGGCTCTGGGGATCGGGGGAGCGGCGACGCTTTAGCGGTATTTCTTGGACAGCTCGACTAACCTACTGCACGACGGTTCTTCGAGCTGCCCTTCTCGTCCGCCCCGCAAGTTGTCGGATTAACTCGGCGGATAGAGGATAATTATAAATCTTCTCCAAGGTAATGAGGAAATGTCTCGTTTGCTCGTCGCGTTGCTATGGGTGCTGCATTGGCTGCCGCTGTCGCTGCAGGCGGCCATTGGCCGCGGCTTCGGCGCGCTGCTCTTTCACTTGGCGCGCTCGCGCCGGCACGTGGCCGAGGTCAACCTGCGGCTGTGTTTTCCCGAATGGACGGAAGAGGAGCGCCGCGCGGTGTTGCGCGAGCACTTCCGCTTGCTCGGGCGCAGCATCCTCGAGCGGGGGGTCGCCTGGTTCGCTCCGGCTGAGCGCATCCGCCGCTTGGTGCGGCTCGAAGGCAAAGAGGGCGTCGATGCGATTCGGGCCCAAGGGCGGCCAGTGATTCTGCTCGTGCCGCACTTCCTCGGCCTCGATATGGGCGGGACACGGGTGGCGATGGAGTACGACGGGGTCTATGTCTATTCGCGCCAGAAAAAGGATCCCGTGGCCGATCACTGGCTCAACTGGGGGCGTTCACGTTTCGGTGATCAGCTCCAAGTGGCGCGCCAGGACGGCATTCGCCCGGTGGTACGCGCCTTGCGCGCCGGTCGGCCGCTCTACTATCTGCCCGATCTCGATTACGGGCGCAAGGAGTCTGTCTTCGTGCCGTTCTTCGGGGTGCCGGCGGCCACGATCACTGGCCTGTCGCGACTGGCACGACTCACGGGCGCTGCGGTGGTGCCGTGTGTCACGGAGATGCTGCCCGATGGTAAAGGCTACGTGACGCGATTCGGCGAGCCTTGGGAGGATTTCCCCACCGAGGACGAGGTGGCCGACGCGGCGCGCATGAACCGTTGGCTCGAAGGCGAGATCCGTCGCATGCCGGCGCAGTACTATTGGGTACATCGGCGATTCAAGACGCGCCCGCCGGGAGCGGCGCCGCTGTATTGAGGAGCGTGTTATGGACGCGGCACAGGAGCTCGCCAATCGCCTGCGGCGGGCGGCGTTGTTCGCCCTTTTGAAACCGTCGATACCGTCGGGCCAAGCAGGGAGTGTCGTATGACTCTGGCCGGAGAAAGGCGTCGGACGTGGGGCGGCTGAGGGACTACGGCAGCGCGGAAGACTGATCAGGGTGCGAGCCGTTCGGCGAGCGCCGCTACTTCTCCCACCACCAGCAGCGCCGGCGGGGCAAGCTCGGCGGCGGCCGCCAGGGCGGGCAGGCTCGCCAATGTGCCGACGAGGCGTTCGGCATCAGGCAGGGTCGCGTTGCGTACCACGGCCGCAGGCGTGTCGGCCGGCAGGCCATGGGCGACGAGTTCGCGGCAGATCGTGGGCAGGGTGCTTACCCCCATGTAGAAGACCACCGTCTGTCGTGGCCGCGCGAGCGCCTCCCAGTCGAGCAGCAGGGCGCCGTCTTTGAGGTGACCGGTGACGAAGAGGCAAGATTGCGCATGGTCACGGTGCGTGAGTGGAATGCCCTGGCTCGCGGCCATGCCGCAGGCCGCCGTGATGCCGGGTACGACCGCGAAAGGGATGCCGGCTGCGGCGAGCGCTTCGGCTTCTTCGCCGCCGCGCCCGAAGATGTAGGGGTCGCCTCCCTTGAGCCGCACGACCACTCCGCCGGCCTGCCCCAGTTCGACGAGGAGCGCATTGATCTCTTCCTGGGGCAGCGTATGCCGTCCGGCGCGCTTGCCGACGAAGACGCGCTGCGCCTCGGGGCGGACGCAATCGAGGATGGCCGGGCTCACCAGGTTGTCGTAGACGAGCACGTCGGCTGCCTGCAGCAGGCGCAGCGCCCGGACGGTGAGCAGTTCCGGGTCGCCAGGGCCGGCGCCCACCAGATAGACTTTCTGCACGATCGGTTGCCGGTCCATCGTCTCATCCTTTGCGGTTTGTTCCTGGTTGCGGTTTGTACCACGGTTCGGTCCGTCCATTCATGCCGCTCGGGAAGATCGAAAGAGCCGAGTGTTCAACCGGGGCATCCGTCCGGACGCGGACGGACGCGGTGCAAAGGGAGAAGTGGCTTTGCTCAAAAGAGCGCCTGCTGCACCGGCTCGCCGGCGCGCTTCGCCGGCGGGCGAAAGAGGTGGGTGACGAGCGGCGGGAGCGATCGTTCGAGGCCGGCGCGACGTCGGGCGATGGCAAAGCGCTGGGCGAGCAGGTCGGCCCAGGGGCCACGGCCGCGGAAACGCTCGCCGAACGGGCCATCGAGCTTGCCGCCGTGCAGCTCGCGCAAGCGCGCGAGGATGCGCTCACGCCGCTCGGGTACGTGCCGCTGCAGCCAATCGTCGACAATCGTCTCCAGCTCCTGCGGTAGGCGCAAGATGCTCATGAACGCGCTGCATGCCCCGGCTTCGGCCGCGGCGGCGAGCACCGCTTCCATGTCTTCGGTGAGAAAAGGAATCTGGGGCGCGAGGCTCACGCCCACCGGCACGCCGGCTCGTGCGAGCGCCGCGATTACTTCCAGGCGCCGCCGCGGGCTCGCCGCGCGGGGTTCCAGCCGGCGGGCGAGTTCGGCGTCGAGCGTGGTCAGCGTCACATAGACTTCACACAGCCCCGAAGCCGCCATGGGGGCGATCAGGTCGAGGTCGCGCAGGATGCCGCTGCCCTTGGTGACGACCGTCCAGGGATGGCGCGCCTCGGCGAGCACTTCCAGCACCGCGCGCGTGAGCCCCAGTTTGCGTTCCACCGGCTGCCAGGCATCGGTGGCGGTGCCCAGGGCGATCGGCGCAGGCCGATAGCCAGGGCGGTTGAGCTCGGCGCGCAGCCGGTCGGCGAGGTGACGTCGGGCGATGATGATGCGCTCGAAATCCAGTCCCGGCGAGAGGTCCAGCCAGGCATGCATCGGCCGGGCGTAGCAGTAGGCACAGCCGTGTTCGCAGCCACGGTAGGGGTTAATCGAGCGATCGAAGCCAAGATCGGGCGAGCGGTTGGTCGTGAGGGCGCTATGGGCTTCTTCCCAGCGCACTTCGGTCGGAGGCGCGCCGGGCGTTTCTTCTTCTTGTGGCCAACCGTCGTCGAAAGGCTCGCGCTCGAGACGGGCATAGCGATTCCGTGGTGCGATCGTCACGCCGCGCCCACGTAAAGGGAAGGGAGGTTTCATGGGTGATCCGTCCATGGGTCCTCGATTGACCGACTGCGTGGCAGCAAAGTGCCGTTCTCCTGTGCTCGGATATGATATTCTTCTTCTGTTCGATTCTGCGCGAAAAGGATATTTCATGGAAATCATCGAGGCAACTTCATCCGCGGGCGATGAAACCAAGCTCCGCGAGGCGAAGAAGTGGGCCACCATCATCTATGCGCTCTACGCGGCCTCTTTGATCCTGGGGGTCACCTATCTGGTGGGAATCATCGTCAACTACGTGAAATACCCCGATGTGCGCGGCACCTGGGTCGAGTCGCACTTCCTGTGGCAGCGCAGAACCTTCTGGTACAGCCTGCTGTGGTTGGTCGTGGGCGTGGCCACTTCTTTCATGGCGGTGGGCATGATCGTGCTCGTCATCTCTGGTGTCTGGGTGATTTACCGGATCGTGAAAGGCTGGATCGCCCTCAGCGATGGCAAGCCCATGTATGCCGCGGCGAACGGGGGGTGATCGCTTCTCGCAGGTTCATACCAACCACGCCGCCATCGTCGCGCCGAGGGTGCGGCAGCGTTCGCGTTCGTGCTCGGGCAGCGTCTTGGGAGCGAGGATTTGCTCTGGCGTTTGGGCGTGGGTGAGCACGACGTGGGCGGGGGCGAGCGGACGCAGGCGCCAACCGGTACAGATGCGTTCGATCTGGCGCACGGCGCCGGTGCCGTCGCTGCCGGCGGCGACCAGGGCGAGGTAGGGCCGGCCATTGACTCGGTCGAGCACACCGTAGTAGCAGCGATCGAAAAATTCTTTCATCTCGCCGGAGAGGGTGGCGAGGTTTTCCGGGGCGCAGAAGAGATAGCCCTGGGCGGCGAGCACCTCTTCGAGCGTGACTTCTGCCGCCCGTCGTAGGACGACCGACACGCGTTCGAGGGCTTCGAGTTCGCGCAGCGCCTCGAGCGCGCCTTCGTGGGCGGCATCGGCCATCTGTCGGGCGGCGCCGGTGCGCGAGTGCCAGACGATCAGCATGCGGGCCGAGGGGCGCGCCATGGCGATTCAAAGATAGTCGCGACGGTCGACGAGGCCGTGCACGGGCGCACCCTCGAGGGCGCGGGCGAGGTTGTCGCAAGCACGCTCGAGCGCCACCCGTTCCCAGCCGGGGATGCGGGCGGAATTGTGCGGGCTGCCGAGCACGTTGGGAAGATCGAGGAAAGGATAATTCATGCGGAATTCCCCGTGGCGGAAGGGTTCGATCCACCAGGCGTCGATCGCCGCTTGCGCCTTGGGGTGCGCAAGGAGAAAGTCGTAGAGCGCCTTTTCGTCGACGATCTCGCCGCGGGCGACGTTGATGAAAATGGCGTCGTCCTTGAGCCATCCGAGCTCGCGCGCCCCGAGCAGGCCCCGGGTGTCGCGATTGAGCGGCAGGCAGACGACCACGACGTCGGCCAGCCGCAGGGCGTCTTCGAGATCGGCGAGGGTGCCGCAGCGCCACACGGGAACGTCGGTCTTGCCGCTGCGGTTGATGGCGAAGAGGCGCATGTCGAAGAGACCCAGCAGCGTGGCGCAGGCGTGGCCGATGCCGCCAAAGCCGAGGATCGTCACCGTCTTGCCGCGCAGCGTGCCGGTCTCACCGAACTGGGCGAACACGCCTTGTTGCAGCAGGCGATGGTAATGGAGCAGTTTCTTGCTCAGGGCGAGCGCCGTGGCGAGCACGTATTCGGCCATCGGCTCGGCGAACCCGCCGACGTTGCTGGCGACGATCGTCTCGGCGGGGATGCGGGTGAAGTCGACGTGATCGACCCCGGCGGTGGTGAACTGGACGAAGCGCCAGCGCGGTTGCTGCGGCCACCATGGGCCGAATTCCCGCTGCGGATTGAGCGTGAGGAGATACTCGGCTCCCTCGAGGGCGTCACGCCGTTGCGCTTCGGGGAGATCGGAGAGGAAGACGATCCGGGCGAGTTCTCCGAGCCGCCCTTCGACGGTTTCTCGCACGGCGGGGGCTAGGGTGACGAGGACGGTGGGTTTGTTGGTCGTCATGAGAAGGTTCCTGGGTCGGTGCATACTTGCTCAGTGCAACACCAATCCGCCGTCGACGCAGATCGTCTGACCGGTGACGAAGGCGGCGTCGTCGGAGGCGAGCCAAGCGGCGGCGCCGACCAGATCTTCGGGAACCTCGGGTCGTGGGATGGCCGACTGTTCGGCCAGCTGCTTGGCCATGGCCTCAAACCCATGTTCGCGGATCGTCTCGCTTTGCGTCAAGCCCGGCGAGATGGCGTTGACCGTGATGCCGTGGCGACCGACTTCACAGGCAAGCGCACGCGTGAGCCCGATCACGGCGGCCTTGGAGGTGATGTATTGCGCACCGTTGCCGCGACCGATGAAGACGGTATCCGAGGCGATGTTGATGATGCGTCCCCAATGCTGTGCCTGCATGTCGGGGAAGACGGCGCGGGCGCACAGCCACGGGCCTTTGACGTTGACCGCCATCACCCGGTCCCAGACTTCTTCTTCCAGTTCGGTGAAGGGGCGGGCGGCCCGCTCCAGACTGACGTGGCGTAGCATCACGGCGGCGTTGTTGACCAGGATGTCGACCTTGCCGAAGCGTTCGCGAATGCGCCGCACTGTCGCCTCGACCTGATCGGCCTGTGAGACGTCGCAGACGAGCGCGAGCACGTCGGGGCCGATCTCGCGCGCAGCCGCGTCCAGCACCTCGGGCGTGGTGCCGCAGATGGCCACTTTCGCCCCTTCCTGATACAGACGGGTGGCGATGGCCTTGCCGATGCCTCGCCCGCCGCCGGTGACCAGCGCGACGTGGTTTTCCAGTCGTTTCATGGTGAAGGCTCCTGCATCCTCATTTCAATGAAGCGGCGATGTCGATGACGAAACGGTATTTCACGTCGCTCTTCAGCATGCGTTCGTAGGCGGTGTTGATGTAATCGATGGGGATGAGCTCAATGTCCGAGACGATGCCGTGTTCGGCACAGAAATCGAGCATCTCCTGCGTCTCACGGATGCCGCCGATGAGCGAGCCGGCGAGGCTGCGGCGCCGGAAGAGCAGATTGAAGACCCCGGGCGAAGGGTGCGGCTCGGAAGGGGCGCCCACGAGGGTGAGCGTACCGTCGCGTTTCAAGAGCTGCAGGTAGTCGTCGAGCCGGTGCGGAGCCGCCACGGTGTCGAGGATGAAGTCGAGCTGCTCGCGGTAGCGGGCCATTTGCTCGGGATCCTTGGAAATGCAGACCTCGTCGGCCCCGAGCCGCTTGGCGTCGGCCGTCTTGCCGGGCGAGGTGGTGAAGAGCACCACGTGCGCGCCCATGGCGTGGGCGAGTTTGACGGCCATGTGCCCGAGCCCGCCCAGGCCGACGATTCCTACCCGTTTGCCCGGGCCGACGTTCCAATGGCGCAGCGGCGAATAGGTGGTGATGCCGGCGCACAGCAGCGGCGCCACCGCGGCGAGATCTTTTTCCGGATGCTTGATGTGCAGCACGAAGGCTTCCTTCACCACGATGACTTGGGAGTAGCCGCCGTAGGTGTTCTCGCTGCCGGGACCTCGACCGTTGTAGGTGCCGACGAACCCTTCACGGCAGTATTGCTCTTCCCCGCTCGCGCAGGCGTCGCAATGGCCGCAGCTGTCGACCATGCAGCCGACGCCGGCGAGATCGCCGACCTTGAATCGGGTGACTTTCTCGCCCACGGCGACCACGCGCCCGACGATCTCGTGCCCGGGCACGCAGGGATAGATCGTGTTCTTCCACTCGTTGCGCGCCTGGTGCAGGTCGGAGTGGCACACGCCGCAGTAGAGGATCTGGATCTGTACGTCGTAGGGCCCCGGCTCGCGGCGGGCGATTTCCCAGGGAACGAGCGGGGAATGCGGGTCGAAAGCGGCATAGGCTTTGGCGGGAATGCTCATGAGTCACACTCCTTGGAATGAAACGGGGAGGGGCTGGAACCCCGTCGCTTTACTATAGCCCATCCGTGGCATCCCGGCTTCGGAGTACGCGCGATCTTGCTTTCGTGCCGGATCCGGGCCTAAGATGAGCGGGATTTTTGTGCGACGGAGACCGACATGAAGAAACCCGCCGTGACCGAAGTCCCGATCCATCCTCTGATCGCCGAGCGTTGGAGCGGTCGTGCGTTCGACGAGACCAAAGCCGTGACGCGCGAGCAGGTGCTTTCGTTACTGGAGGCGGCGCGCTGGGCGCCGTCGTGCTATGGCGATCAGCCCTGGCGTTTCGTCGTGTGGCACCGCACCCAGGATCCTCAGGGATGGGAAAAGGCTTTTGCCACCTTGTGGCCATTCAACCAGGCGTGGGTGAAGCGCGCCTCGCTCCTCGTGCTGGTGTGCGCCGACCCATTTTTTTCCTACAACGGCGAACCCAACGCCTGGGCCGAATACGACTGCGGCGCCGCGGCCGAGAATCTCTGCCTGCAAGCCGTGGCCCTGGGATTGATGTCGCACCCCATGGCCGGATTCGACGCCCAGGCGATCCGCGCCGTGGCCGGCGTGCCGGATCGCTACAAAGTGATTTCGCTCATCGCCGTGGGGCATCCGGCCGAGCCGGACGTGCTCGATGGGGAACTCGCCGAGAAGGAACGCGCCCCGCGCGAGCGTCGGCCGCTCACCGAGTCGTGCTTTGCCGGGCAATGGGGACAGAGGTTGTAAGTCCTGCAGAGAGCAACTCTCGTCGAGATGATCCCGGGTGATGCCGGTGTGCTCAGTCAAGTCGCGTACCCAGTCGAGCAGGCCGGGGCGGGCGAGGAAGTGCGACCAGGCAGGCCGCGGTCCGCCTGGTTCGCCGGGAGCGACGTCGGGCAGCCCTTCGTCCTTTTTGAGGACGGCGAGCGCGTCGAAACGAAAACCGTCGTAGCAGATGCCTATAATGACTCCACGATGCGGCCGGGGAGAGGGCGATGGAACGCTTGCGGGGGGTGAATCTGGGCTCGTGGCTGGTGCTCGAGAAGTGGATGGTGCCCAGCCTTTTCGAAGGGGTGGAGGCTACCGACGAGACGACCTGGTGCGTGGCGTTGGGCGAGGAGGCCACCCCGCGGCTGCGGGCGCACTGGGCGCGCTGGATCACGCGGGAGGATTTCGCCTGGATCGCCGAACGGGGGCTGAACGCCGTGCGCATCCCGTTCGGTCACTGGGTGCTGGGGCCGCCCTATCCCTACCATCCGGTCTATGGGACGCGGCGCGAGCCCTTCGTCACCGGCGGCATCGAGGTGCTCGACCGGGCGCTGCGCTGGGCGGAAGAATTCGGACTCAAAGTGGTGCTCGACCTGCACGCGGCCGCCGGCTGCCAGAACGGCTTCGACAACGGCGGAATACTTAACGTGTGCGACTGGCACACCAAAGCAGAATACATCGACCATTCGGTCGAACTCCTGGGGCGCCTGGCCGAGCGCTATCGCGCCGAGCCGGCGCTCTTCGCTTTCGAAGTATTGAACGAACCGCGCTGGGACGTGCCTACGGATATATTGAAGCGCTACTACGAGCGCGCCTACGCGGCGATCCGGGCGCACTGTCCGCCCACGGTCGGCGTGATGTTCCACGACGGTTTTCGCGACTGGCGCGAGTATCTCGGATTCATGAATGCGCCGCCGTACGAGAACGTCTGGTTCGACGTGCACCGCTACCAGTGCTTCACGCCCGAGGATCTGGAGGCGGACATCTACGAACACTTGCGCGAGACCGTGGTCGATCTGCGGGCCGAGGCCGACGCCATCGGGCGGGAGCTGGGGCTGCCGACGGTGTGCGGCGAGTGGAGCCTCGGGCTCAAGCTGCAGGAGGTGTCGCTGTGGGCCGACGGGCCGACGACGCACCCGCTCGAAGGCTTGGACGCCTTTCAGCAGGGAGTGGCGCTGCGCGGCTACGCGGCGGCGCAGCTCCTCACCTTCGAGCGCTATCGCGGCTGGTTCTTCTGGAATTACAAGACCGAGACGACGCCGGCGTGGTGCCTGCGCGAGGCGGTGGCGCGCGGCTGGCTGCCGGCGCGGTTCAATTGAGGGCGACGACGCGCTGCACGCCGGGATAGGGCTGGTGATGCGGCCAGAAGATCACCAGCGTCGCTTCGGGCAGGCGCTCGCGCAGCAGCGCTACTGGATCGAATTTACCCGGTGCGGGCACGGCATCGGGCGGGGCTTCGTAGAACACCCAGGCGGGCCGCTCGAGCAGGGTGCGGGCAAGCGCCAGCCGCTGCTGCACCGGCGCGGTCAGAGTGCGGTTCCAGTCGTCGCGCTCGTCGAGCCGCTCGACGAGCGCATCCGCCCCCACGGCCTGCAAGATGTCGACGACGGCCTTGCGTTCGACTTCCGCCGGATCGCGTGGATAGGTGAGAGCGGCGATGAGCGGTCCTTCGGGCAGGAAAGGCCGCTGTGGCACGAAGGAAAGCGTCTCACCGTCGGGCAGGATGATGTTTCCCTGCCCCCAGGACCAGACGCCGGCGATGGCCTTGAGTAGCGCGATGCCGGTGTTCGGGTCGCCCACGAGCTGCACGGTTTCGCCGCGCTGTAGCGTGAGCGAGAAATTTTCCAGCACCGGGTGGCCGTTGGGCAGCGTCAAGGTGAGCCGTTCGATCACCATCTGCCCCGGATGGCCGACGCTGCGGCAGACCTGCCCCGGTAGGCACAGCCGCTCGATCGTCTCGATCTCGCCGAGATCGTGATGGAGCGCCGCGACGCGCTCGATCGAGGCGCGGCAGCGGGCGATGTCGCCCATGCTGTGGATGGGCCAGGAGAGCGCGTTGGTGAGCCGTTCGAAGGCTTGGGCCGCCTGCATCAGCATGCCGAGCGTGAGCGTGCCGGCGATGTAGTGCGGCGCGAGCACCAGGATGGGAAAAACCGGCAGGAGCGTTCCGTAGGCGGTGGAGAACGACACCAGGCCGAGGTAGCCGAGGGACTGCTTCCACCAGGTTCGCGCCAGCGATTCGAACCGCTCGCGCGTCAGACGGCGCTCGGAGGCTTCACCTTGGGCGAGCGCGATCGCTTCCGACTTGTCGCGGATGTGCGACAACCCGTAGCGAAAGTCGGCCTCGCGCGACTGATGCTGGTCGGTGGCCCGGGTGAGCGGCCGGCCCAGCAGCACCCCGGTGATCGTGCCGATGCCGGCATAGGCAAGCGCAAGCCAGACCATGGTGCCGGGGGGTGAGGCGTGCGGTTCGGCGCCGACCACCCACAGCACGTCGACGAAGAGCACGATGGAGGCGAGCGAGTAGAGCAGCGAGTGGAAGAGTTCGACGGCCACTTCCGTGGCGATGCGCACGTCTTCGGCGATGCGGGCGTCGGGATTGTCGTGAGCGCCGGGCAGGTGGCGCAGGCGGTGGTGGTGTCCCCGGCTGAGCCAGTTCTCGAGCAGCTGCTCGGTGAGAAAGCGTCGCCAACCGAGTTGCCAGCCACGTTTGACGAGGAGGTGGACGCCGGTGACGGCTACGCTCAGCAACAGGATGGTGAGGAAGGTGGCGATGAGGGCGGGCAGTTCGACGAGGTCGCGGCGCTCCAAGGCGTCGAAAAGGGCACGTTGCCAGTGGTTGGTCCATAGCGCCAGGCCGACCTGGGCGAGGGTGAGGGCCACGAGCACCGAGGCGCCACCCCAGGCCCGTGGCCGGCGGTAATAGCGCAGGCCCAGCAGGAGGAAGGGCAGCAGGGGGACGGAGGGGGGCGGTGCACTCATGCCCGATCTCCGGCGAGCAGGCGACAGGCGAAGGCGGCAGCGCCCTTCAAACCCAGCAGGGGATCCTCGGCGAGCAGGATCGGCAGCGTAGCGAGTACCCCGGCATGACGTTCCTTGGCGGCGAAGGCGGCGCGGAAGGTCGGCGCATCCAGCCAGGGGCGCAGGGCCGTGGCGAGCGCGCCCACGAGGTAGACGCCTTCCACAGTCCAGCCGATGAGGGCGAGATCGCCGGCACAGGCGCCCAGCGCGCGCACGAAGGTATTCACCGCCGTCTGGGCGAGCGGTTCTCCTTCCCCGGCCGCGGCGACGATGGCCGGCGCATCCGGCCAGGGTGCGCTTTGGCCGCGCTCGGCGGCGAGAAAGGCGGTAAGCCGCACGAGGCCGGGGCCGCACAGCAGGCTCTCCCAGGAGGGGATGCGCCCTTCGCGGGCGAGCCAGGCGCTCCAGGAGGTGAGAAAGGGAGGATCGAAACCGCCGAGATCGGCGTGCCCGCCTTCGCTGGGGAAGACGCGCACCGTCTCGCCCTCGCGCAGGAAGAAGCCCATGCCCAGGCCCGTGCCGGGTCCGAGCACGGCGGCAAGCCCCGGGCGGATTGCCCCTTCTTGCAGCACGTGCAACGTCTCTCGCGGTGCGGCGGCGATGCCGTGCGCCTGGGCGGCGAAGTCGTTCATCAATTCGACCCGCGGCCAGCCATGGCGGGCGGCCAAGGCATCGGCGTCGATTGTCCACGGGCGATTGGTCAGCCGCGCGCGCCGCCCGGTCACGGGGCCGGCGAGCGCGATCACGGCCAGTTCCGGTTTGGCTCCGGGGGGGCAGTCGGCGAGGAAGGCGTCGAGCACCGCGGTAAACGAGGCGAAGGCGTCGTCTGCGAGCACCCGCTGGCACAGCGGCTCCCAGGCGGGAGCGGGGCGCGAAAAACCCTCCTGGCTTGGGGTGTCTTGGGGTTTTTCGTGGGCGTCGGGCGCGGCTTCGCTTTCCCGCCAGCGCGCGAGCAGGAAGCGGGTGCGCGTGCCGCCGACGTCGGCGGCGAGAAAAGTGGCCGCGTTCCTTGCGCTCACGCGCCGGCTCCGTAAGGCAGGAAGCGCGCCCGCCACAGCGGTTCGCGTTCCTCGCAGGGATGGGGTGCGACGAGGGCGGCGGCCACGCGGGCCGCAGGCGCGGAGAGGATGCCGGCGGGGAGGGTGCCCAGGCGCGCGTCGACGGGGTGTGGGAGCACCGGCCCCAGGCCACAGCGGCTCGCGCGCACCACCAGAAGTCCGGCTGCGGTGGCGGCGGCGATCGCCGCTTCCCATGTTTCGGGGACGCTGCCGTGTCCCGGCAGGAGCAGCACCACTGCGTTCGCGCCTTCTTCCTGGGCTCGCTGCAGCGCCGCGGGCCGATCGAGCGCCGTGGCCGAAAGGAGCTCGACGCTGGGCCAGGGGCGGGGCAGGGACAGCGGCGAGGGGCGTTCTTCGAGCGGCGGCGGCAGCCAGGGAAAGGTCGACCCGAGCGCGCCCCGCGGTTCGGCAGCGAAGGGCTGCAGCGCCAGGGTGTGCGCCTTGCGCAGCCCCAGGGCGGGGAAGAGCTTCTCACCGAAGACGAGGAAGACGCCCGGTGGGGTGTTCGGATCGGCGGCAAGGCGGATCGCGTGCAGGAGGTTGCGCGGCCCGTCGGCTCCGGCTTCGGCCGGCGGGCGCATGGCGCCGGTGAGGACCACGGGTTTAGTCGGAGCAAGGGTGAGCGCGAGCAGCGTCGCCGTCTCTTCCAGCGTGTCGCTGCCGTGGGAGAGGACGAGGCCGGCGATTTCGGGGCGCGCGAGGGCTTGCGTGATCGCGGCGTGCAGCCTCAGCCAATGGTGCGGCGTGGCGTCCTTGGAATCCATGGCGAAGGGCGAAGCGAGCTCGAGCTCGGCGTACTGGCCTGCCTCGGGGATCGCTGCGAGCAGGGCCTCGGGCGAGAGCGCCCCGGCGTGGTACGCGATGCCCCGGCCGGTGGCGGCGAGGGTGCCGCCGGTGGCGAGCCAAAGCAAGCGCGGGCGAGGAGGTGCGGCCATGGGGAGTGCACTGAAATGCTGTCGTGAAAGTTTAACAGTTCGTTCCCACGGCGCGACGGTTTTGCCGTGACTCATCCCTGGAGGGCTCTGGGGGCTCCCGGCGAAACCACTGCGAACGGGGGCGGGCTTACACGGCGTGGGGCTGGAGTGCGTCTTCTTGGCGCTGCTGGTGGTGCCACAGCTCGGCGTAGCGTCCGCCCCGCGCGAGCAGCTCGGCATGCCGGCCGCGTTCGACGATGCGCCCTTCTTCGAGCACCAGGATTTCGTCGGCGTGCATCACGGTGGAGAGGCGGTGCGCGATCATCAGGGTGGTACGGCCTTGGGCGATGCGTTCGAGCTGTCCCTGGATGGCGCGCTCCGTGGCCGAATCGAGCGAGGAGGTGGCTTCGTCCAGCACCAGGATGCGGGGGTTCTTCAGCAGCACCCGCGCGATCGCCACGCGCTGCTTCTCGCCGCCGGAGAGCTTGAGTCCGCGCTCGCCCACCCGCGTCTCCAGCCCCTCGGGCAGACGGGCGACGAGCTCGTCGAGTCGGGCGGCGCGGATCGCGGCCCAGACTTCCTCGTCGCTCGCCTCGGGCCGGCCGTAGCGGATGTTGTAGCCCAGCGTGTCGTGGAAGAGCACCGTCTCTTGCGGCACGATGCCCACGGCACGGCGCAGGCTCTCCTGCTTAAGGTGGCGCACGTCGATTCCGCCCACGCGTACCGCCCCGCCGGTGACGTCGTAGAAACGAAAGAGGAGCCGCACCAGCGTGGATTTGCCGGCGCCGGAAGAGCCGACGACGGCGACGGTACGCCCGGCGGGCAGGGTGAAATCGACTTCGTGCAGGATGGGTCGGCTGGGGTCGTAGTGGAAAGAGACTCGCTCGAAACGTACGTCCAGCGGCCCGTCGGGGAGCTCGATCGCGTCGGGGGCGTCGCGTACTTCCTCTCTTTCGTCGAGCAGGGCGAAGAGCCGTTCGAGATCGACCAGCGCCTGGCGCAGCTCGCGGTAGACCACGCCCAGGAAGTTGAGCGGCAGGTAGAGCTGCAGCAGGAAGGCGTTGACGAGCACGATGTCGCCCAGGGTCATCACGCCTGCCTGTACCCGCGCCGCGGCGAGCCCCATCATGGCGACCACGCCGACGGTGATGATGGCCGCCTGGCCGAGATTGAGCCCAGAGAGCGAGAGCTGGTTGCGGATCGCGGTTTCCTGCCAGCGTTCGAGATCCTGGTCGTAGCGTCGCCGTTCATAGGCTTCGTTGGCGAAGTACTTCACCGTCTCGTAGTTGAGGAGCGCATCGACGGCGCGGCTGTGGGTCTGCGCGTCGATCTTGTTGAGCCGGCGGCGCTGCACGGTGCGCCAGTTGGTGACGACGACGGTGAAGGCGACGTACGTCATGAGCGTGGCGAGCGTGATCGCGCCGAAGGCCGGTTCGTAGCGCGCGAAGAGGATGGCGAGCACGAGCGTGATCTCCACCAGCGTCGGGGCGATGGAGTAGAGCGTGAAGTTGATGAGGCTGCCGATGGCGCGCGTGCCGCGCTCGAGATCGCGGGTGAGTGCCCCGGTTTGCCGTTCGAGGTGAAAGCGCAGCGACAGGGCGTGCAGGTGGGAGAAGACTTCGAGCGACAACGCGCGCACCGCGGCCTGGGTGACCCGTGCGAAGAGGAGCTCGCGCAGCTCGGTGAAAAACGCGGTGCCGAAGCGCGCGAGCCCGTAGGCGAAGACGAGGGCGAGCGGCGGCAAGGCCCAGCGTGGCGCCTGCGGCGGCAGCGACAGGAAATCGACCAGCTCCTTGAAGAGGAGCGGCACGGCGACGTTGGCGAACTTCGCCGCGATGAGTGCGGCAAAGGCGCCGAGCACCCGCCAGCGATAACGCCAGAGGTAGGGCCATAGCCGCCTGATCGTCTCGCGCAGGTGCAGAGGGCGAGTCGCGCCCTCGGCCGGTGGCGGCAGGGATGAATGCGCGCGCATCGCTCAGGCGGGTTGCGCCGCGGCCTCGCGGTAGCGGCGCAGCAGGCGTAGGAGCTCGTCTTCGTCGTAGGGTTTGCCGAGATAGGCGTTTGCCCCCAGCGCCATCGCGTGCGCCTGGTGCTTCTCGGCGAGCCGGGAGGTGATGAACACCACCGGGAGGTCGCGAGTGCGTGCGTCGGCCCGGATCTGGCGCAGCAGCTCGAATCCGTCCATGCGCGGCATCTCGATGTCGGAGAGGATCGCCACGGGCAAGTGCTCCAGCGAAGCGAGTTTGTCGAGCGCATCCATGCCATCTTTGGCGAGGACGACCTCGTAACCCGCCCGCTCGAGGAGCCGCCCCGTGATGCGCCGCACGGTGAGCGAATCATCGACCACGAGGACCAAAGGTTTGGGCTGGGAAACGCCGCTCGGCCGATCGGGGAGCTCGTCCGCGGTCGATTTGGCGGGCGTGCGCGCGAGCGCCACCGGGTTGAGGATGAGCGTGATTTCCCCATCGGCGAGCAGCGTCGCGCCCAGCATGCCGGCGATACGCTTGAGATGCGGCCCCGCTGGTTTGGCGATGACTTCCTGACTGCCGGCGAGTCCATCGACGTGCAGCGCGAGCCGCTCTTCGCCGGAAGCGAGCAATATCACCCAGTTACGCCGATCCAGGGGCTCGACTTGATTCGGACGATCAAGGAGATGAGGGAGATAGTGCAGCGGATAGGCTTTTTCTTGCCAAATGACATGCCCCATCTGCTGTGCGGCGCGCAGCGCCTCGGCGGGAAGGTGCTCGGTTTGAACGATCAAATTGGCCGGAATCGCCCAGCGGCGCTCGAGGGTACGCACGAGCAGCGCCTGCGTGATCGCCAGGGTGGCGGGTAGCAGGATGCGGAAGGTCGTGCCGTGGGCGGGGGTGCTCACGAGGTCGATACGTCCGCCCAAAGCCTGGATTTCGCTGTGGACGACGTCCAGCCCCACCCCGCGGCCGGCGATCTGGCTGACCTCCCCGGCGGTGGAGAACCCAGGGAGGAAGACGAGCCGAGCGAGGCCGGCTTCGTCGGGTCGAGCGTCGGGGGCGAGTAGCCCGGCGCTGCGGGCACGTTCGAGGATGGCGGCGTAATCGAGACCTCGACCGTCGTCTTGTACCAAGAATTCGATTTCGCTGCCGAGATTGCGCACGGCCAGCGTGATCTGGCCGAATTCGGCTTTGCCGGCGGCTCGCCGTTCCTCGGGGGGTTCGATGCCGTGGGCAACGGCGTTGCGCAGGAGATGCTCGAGCAACGGTACCATGCGCTCGAGGAGCGCCCGGTCGAGGGCGATCTGCCCCCCCTCGATGTCCAGGTTGACGCGTTTGCCGAGTTCCTTGGCCGTCTGGCGCACTACGCGGTGTAGACGTGCGGCGACGCTGGCGACCGGCGCCGAACGAACCTGCATCAGTTCGTGCTGTACCTCGCGGGTGAGCCGCGCTTGCTGGTTGAGGGCGGATTCGGCGTGGTCGAGGTGCGACAGCGCGCTTTGTTGGATGGTGGCGACGTCGGCGATTCCTTCGGCGAGCAGGCGCGTGAGTTCCTGCAGACGCGTGTAGCGGTCGAGTTCGAGCGGATCGAACTCGGCGTGCGCCGCATCGGCCGTGTGGATGCGCGTCTGCATCTGCGTCTCGGCCTGGATCTCGAGCTCGCGCAGATGGGTGCGCAGGCGGATGACGTCGTCGGTGAGCTCGAGCACGGCAGCGCGTAGGGCGTGGAGATCTTGCTCGGCGCGGGCACGCAAGATGCCGATCTCGCCGGTATCGTTGACCAGCCGGTCGATGGTGCCGGCCTGGACGCGCAGGCCGATCTGGCTCTCGGCAGGCTCCCGGGTAGGAGCTCTTTCCGTTTCCGGCATCGCCGCTGCGCTCGCCGCCCCTGGGGTCTGCTCCGGGGGAAAGGCACCAATCGTCGTCGCCGTCGCCGTCGCCGCCACGGGCATAGCTAGTTGGCGGAACATGGCGTAGGCCGCGTCGATGCCGTTGCGTGCGAGATCCCTGGCGGCTGGTCCGGCTTCCTTGAGTTCTTGTTCGAGACGATGGATGCGCTCCCCCAGTTCGAGGGCGCCGGCCATGCGGGCGCTGCCTTTGAGGGTGTGCAGCGTGCGGGCGAGGGCCTCGCGGTTTTTTTCTTCGTTCGTTTCGTCCCAGCGGTCGAGCCGCTCGAAGAGCGTTTCGAAGAGCGCTTCGCCTTCGTCGAGAAAGACCGGTAGAAGCTGGGGGTCGATCTCTTGGGGGAGAGGATGCGCGGCCTCGAGCGATTCCGGCGGGGCTTCCGGGGCCGACCGGGTGGGCAGGGCTGCCGCCTCGGGCGGAGACGGCCGCGGGGAGGTCGTTTCTGCTTCGGGCGGAGACGGCGTCGCGGCGGCGGTTTCGGTGACCGTGCCGACGGCTTCCAAGGCAGACGGGAGTTCGCCGGAAAGTTCGGGGATGCGCCCGGCCTCGACGTGTTCGAGCGCCGTGTCGAGCCACTCGGCGGCGGCACACAGGAGGTCGCGCTCGAGTGCGTCGGGGGGCGTGTGCGACTTGGCCAGCCGTTCGAGTCCGAGTTCGAGCGCGCGGGCCAGATCGTGCATCTCGAAGACCTTGGCGGTGGCCGAGATGCCGGCAAGCGTGTGGACGTGCCGTACGAGCGTGTCGTCGGGTGGGGTGGAAGCCTCCTCGTCGAGGTAGCTGCGCAAGGCGGTGAGCCGTTCGCGCGCTTCCTGGCGAAAGGCGTCGAATACGGTGCGTGAGACGCTACGATCCCCGAAAACGTGTTTCGGCGGTTCGGGGGGCGGAAGAGGTGCGGCTTGCGGTGCGGTTTCGGGGCTTTCGAGCGAGCGCAGGCGCTCGGCTTCGGCCGCGAGCGCGGCGGCCCGCGCCGGAGTTTCGATCCGGCCGGCAGCGATTGCCTCCACCCAGTCGGCGAAGAGGCGGTGGGCCTGCTGGAGCAACTGAATCAGCGCCGGGGTGGCTGGCCATTGGCGCTGTAACCAAGCGTTGAGGGTCTGTTCCAGAGCCCAGGCGCATTCGCCGAGCTCGGTAAGGCCGACCATGCGGCCACTGCCCTTGAGCGTGTGGATGCTGCGACGCACTTCCGTGAGCGCGTCGACATCGTCCGGTCGTTCTCGTAGCTCCGGGATGCGGCACTCCAGGGTGGCGAGGACTTCGCGGGCCTCTTCGAGGAAGATGTCGAGCAGTTCGTCCTCGGCCGCCGCTTCTTTTTGTTCTTCGCTGGGCGGCGCGGGGATGGGCTCGATCGCTTGCTCGGGAAGAGGAGATGGAGCGAGTTCCGGAGCGAGTATCGACGCTTCCTCGGTGGACGACTCTTCTTCGAGCAACAAGTCGGTACCCAGCGCTTCTCCTTCCTCGGCGAAGAGTTCTTGCAGGGGAACGGCGGTGGCCTGGGGAACGGATGCCGCGGATTCCTCGAGGGATTCACCACGCGCCAAGGCTTCGGTTCGGGTATGGAGATAGGCGAGCGTCTCGACGAGCTGGCGCTGCTCGGAGTCTTCGAGGATGCCCTGTTCGGCCAAGCGCTCGACCAAGGGAGGCAGTTGGGCGAGCGCCTTGGCCTCTTCGTCGGCGCCGATGAGCAGCAAAGTGGCGCGTGCCTCCGCGAGCAGGCGGTTGACGTGGGCCTTGTCGAGGAGCTCGGTCGGATCGCGATAGTAGCGGTCGAGCAGGGTTTCGGCTTCTGCCAGCAGCCGTGAGAGTTCTTTGCCGATACTGCGGCTGTCGGCTTCGGTGGCCTGGGGCTCGAATTCGGGGAGAGGACGGCCTTCGACGAAGGCGCGCAAGCGCTCGATCTGGGTTTGGAGGCGACGCTCGATGCGTTCGTCCCAATGGGCGGCGCGGCAGTAGGCCGAAAGGATGAGGAGCGTGCGGGCGAGCTCCAACTGGGCCTGAGCGGCGAGGGATTCGTCGGGTTGCTCTTCCATCCACTGCACGAGCGCGGCGAGCGCCTCGATGGCCCGATCGATGCTTGCCCGGCCCAAGGGTTGGGCGAGTCGGCGCAAGGCGTCGAGTTCTTGGCTGAATGCCCCAAGCGGCGGACTCGACGCCTGGGTGAGCCGCTCCCAGTGTTCGATCAGCCGGTCGATCCCCTCGGCCAGGGTGTCGAGCTGGGCGCGAAAAGGGATTTCGGCCAGAGGAAGATCTTGGTCTTCCAACGCTTCGGCGAGCCGCCAGTGTTCGTGCAACAACCGCTGCGCTCGGCTGCGGGGCTCGAGCCGGGCGACGGGATAAGTGAGCGCTTGCAAGAGCCGGCGGGGTGGGCGAGAGAATTTCCCGGCGTGGCGCATCGTGCGGTGCAGGTCGTGCAGGATGCGCTTGGAAGCCTCGTCGCGCGCCAGACGCCCTTCCCTGAGGGCGTCGGCATAGGCGAGCGCGGCCAGCCACAGCGGCTCCAGGGGGCGGCCGGCATCCAGCTTGAGCAAACCCGCGAGCGCCTCGCGTATGGGCGTGAGGGCCGCGATGGCCTCGCGCTCGTCGGCCGGTTTGAACCAGCCGACCAAACCCTTTTCGAAGCGACGCAGCAAGGCGGCACGGATGCGCCCTTCATCGGAGACGACGGGTTGCGGTCGAGGTTGGGTCGAGACTTCGAATTGGAAGAGATCGCTCACCGCGGCGCTGGGTTCTCCGGCGAGTGCTGCGAGCTCGAGGTAGTACCGACCTAGCCGTAGGGGTTGGTCTTTGCCGGAGTGGATGAGCTCGAGGAAATAATTTTCGGCGGCGATCGCGGCGCGCTGCAATCGATCCATCGCTTCCGGATCGGGATCGGGACGAGTGGAGACTTTCTCCATGGCCCGCCCCAGCATGTCGAGGTACTGGGCGAAGCCTTCGAGGCCGGCGACGATGAGCACGCCCCGGGTCTCGTGCAGCGACGATGCCGTTTGCCGTAGGGTTTCGGGGTCGTAGTGTGGGTCGTAGTGTGCGCGGGTCCGCTCAAAGGCCAAGCGCGCCCCTGCAAGGGCGCGTTCGACTTCGGGGGCGATCCAGGATAGAGGCTCGGGGGCTGGGCGATGCACCATGGCCTTCGTCTCGGGCGATCAGACGCGGAAACCGGCGACCGAACCGCGCAGATCGGCGGCGAGTTCACCCAGGGATTCGATGGACTGGACGGTGCGCTCCGTTCCTTCGCGGGTCTGCTGGGTGATGGCGAGGATCTCGCGCATGAGCGCGGAGACCTGGGCGCCTCGTTCGGCCTGAGCCTGGATGTCGTGGGCGATCCGGGTGATGCGGGTGGCGGTTTCCTTGGCAGCGCGCGAGATTTCTTCCAGTGCGGCGCCGGCCGAATCGGACAGGGCCGTTCCGGCGACGACCTCGCGCGTGGCGGCTTCCATCGAGCCGACCGCATCCTGGGTATCGGTTTGGATGGTCTTGACGATGGCGGCGATCTGCTTGGTGGCTTCGGCCGAGCGTTCGGCCAGCCGCTGCACTTCCTCGGCCACGACGGTGAACCCGCGTCCGGCTTCGCCCGCGGCGGCAGCCTGGATGGCGGCGTTGAGCGCGAGCACGTTGGTCTGGTCGGTGATGTCGGAGATGAGCTCCACGATCTCGCCGATCTCCTGGGAGGATTCGCCCAGTCGTTTGATGCGCTTGGCGGTTTCCTGGATCTGGTCGCGGATGCGGTTCATGCCCTGGATGGTTTCGTTGACCGCCTCGGTCCCTTTGGCGGAGGCCTCGAGCGAGCGGCCGGCAGTACCTGCCGCTTCTTCGGCCGAAGCGGCCGTCTCGCGCAGGGCGTTGGCCACGTCTTGGACGATGGCGTCGGCTTCCTCGATTTTGTCGGCTTGGGTTTGAGCCGCCTCGAGCAGTTCCCCGGAGATGCGGCGCGCTTCTTCGGTGGAGTCGGTGATCGTTCTGCCGTGTCGTTGATGCGGCGCACGAGCGAGCCGAGTTCTTCGATGGCGTAGTTCACCGAGTCGGCGATCGCCCCGGTGATGTCTTCGGAAACGGTGGCGCGGATGGTGAGGTCGCCGTCGGCCAGGTCCGAGATCTCGTTGAGCAGTTGCACGATGGCCTGCTGCGTGCGGGTGTTTTCTTCCTCGAGCCGTTGGCGCTGGCGCTCGGTTTCGAGCTCGCGGGCGCGGGCGTCATCCAAGTAGGTTTTGCTCAACGAAACGAAGACGCCAGCGATGGCGATCGCAGCGAGCACGATGAAGAGGTAACGCGTGGAAATGGCGGTCTCGCCGGCGATCTGGACGGCGTCGCGTAGCTCGTTGGCGTCGGCGATGAGGCGGTCGATTTCTCCGAGCAGCTTGAATGCGCTCTCGGTGAGCTCCTGTGCTTCGGGCGCAGACTCGCGAAAGGCGCGCAGCGAGGGTTCGGCGTCGAGGAATCGTTGCAAAAGAGGCTGTATCAGTCGCCAACGGGTTTGCAGTTCGGCGGTCTGGGGATGTTCGGCGGCTTTCGTGACCAGGACGGAAAGGGATTCGTCGAGGGTGCGGCGGTTTTGCCGCAGGGCGGTGAACGCTTCGGCCTCGCCGCGCAGGGTCCAGGGTAGGGTGCGTCCGAGCGCATGGGCGGCGTCCTTGACCCGTTCGATCGCGGCGATACGCTCTTCGACGGCGAGCCCGGCCTGGTTGACCGAGACGACGAGCCAGCCAATGGCTGCGACCATCACGATCAATACGCTCGCCAGGAGGATCAGACGGCGCCGCAGAGCGTCTGGCGAGAGCCGAGGGGGGGCGTCGGTGTGTTCATCGGATGCGCTACCAGCAGGAGCTTGGCTCTTGAAGAGACTGAACGCCATGATGATTCCTCGTTGCTCGGATACGTGTCGGGTGTCAGGGTGCGCCGGGGGTTCACCCCGGCGAGGTGATGCCAAAGAACAGAGGATCCGCCACCAGACGCGCCGTGTCGATCAGGAACCAGGGTTCGGGATCGTCGGCGCTGTGGTAGGCGCGCACGTGCCAGGGGTGGATACCGGATTCGTTTTCGACGGGGGTGAATGCGTTCATTGGGCGCAGGCCGGCCGTTTCCTCGAGTAGCAGGGCGGTGTTTTCGATGAGGCGGGGTGCCAGAACGAGCAGCAGGGACTGCTTGCCCAATGTGGTTTCGGTGCCATTCTCCAGCCAGCCGAGATCGACGACGCCGACGAGGTTGCCGCGCACGTTGGCCAGCCCGCGATAGCCGCCCGGCGCATGGGGAATGGGGGCGAGCGCGAATTCGTCGGCGATGGCCGTCGCGTCGGTGAGCGGCAGGAGCAGGCGCCGTCCACCGGCACGGAGTACCAACCAGTGCTCGAGGCGGCTTACGGAAGCTTCGCGCAGCCGCTCGGCGAGCTGCTGCTGGAAGTCACGAAGGGAAATCCGCCGGGCCATGGATGGTTAGCCCATGCTGCGGATGGCGGCAAGCAGCGCCGCTTCGTCGATGGGCTTGACGAGATAGGCCACGGCGCCCTGTCTCAAGCCCCAGACCCGGTCTGCTTCTTGGCCCTTGGTGGTGCAGATGATCACCGGGATGTGCTTGGTGGTTGCGTCGCGCTGCAGCTGGCGTGTGGCCTGATAGCCATTGATGCCGGGCATGACGACGTCCATCAGCACGAGATCGGGCGATTCGGTACGGGCCAACGCCAGGGCCTGATCGCCGTTCTCGGCAGTGATGACCTGGTAGCCTTCATGGGTGAGGAGCTCGGTGAGCGCGAGTCGCTCGGTGGGGGAGTCGTCGACGACGAGAATGCGGCGGATGGGCATGGGATCATTCTCCTTGCACTGAAGCGTGCGCTTCGGACTTGGGCGGCCAGTGCCGGGCGATCGCCGCGAGTAGCTCGTTCTTGGTGAAAGGCTTGGTGAGGTATTCGTCCGAGCCCACGAGCTGCCCACGCGCCCGGTCGAAGACGCCGTCTTTCGAGGTGAGCATGATCACGGGGATATGGCGGAATTTTGGATTCTGCTTGATGAGGGCGCAAGTCTGGTAACCATCGAGACGGGGCATCATCACGTCGATGAAGATGATGTCCGGCATGAAATCGACGACTTTGGCGAGCGCGGAAAAACCATCTTCGGCCAGCATGACTTCATAGCCTGCTTGGCCGAGGAAGATCTCCGCGCTGCGGCGGATGGTATTGCTGTCGTCGACCACCAGGATGCGTGGTTTGCGTTCGGTGTTCACGTCGGATCCCCGTTCTCGGCATTCAGGCCGTTTTCAGGCCGTGGCGGCGATGATCCATGATACCATGATTCAATGCAAACGCGTTTTTCTCGGCTGCCCGGACGCGGCCTGTATCTGATCACCCCCGACGAACCCGACGACGACGTTCTCCTTGCGCGGTTGCGCACGGCGCTGCTCGCCGGGCCGGTGTTGGTGCAATACCGCAACAAGGCGCTCGATGACGTTGGCCGAGCGCGCCAGCTCGAGCGCCTCGCGCCGCTGGTGCGGGCTGCCGGGGCGGCGCTCGTCGTGAACGACGACGTCGAACTCGCCGCCCGGTTCGAGGCGGGCGTGCATCTGGGGCGTGAAGACGGTTCGATCGCGCGGGCGCGCGAGCGGCTCGGCCCTCGCGCGCTCATCGGGGCGAGCTGCTATGCGGATCTCGAACGGGCGAAGGCGGCGCTCGCCGAAGGAGCGAGCTACGTCGCCTTCGGCGCGATGTATCCTTCCCCGACCAAGCCCCACGCGGCGCGCGCCTCGCTCGAACTTCTGCGCCGCGCCCGCGCCGAGCTGCCGGTGCCGATCGCGGTGATCGGCGGCATCACTTTGGAGCGCGCCGACGAGCTCGTCGCCGCCGGAGCCGACTGGCTCGCGGTGATCTCGGATCTCTTCGCCGCGCCCGATCCGCTGGAGCGGGCGCTCGCCTGGGCGGCGTGGCACAATCGCGTTTTCGGCACGGAAGGGAAGAAACGATGACGGATCGCAACGAGGCGTGGTTCGAACGGGCCCGGCGCGTGATTCCGGGCGGGGTGAATTCACCGGTGCGGGCGTTTCGCTCGGTGGGCGGCATGCCGCGCTTCATTCGCCGCGCGCAAGGCGCCTATCTCTGGGACGAAAACGGGACGCGCTACATCGACTACGTCGGCGCCTGGGGGCCGGCGATCGCCGGGCACGCGCATCCGAAGATCGTCGAGGCGGTGCAGCGGGCGGCCGCCGACGGCCTCTCCTTCGGCGCCCCCACGGCGCTGGAGGTGGAGATGGCCGAGCGGCTCACGGCGCTTCTGCCTTCGCTCGAAATGGTGCGGCTGGTGAGTTCGGGCACCGAGGCCACGATGAGCGCCATTCGGCTGGCGCGCGGCTACACGGGGCGAGCCCGTATCGTCAAGTTCGAAGGGTGTTATCACGGGCATGCCGACGCGCTGCTCGTCAAGGCGGGCTCCGGCGCCCTCACCTTCGGGCATCCCAGTTCGGCCGGGGTGCCCGAAGGGGCGGCGCGCGATACCCTGGTGCTGCCCTACAACGAGCTTGCAGCCGTGGAGGCGGCCTTTGCCGAGTGCGGCGACGAGATCGCCGCGGTCATCGTCGAGCCGGCCGCGGGCAACATGAACCTCGTCAAGCCGCGCCCCGGCTTCCTCGAAGGGCTGCGCGCGCTGTGCGACCGCCACGGTGCGGTGCTCATCTTCGACGAAGTGATGACGGGGTTCCGCGTGGGGCTGCAGGGGATGCAGGGGCGCACTGGCATCCGGCCCGACCTCACCACGCTGGGCAAGGTGATCGGCGGCGGCATGCCGGTGGCCGCTTTCGGCGGACGGCGCGAGATCATGGAATGCGTCGCTCCGCTCGGGGCGGTGTATCAGGCGGGCACGCTCTCCGGTTCGCCCGTGGCGGTGGCCGCCGGGCTGGCGTCGCTCGAGCTCGTTTCGGAACCTGGTTTCTACGAGCGGCTCGAGGCGCTCACCGCGCGTTTGGTGTCGGGATTGCAGCGTGCGGCCGAAGAGGCGGGCGTGCCCTTCGCTGCCGATTCGCTCGGCGGCATGTTCGGCCTCTATTTCGCGCCCAGGGTGCCGGGTTCCTACGCCGAAGTGATGACTTGCGACGTCGAGCGCTTCAAGCGCTTCTTCCACGCCATGCTGGCGGCGGGGCACCATTTCGCGCCCTCCGCCTTCGAGGCGGGCTTCGTCTCGGCGGCGCACACCGAAGCCGACATCGACGCCACGGTGGAGGCGGCTCGTCGGGCATTCTCTCCCCTTTGATCCTCAGCCCGTGAGCGCGGCGCGCAGGCGTTCATACACCGCCTGCGCGTCCGGGCGCACGCCGCGCCAGAGGAAGAAGCTCTCGGCGGCTTGCTCCACCAGCATCCCCAGCCCGTCGGCGGTGCGCGCACCGTGGCGCGCCGCCTCGCGCAGGAACGGGGTGGGCGCGGCGCCGTACATCATGTCGTAGACGAAGGGCCGCGCGGCGAAGAGCTCCGGCGGCAGCGGCGGCAGCTCGCCGGCGAGGCTCGCGCTCGTGGCGTTGATCACCACGGTGAACGGCAGGCGTAGCGTTTCCCACGTATGTACTTCCAGCCTCACGCCCGTTTCGGCGGCGAGTGCCGCGAACGCCTCGGCGAGTGCCTCGGCGCGGGCCGGGGTGCGGTTGGCGAGCACCAGGCGCTGCGGCCGTTCGCGTAGCAGCGGCCCCAGCACGCCGCGCGCGGCCCCGCCCGCGCCCAGGAGGAGCACTTCGGCTCCGGCGAGCGGTACGCCATGGTGCTGCGTCACATCGCGCACCAAACCCACCCCGTCGGTGTTGTCGGCCAGAATCCGGCCGCCGCGCGCGATGAGCGTGTTGGCGGCTCCGGCCTCGCGCGCGCGCGGCAGCGCCTCGTCGGCGAGCTTCAGCGCCTGCTCTTTGAAGGGCAGCGTCACGTTGGCGCCTTTCCCGCCCTCGGCAAAGAATCGCCGCGCGGCCGCGGCGAAACCCTCGGCGCCGGGGTCGATCGCCTCGTAGCGCAGATCTTGCCCCGTTTGTTCGGCAAAAGCGTGATGGATGAAGGGAGATTTACTGTGCGCCACGGGATGGCCGAAAACGGCGTAACGATCGGTCATGGTTCAGTTCCCTTGCAGGCGCGATTCGCGGGTGAAGGTCCAGGTGCGTTTGATGACGATCACGTCGGTGTCGGCACGGATCTCCGGCGGGAAGGGCGCATAAGGGGCACCGAGCCGGACGATGCGCAGCGCCGCCTGGTCGAGCACCGGATGGCCGGAGGAGCGTTCGATGCGTGCCTCGAGCAGCTCGCCGTCGGCACCGATCGCCACCGACATGAGCAGGCTACCGTAGAGCTTGCCTCGGGCTTCCTCGGGGTAGTTGAGCGTGCCGATGCGCTCGACTTTCAGCCGCCAGTCTTCGATGTAGCGGGCGAAACGGTATTCCTTCACGTTGGCCCCGAAAAAGCGCCTGCGCGGTCCGTTCAGGGGCTGGTTCTTTTCGTCGAGCGCCGCATGCAGGCGGGCGATGCTCGCCGTCTGATCGAGCAGGTCCAGTCCGCTCGGGGTCGGAGTGCTGGGCCGAGTCTGCGGGGAATCGGACGCCGCTGTTTCGCCGTTGCGGCGGCTGAGCGTGGGTTTCGCCGGGGAGGGTTTCTCGCTGTGACGGGCGCGCGTCTCGACGGGGTTTTCCGTGGGAAATTCACGCTCGCGCGGCTTCTCAGTCGTGGTCGGCGTGGGCGCGTTTCGTTCGCTTCCTCCGCCGATCAGGGAAGACTGTCCGAGGATCTTGGCATCCGTTGGCGTTTCGCGGTTTCGTGCATTGACGAGCACGATCTCCAGACCCTCGTCTCGTTTGGCCGACGCGGAGGGTTCGGGAGGCGTGAATTCGAGGGCGAGCAACACGAGGTGCATGCTCACGGAGAGGAGCATGGCCCAGGCGAGGGGCCAGTGCCGGACCCGGCGCCATAGCCGTGGCAGCGCAGGAGCTGCAAAGGAGGGCAGGAAAGACGCGTTCATTGCACCGTGGTGGTGGGTTCGTCGGGCGCGGCTTCGGTCGCCTCACCTGGTCCGATGAGACGCCGGAATCGCAGTTTGAGTTCCAGGTCGATGAGTTCGGTGCTTTCCACTTCCAGCTCTACCCTGCAGCCGGGGTCGAGCGGCGGCAGGGAAGGAACTTTCACGACCAGCGGCAGGCGCTCGCAGCGTACGAGATCGTCGCGCAGCACCGCGGCGCCGAGCCGCGCGATGCGGTGCTGCCGTAGCCAGCGCAGGCACCAGTAGCGCTCCATGTGGCGCTGGAACTCCTGGTAAGAGAGATAGGCCGCCTCGAACTGGCGCACGATCGAGAGAAGCTCGGGGCTGCGCTCGGGGAAGGGCGCAGGGGTGCCGCGAACCGTAGCGATCAGCTGCATCTGGTTCACCAGATCGACGTAACGGCGCAAGGGGGAGCTCGACCAGGCGTAGCAATCGACGCCCAGTCCCTCATGGCTTTCGGCGGCCAGTGCCATGCGCACCTTGCCGCCGGCAGGCTGGACCCGATAGATGCCGGGCAGATCGTGCTCGGCCAGCCGCCGGCCCCAGGTCTGGTTGGTGAGGATGGCGAATTCGCTCACCAGTTTGTCGATGGGCGCCCCTCGCGGCCGCGGCGTGATCGTTACCCAGCCCGGCCCGTCTTCGGTCGTCACCGCCCAGTCGACATGGAAGATGTAATCCATCTGGTTCTGCGCCACGGATGCCTTGCCGCGCCCGGCTTCCAGCACCGTGGCCAGCTCCCAGAGCAGTTTCAACTCGGTTCGCCAGGGCAGATCCTCGGGCAAGGCGTCCTGCAGGGTTTCCTCGTTGAAGAAGGGTTCGAGCGCATGCAGGCGCAGATTGGCGGCGATGGGCACCCGTTCGAGCCGCGTCTCCATGCCCTGGATGGCGAGCGAGGCGTCTACGTCCAGATAGAGCGACAACGCCGGCGGAGTGTGCCCCTCGGCGAGAGTGAATCGTTCCACCACCGCCGGTGGGAGCATGGTGATCTTGCGCCCTGGCATATAGACCGTGGACATGCGGTTTCGGGCGATGGCATCGATCGTATCCCCGGGGGAGATTCCCAAGGCGGGGGCAGCGATGTGCACGCCGATGCGCCAGCCGCCGCCGGGGCGGGGCGAGACCGAGAATGCGTCGTCGATCTCGGTGGTAGACAGGTCGTCGATGGAGAATGCCTCGACGTCGGCCGTGGGCAAATCTTGCGGCAAGGCCGGCACGGCATGCTCGGGGAAATCGAGTCCGTCGGGAAAGGCCTCGAAGACGAAACGGCCAAAGTGATAGTCATGCGTCGAGGCGATCGCACCCACCGAAAGCAGCAGCTGGGCGGTCGAGCAGCGCAGGGCGACGCTGGCGGCTTCCAGCGCCTGGGTCTCTGGGCGGTTGCGATCGGGCCGGTAGAGAATCTGCGGCAATGCGGCGGCGATCTCTTCGGGCAGCTGCCCGGCCAGGAGCTCGTCGCGCATGCGCTCGATCGCCTCCTGACGCTTGCGTTTCTTTTCCAGGCCGGTGAGCGCCGCCTGCAGGATCTCGGGCGGAGCCTTCTGGAACCGCCCCTTGCCCTTGCGGTGAAAGTAGATCGGAGCAGCGTGCAGCCGCAGCAGCAGCGCGGCCGCGTCGACCGCGGAGGGCTCGGCGCCATGGTATTCGCGCGCAAAGTCGAGGAAGGAGAACTCGTCCTCCCCGCAGACTTCCCACAGGAAATCGACGTCCAGCGCTTCGGCCCGTGCCTGCGCTTCGTCGAGCAAGACCTGGGGCTGCGGCTCGTCGAAGCGTAGCAAAACCGCGTTACGCTTGACCTTCAGACGCCGCCCGGAGGGGAGCTCGACGTGCAGCGTGGTTTCTTGCTCGGAAACGACCGTGCCGGCCTTGAATGCGCCGGCGTCTTCGAAAAGGACGAACATGGAAATGACATCGTAGGGCGGAATCCAGTGCAGTTTACCCGAAATCCACGTCGGTGCCGCCGCCTTCGGGAGCTCAAGTTTTTTTCGCTACTGCCGATAACGAACGTATCGAGAGCGGCTGGGCGCGGCGGAGCGGGTCATCATGGGACGCGGAATCATGACGATACGATGGTGGAGACGTCTGCTCGTGCTGCTCGTGCTGGGTGCGCTTGGCACGGTGGCGCGAGCCGAATGGCAGACCGTGGCCCGTGACCGCGACCGCCTGGTGCAGATCGATCCGGATACGCTCATCCCTGCCGAAGGCGGGGTCAAAGTCGTCTGGGGGCGGGTGACGTTCAGCCCGGAAGAATCCCGACGGCGGGGTTATGCCGCGGTGAAGGCGCTCAACCGCTTCGACTGCCAGCGCCGTACCTACACCACGGTGAAGCGGGTGTATCTCGACGCGAACGATCTTCCCGTGGCCGAAGAGACGATCGAGAGGCCGCAACCGGCGCCGGTCTTGCCCGGTACGGTCGATGAGCGCCTGTGGATGGTAGTCTGTAGCCCCCCTTCGGCGGAAGCCTTGCAACGCATCGCCCAAGAGGTCCTCGCCTCGGCCGGTAGCGCCATGGAAGGAAACGGGACCAAGCCGTCTGTCGCCGCGCCTCCGGTCTTGCCCCTCGGGGTGGACCTCGTGGATCCGAAGTCTCTCCCGCCCGAAATCGCCGGTTTGCCGCTTCCCTCGCCACCTGGGGGCACTCCGATGCCGCAGCAGACACGGCCTACGCCCCCGGGGGCATCTCCACCGGTGCCTCCCCCGGCCCCTTCACGCCCGCCGCCGGGGCTGCTTTCCCCGCCGGTGGTCACTCCCGCTCCGGCACCGAGCCGAGCCGCCACGACTCCGCCTCCGCCGCGCAGGGTCGCGTCGGCCCGCGCCGTGCCGCGGCCCATGCCGGAGAAATGGACCTACGCCGACGGCCCGGCCGGTCCCGCCCGCTGGCACCTCCTCTCGCCCGACTGGCGCTTGTGCCGCGAGGGCAAGCGTCAATCCCCCATCGCGCTCGAAGGCGCCACGCCGGCCGATCTTCCGCCCCCTTTCTTCCGCTACCAACCCAGCCGCGTCGTCCTGAAGCAGGACAAAACGGGCTTGCTGCTCGAACCGGCGCGGGAACAGCGCCTGGGGTGGCAAGGAACGTGGTATCGGCTGGAGCGGATCGGCTGGCATCACCCCGGAGCGCACCGGCTCGGGATGCGGGTCGCTTTGGGAGAGATGGTTCTGCAGCATCGGGCGGAAGACGGCTCCCGGCTCTTCGTGGCGCTGCGCGTGGTCGCCGCCGAGCGCACCCATCCGCTGCTCGCCGCGCTGGCGGACTGGGCGGGGCAGGGAAGCGCCGCGCCGCGCGAATTGCCGCTCGACCTGCGCACGCTCGAGCCGGTCGACGTCTCTTACTTCACCTACGAGGGCTCCGAGCCTTGGCCGCCGTGCCGTGAAGACGTGCGCTGGATCGTCTTTCGCGAGCCGCTCGAGGCCATCCCCGCCGAGATCGCCCCGCTCACGCAAGGGCCGCGCACCAGCCGGCCGCTACAGCCGCGCCATGACCGGCCCCTGTTCGGCGTCGTGCGCTGAGTCGGTCTCACAGGTCGGAAGGCAGTGGCGGCTGGTCGGCGGCCTTGTCGAGCACCGCCAGCGCTGCGGATTTGTCGCTGGTTGCGGCAAGCTCGCGCAGACGCTGGAGGTAGAGGCGCTGCTCGTGCATCAGCAGACCGTCGTGAATCAGCTCGGCGTAGAGCCGGTTTTCCGAAACGCCCAAGGCCTCGGCCACCCGTTTGGCGCGCGCACGTTCGTCTTCATCGAGCCGCAGGGGATAGGAAGTCTTTGCCATCGTCGTTTTCTCCCTAGATGAGATCGGCGGCCATTCTTATCTTGTTGGCGGTCATGGGCAAACCGGCTCGTTCCAAAATGTCGGCAAATTCGCTCGGACCCGAACGAGGTTTTTTGCGACGGGCACGCATTTGCTTGAATGCCAAGATCGCCCCGATGGGATCCATATCCCACTGCTCGATGATGAAAGAATCGGGATCCGACAAGATGATCCCGTGTTCATTCAAGATGTCTCGTGGAAAGTCCTTGAAATTGAAAGTAACTATGTAATCTGCATTACAGGCGATGGCTGCGGCCAGGACGTGCGCGTCGTTCGGGTCAGGAAGATGGATACCTGGCACCAAGGGGCCCCAGGCCGATTCCGGGACCTCCCAGTCTTGGATGGCTTCTCGCATGCTGTCACGGCGGACCCCCAGTTTGCCGACGAGGTCTGGTCGCTGCCGCTCGAGCGCGCCCATCCACTCCTCCTCGATGCGTACGGTCCATTTGGCTGTGAATACCCCTTCCGCGGCCATGCTTACGAGGGCATCGGCTATTGCAATGGGGTACAGAACGCACGCATCCAGAATCGCTGTGTGAAGGGGGGAGACGATCATCAGTAGTCCAACCCCAACTCGCGCTCGTTTTCTGCCAGGCGTTCGAGCGCTTGCCGTTGCCTTGCCCGCATCTCCTTGGCGTACGCCAGAAGATCATCGAGGGCAACGCGCCGATGCGAGCCCACCTTGCGATACGGTAGGCGGCCGGCCTCCATCTCTTTGATGAGAAATGGGCGTGAGACATTGAGCAGATGCGCCGCTTGCACCGTCGTCAGCTCTTGAGTGCCCGGCATCAGCACGACGGTATGCCCCTCGCTCAAGGCCCCCAGCAACTGGCCGATCAACCTCAAGGTGGCCGGCGGCAGCTCGACGACGGGGGAAGAACCTCCCTCGTCCGTTCGCAAGGTGATCGTCGCGGCCCGCGCATGGTCCAGCGAGGCCATGATGCAGCGCTGAGCGGCCTTGGCCAGTTCCTTGTCCTCATCGGAAAGCAAAGGAGGGGAAACACGGTGAAGATGATCGAGGGTACGCATGGTTCGCTCCTGAAGCAGTGATCCTTGCCAACCTTAGCACAATAAGTGCAACAAGTGAAACGCCCTGCACCTAAATTGACGCTCGAGGCGTTCCTGGAATGCCGACGATGAGTCTTTTTCCGCGCAGCGCCTCACACGGCAGGCCGTCCCGATCACGACCCCGCGCTCCCACGTCGCAGCCTCGAGGAACGCTATAGATCGGAGGGAAGTGGCGGCTGGTCGGCGGCCTTGTCGAGCACCGCAAGCGCTGCGGATTGGTTGCTCGCCGCGGCCAGCAGCGCGAGCAATTCCTCGCCCCATCGCTCCCGTTTGCGCGCACCGATTCCTTCGATGTCGGCGAGTTCCGCGAGCGTTGCCGGGGCGCGGCGCGCGAGTTCGCGCAGGGTCTTGTCGTGGAAGATCACGTAGGCCGGCACGCCGTCGGCCTGGGCCTGCTGCAGGCGCCAGCGCCGCAGACGCTCGAAACGCGCCTGCTCGGCTGGCGAGAGGGCGTCGGTTGGCGGCACCGTAGCCGCGGTCGCGCCCCGTGCCGAGCCTTTGGGCGTCGCGCGAGGCAAGGCGAGAAAGAACGGCTCCTCGCCGCGCAGCAGGGGCCTCGCGCGGGGCGTGAGCATCAGGGCGCGATGCCGCTCGAAGTCGATCGAGAGCCGGCCGCGCAACAGCAGCTCGTCGAATACCGCCTGCCAGGTCTCGACGGGTAGATCGACCCCCAGGCCGTAGGTGCTCACCCGGTCGTGCCCGCGGCGCACCACCGCCTCGGTGGCGTGACCGCGCAGCACGTCGATGAGGTGCGCCGCGCCGTAGCGCTGGCCGGTGCGATAGACGGTGGAGAGCGCCTTGCGCGCCGCGTCCGTCGCCTCCCACGGCCGCACCGGCGCGAGGCACCGGTCGCAGCGCCCGCAGGGGCCGACGGTCTCGCCGAAATAGGCGAGGATCGCCTGCCGCCGGCAGCCGGTGCCCGCGACCATGTCCACCAGCGTGTCCAGCCGCCGGTGTGCCATCTCCTTTTGCTCCGGCAGCATGTCGGAGGTCTCGATCATGTGCCGATGCCACACCGCGTCCTCGCCGCTCCACAGGAGATGGGCTTGCGCCGGTTCGCCGTCGCGGCCGGCGCGTCCCGTCTCCTGATAGTAGCCTTCGAGCGAGCGCGGCAGATCCAGGTGGGCGACGAATCGCACGTCCGGCTTGTCGATGCCCATGCCGAAGGCGATGGTCGCCGTCATCACCAGGCCGTCCTCGGCAAGGAAGCGCCGCTGGTGGCGCTCGCGCACCTCGTGCGTGAGCCCGGCGTGGTAGGGCAACGCCGGGATGCCCCGCTCGTTCAGCCAGCGGGCGAGTTTCTCCGTCTTGCCGCGCGACAGACAATAGACGATGCCGCCGCCCTCCGGCTGGCGTCGCAGGAAGGCAAGGAGCTGCGCCCGTCCGTCGCCGCGCTTGCGCTCGGCGGCGTAGAAGAGGTTGGGGCGATCGAAACTGGTGATGAAGCGGCGCGCCTCGTGCAGCGCCAGGCGCGCGGCGATCTCCTCGCGGGCCGCCGCGTCGGCCGTAGCGGTGAGCGCGATGCGCGGCACCCGGGGGTAGCGCGCCGGCAGCATCGCCAGGTGCAGATAGTCGGGACGGAAGTCGTGCCCCCACTGCCACACGCAGTGGGCTTCGTCGATGGCAAAGAGCGCAATCGCCCCCTGCGCGGCGAGCGCATCCAATAGCTCGAGGAAACGGCGCGTCTGCAGCCGCTCCGGTGCGCAATAGAGGAGCTTCACCCGCCCCTCGCGGGTCGCGCGCTCGATCGACTCGGCTTCTTCCGGGGCGATGCCCGAGTGCAGCGCCGCCGCGGCCACGCCGTTCTCTCGCAGCGCCGCCACTTGATCCTCCATCAGCGCGATGAGCGGCGAGATCACCACCCCCACGCCTTCGCGCAGCAGCGCCGGCAGCTGATAGCACAGCGACTTCCCGCCGCCCGTGGGCATCAACACCAGCGCGTCGCCGCCGCGCGCCACGTGCGCCACGATCTCGGCCTGCGGTCCGCGAAAGCGCGCATGCCCGAAGACACGGGCGAGCAGCGCCTGCATGCGCGCGGCGAGCGCCGCGTCTTCCGATTCCGCTACGGACGCGCTCATCGTCTCGACGCTATTCGGGACGATAGAGCTCGGCTCCGCTGCGCACGAATTCGTCCGCCTTTTCCTCCAGGCCCGCGGCGAGCGCCGCCTCTGCGGAGAGCGCTTTCTCCTCGGCGTAGATGCGAACTTCCTGCGTGATCTTCATCGAGCAGAATTTCGGCCCGCACATCGAGCAGAAATGCGCCACCTTGGCCGATTCCTTGGGCAGCGTCTCGTCGTGGAATTCGCGCGCCTTGTCCGGGTCGAGCGAGAGGTTGAACTGGTCCTGCCAGCGGAACTCGAAGCGCGCCTTGGAGAGCGCATTGTCGCGGATCTGCGCCCCCGGATGCCCCTTGGCGAGATCGGCCGCGTGCGCCGCGAGCTTGTAGGTGACGATGCCTTCCTTCACGTCGGTCTTGTTCGGCAGCCCCAGGTGCTCTTTGGGCGTGACGTAGCACAGCATCGCCGTGCCGTACCAGCCGATCTGCGCCGCGCCGATGGCGCTGGTGATGTGATCGTACCCGGGGGCGATGTCGGTGGTGAGCGGCCCGAGCGTGTAGAACGGCGCCTCGTCGCACCATTCGAGCTCCTTCTCCATGTTCTCCCGGATGAGCTGCATCGGCACGTGTCCCGGCCCCTCGATCATCACCTGCACGTCGTGTTTCCAGGCGATGCGGGTGAGTTCTCCCAGCGTCTTCAGCTCCGCCAGCTGCGCCTCGTCGTTCGCGTCGTAGATCGAACCGGGGCGCAGCCCGTCGCCCAGCGAGAAGGCCACGTCATAGGCCTTCAGGATCTCGCAGATCTCCTCGAAGTGCGTATAGAGAAAATTCTCCCGGTGGTGCGCCAGGCACCACTTCGCCAAAATCGAACCTCCGCGCGAGACGATCCCCGTGAGGCGCTGGGCGGTGAGCGGGATGTGGGCGAGCCGCACGCCGGCGTGGATGGTGAAGTAATCCACCCCCTGCTCGGCCTGCTCGATGAGCGTGTCGCGGAAGAGCTCCCAGGTGAGCTCCTCGGCCTTGCCGTCGACTTTCTCCAGCGCCTGGTAGATGGGCACCGTGCCGATCGGCACGGGCGAATTGCGGATGATCCACTCGCGCGTCTCGTGGATGTGGCGGCCGGTGGAGAGATCCATCACCGTATCGGCCCCCCAGCGGATCGCCCAGGTCATCTTGTCGACTTCCTCCTGGATGTCGGAGGCGAGCGCCGAGTTGCCGATGTTGGCATTCACTTTCACCAGGAAGTTGCGCCCGATGATCATCGGCTCGGATTCGGGGTGATTGATGTTGGCCGGAATGATCGCCCGGCCGGCGGCCACTTCCGCGCGCACGAATTCCGGCGTGATCTCCTCGGGGATGTGCGCCCCGAAACGCTGCCCCGGATGCTGGCGCGCGAGGATCTGCGCGAGGCGCTCGCCGCGCGGCCCGCTTCGCGCCAGCGCCTCGAGATACGCCCGGCGGTTTTGGTTCTCGCGGATGGCGATGAACTCCATCTCGGGCGTGACGAGGCCGCGGCGCGCGTAGTGCAGCTGCGTCACGTTGGCCCCGGGCTTGGCGCGGCGCGGCGTGCGCGCAAGGCCCGGAAAGCGCAGCCCGGCGGTGGCGGGGTCCCGCAGGCGCGCCCGCGCGTGTGCACTCGTCGGGCCGGGCAGTTCCTCGGTATCGCCACGCTCCTCGATCCAAGCCCGGCGCAGCGGCGGCAGACCCCGGCGGATGTCGACGTGCGCATCGGGATCGGTGTAGGGGCCGGAAGTATCGTAGACGTAGATCGGCGGGTTGGGCTCAGCGCCGAAGGAAGCCGGCGTGTCCGCCTGCCGGATCTCCCGCATGGGCACGCGCAGGTCGGGGCGCGAGCCCTGCACGTAGATCTTGCGCGAATTGGGGAAAGGCTGGACCGCGGCGGCGTCGACGCGCGCGCTCGCGGCGAAAAAATGGTCTCTGGCGTTCATGGGCGCGCTCTCTGTATGGGGCCGGGCGACATGCCCGTCGGCCCATTATAGCCAGAGCGCGTGGAAGTGATGCAGCGGCCCGTGCCCGTGGCCGACCGCGAGCGCGCCGCTCGCCGCGATCGCGCCCTGGAGATAGCGATGTGCCTCGGAGACCACCTCGCGCATCGCCGTGTCGGTGCGCGGCGCGCCGGCGCGGGCGGCGAGCGCCGCAATCGCCGCGGCGTAGGTGCAGCCGGTGCCGTGGGTGTTCTTCGTCGCCGCCTTGGGAGCGACGAATTCGTGCAGGTGCTCGCCGTCGAAGAGCAGATCCACGAGTTCGCTCCCCGGCAGGTGCCCGCCCTTCAGGAGCACCCAGTGCCCGTCGTCGGTGGGCAGGAGCGCGCGCAGCGCCTCGGCCGCGCGGATCATCTCGCGCCGGCTCTCCGGCGCCGTGCGCCCCAGCAGCACCGCCGCCTCCGGCAGGTTGGGCGTGATCACGGTAGCAAGCGGCAGCAGCGCCTCCACGAGCGCGCCCACCGCCTGCCGGTCGAGCAGGGCATCCCCGCTCTTTGCGACCATCACGGGGTCGACCACCAAAATGGGGCTCTGCCCCTGTGCCCGCCAGTGGGCGAGCCGCTCGGCGACGGTCTCGATCACCGCCGCGGTGGCGAGCATCCCCGTCTTGGCGGCGGCGATCGCCACGTCGTCGAAGAGCGTGTCGAGCTGCGCGCGCAGAAACTCCGCCGGCGGCACGTGCACCGCGCGCACGCCCCGGGTGTTCTGCGCCGTGAGCGCCGCCACCACGCCGCAGCCGTAGGTGCGCAGCGCCGCGAAGGTCTTGAGATCGGCGTAGAGGCCGGGGCCGCCGGAAGGGTCGATGCCGGCAATCGAGAGCACGTTGGGCACGGCCTCAGGCATGGGCAGGCACTCCCGCGCCCGCGGCCTGCGTGAGCCAGGCGCGCAGTTTCTTGATCGCCGCCGCCTCGATCTGGCGGATGCGCTCGGCCGAGACGCCGTACTCCGCCGCCAGCGCCTGCAGCGTCTCCGGCTCCTCGGCCAGCCAGCGCCGGCGCACGATGTCGGCGCTGCGCGCATCGAGCCGCGCGAGCGCTGCGCGCAACCCCTCGTCGGCGAGCCAGTGCGCCTCGGCTTCCAGCACCGCCTCCTCGGGCGTCGCCCCCGGATCGGGCAGATAGGCGATCGGCGCGGGCAGCGCGTCTTCCTCGCTTTCCCCTGTGGGTGCCTCCAGCGGCACCTCCGCCCCGGCAAAGCGCGCCTCCATCTCCAGCACCTCTTCGGGCTTCACCCCGAGCTCGTCGGCGATCGCCCGCGCCTCGGCCGGCTGCAGCGCGTTGCTCGAGCCTTTCAGGCGGCGCAGGTTGAAGAAGAGCTTGCGCTGCGCCTTGGTGGTGGCGATTTTCACCAGACGCCAGTTGCGCACGATGAACTCGTGGATCTCCGCCTTGATCCAGTGCACCGCAAAGGTGACGAGCCGCACGCCGCGGGTCTCGTCGAAGCGGCGCACCGCCTTCATCAGCCCCACGTTGCCCTCCTGGATGAGGTCGGCCTCAGGCAGACCGTAGCCGAAATACTGCCGGGCGATCGCCACCACGTAGCGCAGGTGCGCCAACACCAGGCGCCGTGCCGCCTCCAGATCGCGCTCCAGCCGCCAGCGGCGCGCCAGTTCCCTCTCTTCCTCGGCGGAGAGCGGCGGGATGCTGCGCACCGCCCGCACGTACTGCTCCAGGCTGGAGACGGGGCTCGGCAAGCCCGGCGCGTATCCCAGCGGTACGACCGCGTTCCTCGTCATTGCGCTCCTCCGTTCGGATTCCTGTGTCGTCGTATCGAATTTAGCACTCGATGCCTGAGAGTGCCAAGCGTCCCTGGGGGTTCCGCGTTGTTGCATCGGTGCAACAAGAATGCGCGTTTCTTCCGAGGATTCGCATTCGGGCTCTTGTCAAGGGCTCGGGGCGTGCGCAACAATGCATCTCAAGCTTCGCCGACGGTGGTGATGCTTTTGGGTGGGCGGAGCGGTTCCGCCCCAAACGGGCTTCCTTCTTGCAAGAGAGGAGAAATACGATGCAAAAGAAACTGATCGCACTGGCGGTGGCGGGCCTCGTCTCGGCGCCGGTGTTCGCCCAGTCGAACATCCAGGTCTACGGCGTGGCCGACGCCTACATGCAGTTCGGCGACTTGGCGGGTGAGGACACGATGGGCGTCGGCTCCGGCGGTCTGGCGGGTAGCCGTCTCGGCTTCCGCGGCGAGGAAGACCTCGGCAGCGGCCTGAAGGCTGTGTTCGTGCTGGAGCAGGGCTTCAACATCGACACGGGCAAATCGGCCGCGATGTCGAGTGATGATGATAAAGCGAACAGAGGTAGCCAGGCTTTCACCCGCCAGGCCTACGTCGGCCTGAAGGGCAACTTCGGTCAGGTCGCGTTGGGCCGTCAATACGCCCCGGGTTACTTCACGGCCGACTACGACGCGCTGCTGAACGCCTCCATCAGCCCGATGAGCCTGCTGTCCAACTTCGCCGGTCTCACCATCACCCCGAACTCCGCGGCGCGCTGGAACAACTCGGTCACCTACAACGGCACGTTCCAGTCGGTGAGTCTGGCCGGTATCTACTCGGCGGGTAATCGGGAAGTCGACATGAAAGGTGGTCCGGACTACACCGACGACGACAAGTACGGCGTCTCGCTGAAGTACGACAACGGCCCGTTGAAGGTTGGTGGCATTTATCAGGCGGTGAAGTTCAAGGATGTTGCCGACGAAACCCAGAATGAATGGTTGCTCGGTGCCTCCTACAACTTTGGCATGGCCACGCTCGCCGGTTCCTACCAGCAGGGCCGCGACGTGCTCGGCATCAAGGACTTCGACGTCGATCTGTGGCAGGTCGGCGTGATCGTGCCGGTGGGTACGGGCAACATCCACGTCGCCTACGCCCAGGCGGACGTCGATAAAGCGGGGAGTATGACCTCCAGCGCCGATCCCAAGTCCTTCACCGTCGCCTACACCCATGCGCTCTCCAAGCGCACCACCGGCTACGTCGGCTACACCAAGGTCGATTATGATGACCTGACGGTGTCAGGTGGTCAGCCTTCTACTGAAAAAATGGGCGACACCGACCTCTTCTACGTCGGTCTCAACCACCGCTTCTGATCCAGCCTAGCCGCAAGGCGAGTCTGATCCAGGGAAGGGAAGAGGGTCGCACCTCTTCCCTTTTTTTCGTGCGCCCGGGCTCCTGGGTGTGCGCTCGCCGTATCGAGACGGCGGAAGTTTCCGCGGCTCGGCGTTCGTTTCCTGGATCCGCTCGTTGCGTCGCGCCGGGGGCCGACACGATGAAATGCTCTCCTTCATGCTTGGCGCGAGTCCTCGCGCCGTGCGCCTTGCTCTTCGCCGCCTTGCCGGGGTGGGCGGAGGAATCCGTGGTCTACCGCTGCACCGCTGCCGACGGTAGCATCCGCTTCGAGGCGAACCCCTGCGGCCCCGATGCCACGGCGGTCACCCTGCGTCCGTCGCCGGCTGCACCGCCGGCAGCGACGAAAAAGACGCGCGAGACGGTGGCCGAATCACCGCAGTCCTTTGCCCTGCGCCAGCAGCGGCTCGCGCAGATCGAGGGTGAGCTGCGCGATCTGGCGCGTGAGCGCGAGGCGCTGCGCGCCCGCCACGCCGACGAGCGCATGGCGCTGGCGGTGCGGGAGGCCCCCGCCGACCTGAAACCCGCCCAGCGCGCGGCGTTCGAGAAAGCCCGGGTGCGTGAGCGCGAAGGGGTGGAGCGGCGGCAAGTGAAGGAGATGGAGCTGCTCGAGCGCCGCGCGGCTCGCCTGGAGCGGGAACGCACGCGGCTGCTGCAGCCTGCGGGCCGCTGACATCCATCGTCGGGTAGGGCCGGGTGCATGATGCGCGCGCCGGCCTGCTCCAAGCCATCGGCGAGGCCGTTCTTTTCGGTTGACGTTGACGTCAACGTCATCTTCGCGCTACATTCCCGTTCGAGAAACCGCATCGAACGAGGAGGGACATTTCATGAGCGATCCGCACATCCAGCAAAAAATCGCCCCGTACAAGCCGAAGAACAAAGTGCGCTTCGTCACCGCGGCGGCGCTCTTCGACGGGCACGACGCTTCGATCAACATCATGCGCCGCATCCTGCAGGCGACGGGCTGCGAGGTGATCCACCTGGGGCACAACCGTTCGGCGGGCGAGATCGTGCGCGCGGCGCTGCAGGAGGACGTGCAGGGCATCGCCGTGACGAGTTACCAGGGCGGACACGTCGAGTTCTTCAAGTACATGGTCGATCTGCTGCGGGCGAACGGCGGGGAGAAGATCAAGGTGTTCGGCGGCGGCGGCGGGGTGATCGTGCCGCCCGAGATCCGCGAGCTCGAGGCCTACGGGGTGGAGCGCATCTATTCGCCCGAGGACGGCGCCCGCCTGGGGCTGCAGGGCATGATCAACGACGTGGTCCGGCGCGCCGACTTCGACCTCAGCCATGAGGCGCCGGCGACGCTCGAGGCGATCCTCGAGCGCTTGGGGCAGGGGGACTGGCGCACGCTCGCGCGCGTGATCACGGCGCTGGAGAACGACGCCTATCCCGATTCCATCCGCCGGGGGCTGCTGGAGGCGGCCGCTTCGCTGCGCGTGCCCACGCTCGGCATCACCGGCACCGGCGGGGCGGGCAAGAGCTCGCTCACCGACGAGCTGGTGCGCCGCTTCCGGCTGGATCAGGGGGATCGGCTGAAGATCGCCGTCATCTCCATCGACCCCTCGCGCAAGCGCACCGGCGGGGCGTTGCTGGGCGATCGCATCCGCATGAATTCGATCGAGCACGAGAACATCTACATGCGCTCGCTCGCCACGCGCGACACCGGCAGCGAGGTGTCGCGTTCGCTCAGGGAGGTGATCGCCGCCTGCAAGCTCACCGGCTACGATCTCGTCATCGTCGAGACTTCCGGCATCGGCCAGGGGGACGCGGCCATCGTGCCGTACGTGGACACCTCGCTCTACGTGATGACGCCGGAGTTCGGCGCCGCGAGCCAGCTCGAGAAGATCGACATGCTCGATTTCGCCGATTTCGTGGCGATCAACAAGTTCGACCGCAAAGGGGCGGAGGATGCGTTGCGCGACGTGCGCAAGCAGTATCAGCGCAACCGCGAGCTCTTCCATCTGGCCCCGGAAGAGATGCCCGTGTTCGGCACCATGGCCTCGCGTTTCAACGACGACGGCGTCACCGCGCTCTACCAGGCCATGCTGCCGCGGCTGGTGGCGCAGGGGTTGAAGGCGGAGATTCCGGGCAAGCTGCCGTTGGTGTCGGTGCGCGCGTCCAGCAAGGGGCGGGCCATCATCCCGCCCGAGCGCACCCGCTATCTGGCCGAGATCGCGCAGACGGTGCGCGACTATCACCGCCAGGTGCAGGCGCAGGCGCGCATCGCCCGCGAGCGCCAGTCGCTGCGCATCGCCAAGGCGCTCTTCGCGCAGTGCGGCAAGCCGGCCGAGCACTTCGACGAGCTCATCGCGTGGAAAGATGGGGAGCTCACGCCGCACGCCAAGAAACTGCTCGAGCAGTGGCCGACCCTGCGCGAGCTCTACGCCCAGGACGAGTACGTGGTGAAGATCCGCGACAAGGAGATCCGCACCCGGCTCTATCACGAGTCGCTCTCGGGCAACAAGATCCGCAAGGTGGCGCTGCCCCAGTTCGAGGATGAGGGCGAGGTGCTCAAATTCCTCATGAAGGAGAACGTGCCCGGCTCTTTCCCCTACACCGCCGGGGTCTTCGCCTTCAAGCGCGAGAACGAGGATCCGACACGCATGTTCGCTGGCGAGGGCGACCCCTTCCGCACCAACCGGCGTTTCCGTGCGCTCACCGAAGGAATGCCGGCGGCGCGGCTCTCCACCGCCTTCGATTCGGTCACCCTCTACGGCTGCGATCCGGACGAGCGGCCCGACATCTACGGCAAGATCGGCAATTCGGGCGTGTCGGTGGCCACGCTCGACGACATGAAGGTGCTCTACTCGGGATTCGACCTGTGCGCGCCCAACACTTCGGTGTCGATGACCATCAACGGGCCCGCGCCGATGATCCTGGCGATGTTCTTCAACACCGCCATCGACCAGCAGATCGACAAGTTCCGCGAGCAGAACGGGCGCGAACCCACGGAAGAAGAGGCGGAGAAGATCAAGGAGTGGGTGCTCTCCACGGTGCGCGGCACGGTGCAGGCCGACATCCTGAAGGAAGACCAGGGCCAGAACACCTGCATCTTCTCCACCGAGTTCGCCCTGAAACTGATGGGCGACATCCAGGAGTACTTCGTCCATCACGACGTGCGCAACTTCTATTCGGTGTCGATCTCGGGCTATCACATCGCCGAGGCCGGCGCCAACCCGATCACCCAGCTCGCCTTCACGCTCGCCAACGGGTTTACCTACGTGGAAAGCTATCTGGCGCGCGGCATGCACATCGACGACTTCGCGCCCAACCTCTCCTTCTTCTTCAGCAACGGCATGGATCCGGAGTATTCGGTGATCGGGCGCGTGGCGCGGCGCATCTGGGCGATCGCGATGAAGCATCGCTACGGAGCCAACGAGCGCAGCCAGAAGCTGAAGTACCACATCCAGACTTCGGGCCGCTCGCTGCACGCGCAGGAGATGGACTTCAACGACATCCGCACCACGCTGCAGGCGCTCATCGCCATCTACGACAACTGCAACAGCCTGCACACCAACGCCTACGACGAGGCGATCACCACGCCCACGGAGGAGTCGGTGCGCCGGGCGATGGCCATTCAGCTCATCATCAACCGCGAGTGGGGGCTGGCGAAGAACGAGAACCCGAACCAGGGCAGTTTCATCATCGAGGAGCTCACCGACCTCGTGGAAGAGGAGGTGCTGCGCGAATTCGAGCGTCTGGCCGAACGCGGCGGGGTGCTCGGGGCGATGGAGACGGGCTATCAGCGCAGCAAGATCCAGGAAGAATCGCTCCATTACGAGCAGAAGAAACACGACGGCAGCCTGCCCATCATCGGCGTCAATACCTTCCGCAATCCGAAGGGCGACGTCATCCCCGAGAAGCTCGAGCTCGCGCGCTCGACCGAGGAAGAAAAGCAAAGCCAGCTGCGCCGCCTGCGCGAATTCCACGAGCGCAACCGCGAGGAGGCGCCGAAGTGGCTCGCCAAGGTCAAGGAGACGGCCATGGCCGGGGGGAACGTTTTCGAGGTGCTGATGGACGCGGTGCGCTACTGCTCGCTGGGGCAGCTGTCGCAGGCACTCTACGAGGTGGGCGGGCAGTACCGCCGTAGTATGTGAGTGTGCGGCGCCCGGGACGGGCGCCGCTGCGCTGGCGTGGCGTCCGGCATCTTCAGCGTCCGGCGGCGTGGTCGCGCAAAACCAGCGTCTTGATGAGGGCGAGCTTGCCGTGGAAGAAGTGGTCCGCCCCGGGGATGACGACGACGGGCCGCGTCTGCGGGCGGGCCCAGTCGAAGACGCGGGCAAGCGGGGCGATGTCGTCGTGCTCGCCGTGGATCAGCAGTGCGGGCAGCGTCTCGGGAAGTAGGGGGGTGTCGTACTGCTTGCCGCTGCCCAGCGCGAGGCCATGGGGCAGACCCACGAGGGTGAGGTGGCGCGGCGGTTCGGGCAGCCGGCCGACGACACGGGTCTGCACGTAGGCGCCGAAAGAGAAGCCGGCGAGCGCGAGTTCGCCCTCGCCCCAGCGCTCGCGTGCCCAGGCGATGAGGGCCACCATGTCTTCCGTTTCGCCTTCGCCGTGGTCGTGCCGGCCCTCACTGCGCCCGACGCCGCGGAAGTTCGGCCGCAGCGCGGCGTAGCCGAGTTCGGCGTAGGCGCGTGCGAGCGTGTAGGTCACCTTGTTGGTGTTGGCTCCGCCGAAGAGCGGGTGGGGATGGCACACGAGCGCCACGCCGCGCGGCGCGGCGGGCAAGTCGGCGAGTACTTCGATCGTGCCGGCCGGGCCGGGGACGAGCAGGGTGTCGACGCGGATCCGTTCCATGGTCAATCGGGCAGTCGCAAGCGCTCGACGGGGCGGCCACCGACGAGATGCTCGTCGATGATCTCGTCGATGTCCGCTTCGTCGAGGTAGGTGTACCACACGCCTTCGGGGTAGACGACCAACACCGGCCCTTCGTCGCAGCGCCCGAGGCAGCCGGCCTTGTTGATGCGGATGCCGCCCTTGCCCTTCAAACCCAGCGCCTCGATGCGGGCCTTGGCGTGCGCGAGCAGGGCGCTCGCACCATGGTCTTCGCAGCAGGCTTCGCCCGCCGGGCGCTGGTTGCAGCAGAAGAAGACGTGGTGGCGAAAGTAAGCCATCGTCAGAATTTCACTTCGAGCACGACGTGATGCAGGCTGAGCCCGTCGTTGTCGCTGGCGATGCCGGCATTGGAGTAGTGGGAGAAGCGATAGCCGATCGACCAGGTCTGGTCGATCGAGACGCCGACGCCGATCTGCTCGGTGAACTGGAAGGCGCTGCCCAGATCCTTGTTGCCAAGGTGGGTATCGGTAAAGCCGGCAGCGCCCAGGCCGAGATCGAGGTAAGGACGAACGGCGCCGACGCCGCGTTCGAGGCGGAAGCGCACGAGGCCGCCAAGCTCGCCCGAGGAGTCGTTGCCCGGGTGTCTTCCGTTATATTCGAGGTAGGAGGCTTCGATTTCGGGCGAGAGCGAGGCGTGCCAGCCGCCCCAGACATCACCCCAGAAGGGTTTGAAGCGCCAGGAGAGGCCATAGCGGTCGATGTCGCCGTCTTGGCCGTAGAAAGCGGTCATCGCATTCTTGTCCTGCGCAAGCACGGGCAGGCTCAGACAGGCGGCGATCAGTGCCGGGACGAGACGTTTCATCGGGTGCTCCCCATGTGGTCGTTATGGTACGAATCATACGCCGAAACGCTCCGGGCCGTATCCACGGGCGAGTTCGCGGGCGTCGGGTTCGGCGAGCAGCAAGGCGACGAAGTCGGAGAGAGTTCAGTATAGTCCGTCCGCGTCAGGGAAACGCTGAATGATTGGCTGCGCGGGCGAATCGCTGCGTTGCGCGGTGCTCGCTCCCTCGCCTATCCACTCGATATGTCTCGGTCGCTGCGCTACCTTCCGCCTTGCGTTTCATCCCGCTCGCTCATTTCTTCAGCGTCCCCTAGAGGGCGAGGCTGCGTCCGCCGTCGACGGCAAGGATCTGGCCGGTGACGTAAGGGGCGTCTTCCAGAAGGAAGCGCACGGCGCGGGCGATGTCGCCGGGTTCGCCGAGGCGCTGCAGCGGGATCTGGGCGAGGATGCGCTCGCGCTCGGCGGGCGGGTATTGATCGTCTTCCGGCCAGAGGATGGCACCGGGCGCGACGCCGTTGACTCGCACCGCCGGGGCGAGCTCGATGGCGAGCGCCCGGGTGAGCCCGGCGAGCGCCGCCTTGGCGGCGGTATAGACGGGATAGCGGGGCAGCGGCCGTTCGGCGTGGATGTCGACGACATTGACCACGGCGCCGCGCCGGCGCGCGAGTTCGGGCGCGGCCGCCTGGGTGAGGAAGAAGGGGGCGCGGGCGTTGGCGCCGAGCAGATCTTCCCACTGCTCGGGGGTGACCTCGGGAATCGGGGTGGGATAGAAGGTCGAGGCGTTGTTGACCAAGGCGTCGAGCCGGCCGAAACGATCGAGTACGGCGGCGACGAGCGCGGGGGCATTCGCCGGGGCGGCGAGCTCGGCGGCAAAGCAGGCGGCGCTGCCGGGGCGTTCGGCGGTAAGCTCCGTGGCGAGCCGCTCGGCGGCCGAGGCCGAGGTGCGATAATGCAGCGCGACGTTCCAGCCGTGCGTGTGCAGATGGCGGGCGATGGCCGCGCCGATGCGCCGGGCGGCGCCGGTGACGAGAACGACGGGGCGGTGCTCGGAGGGCGAGGGGGTCATGGCTTCGTCCGTCGGGCAAAGATCGGATTATGGTAGCGTAAAATGGGGGGCTTTCAGTGTTCGAACGGGAGCGAACGACGAGGGGGGTGCCGACGCCCGAACCGGAGGTGGTGGCGGCGAGCGAGACCTTGCGCGCGCGCATCGTGGCGCGCATCGAGGAGGCCGGCGGCTGGGTGCCGTTCGCCGACTACATGCGCTGGGCGCTCTACGAGCCGGATCTGGGCTACTACAGCGGTGGGGCGACGAAATTCGGCCCGGCGGGGGATTTCATCACCGCGCCGGAGATCACGCCGCTCTTCGGGGCGACGCTGGCCGATGCGATCGCGCCGGTGTTGCGGCAGACGGGAGGCATCGTGCTCGAAGCCGGGGCAGGCACCGGTTTGCTCGCGGCCGACGTGCTGCGCCGGCTCGCCGAGCTCGGGGCGCTGCCCGAGCGCTACGCCATCCTGGAAGTGTCGGGGTCGCTGCGCGCTCGCCAGCAGGAGACGATCGCGGCGCAGGCAGGAGCGCTTGCCGAGCGCGTGGTCTGGCTCGAGGCCGTGCCCGATTCCTTCCGCGGAGTGCTGCTCGCCAACGAAGTGCTCGACGTGCTGCCGGTGCATCTGGTGGGAACGGCCGAAGGGGAGGCGTTCGAGCGCGGCGTGACGGTGCGCGACGGTGCGCTCGCCTGGGAGGATCGCCCGCCGACGCCAGCTGCGCTCGCCGGGCTGGAGGGGATCGAGTTGCCCCATTTGGAAGGGCGGGAGTACCTGACGGAAGTCCACCCGGTGGCACGTGCCTGGGTGGGGACGCTCGCCCGTGCGCTGCAGGCGGGGATGTTGCTGCTGATCGACTACGGCTATCCGCGGGAGACGTATTACGTGCCGTGGCGCGGGCGCGGCACGCTGCAGTGCTATTTTCGCCACCGAGTGGTGGAGGATCCGCTGTGGCTGCCGGGGGCGATGGACATCACCAGTTTCGTCGATTTCACTTCCGTAGCCGAGGCGGCCGAGGCCGAGGGGCTGGAGACGCTGGCCTTCATGAACCAGGCGGGATTCTTGCTGGCCAACGGCATCCTGCAGCGGCTGGAGGAACGCGCCGAGCCGGGGAGCCTGGCGTATCTGAAGGCCGCGCGCGCCTTGCAGCGGCTCATCATGCCGCACGAGATGGGGGAGCTCTTCAAGGTGATCGCGCTGGGGCGGGGGATCGAGCCGCCTCCTTGGGGGTGAGCGGCGTTCAGGCGGCTTGCGCTGCCGGCTGCAGCACCTGCGCGATGGCGCGTGCGGCGCGCTCCCAGCCCGGCTCCAGCATGAGGGTGTGACCGAAATCGGGCAGGATCCGGGCGGTGGTGCCGTAGAAACGCGCCGTGTTCTCCACCTGGTCGGGTGGGATGATCTTGTCGTGTTCGGCGCCGAAGACGTATACCGGGGCGGGATGCTGTTTGGCGCGATCGACGCGGGCAAATCCCATCATGTCCCAGATGGCGCGCAATGATTCCGGGCCGCTCGCGGCCAGATAACGGGCGAGGTCGGGTTCTGGCGGCAAATGGTGGAAGAGCGCTTTGACCAGGCTGCGGTGCGGCTTGCGCTTGCCGGCCGTGAAGAGGTTCATTTCGAGCAGGGCCATGGGCGTGTGCAGCAGCATGTGCAGCAGCGATCCACTGAGTCCGGTAGGCGGCACCGAACACAGCAACACGAGCGCGGGAAACGGGTGACGCTCGAGGGCTTTCTGGGCGACGAAACCGCCCATGGAGTGGCCGACGAGGATGGGCTCGGCGGGCAGGCGTTCCTGGGCGCGCAGCACGTCGTCGACGTAGTCATCGATGGAGAGCGTGTCGCGCGGGCGATCGGTGCGTGAGCCGCCGTGGCCGCGCAGCGACAGCGCCCAGGCGTCGTAGCCTTGGGCGGCGAACCAGGGCAGGAAGTGCTGCTGCCAGCACCAGGCGCCGACGTAGGCGCCGTGCAGGAAGAGGAGGGGCGGGGCATTCACTGGGTGGCTGGGGGCTTCATGCAGCAGTTCGAGGTGCTCGGTCATGGAATGGGCTCGGTAAGGGTTGGGGGTGTTGGGGTTGTGGCGTAGCCAAAGGATAACGGCAGCTTATTTTATGATACTACGGCCTCAGGCACCCTCCAGCGGGGAGGAGGATGGGGTACCGGCGGTGGTGGCGGCAGTGGATGGCGACGAAACTTCATCGCCATCCCCACCGCGCGCGGCGCGCGCCTTGACGGCGGCGACGCGCGCCTCGTGCAGCCTTGCCGGGATCTGGCTGCGTTCGGTGCAGGTGCGGGCGATCGCGCCGGCATCGACGCTTCTGGCCGCCTCCAGGGTATCGCGCCAGAGCCGCTCGACCGGTTCGTAGTCCATATCGAGTCCGGGGCGGCCGAGGGCATCGCAGGCACAGGCTTCGAGCAGGTGGAGGAATCGCTCGGGACGGCGCAGGGCGTCGCAGCGCTCGAGCACGCGCACGCGGGTGGCGGGGCGAAGGCGCGGACCGCGGTGGATCAGTCCGTGCTCGCGTGCGGTGAGCACGGCCAGTTCCCGGCACTCGACGGGCGTGCGCAGCCGGGCGCAGATCGAGGGAACGAGGGCCGCGCCGCGCGCTTCGTGTCCGTAATGGTGCGGCCAGAGTTCCGGCGGCGTGCGCCCTTTTCCGACGTCGTGCAGCAGCACGGCGAAGCGGGCGGGCAGCGAGAGCGTGCGCTCCGCGGCCACGCGCAAGGCGGCGAGCACGTGGATGCCCGTGTCGATCTCGGGGTGGTAGTTTGGCGGTTGCGGCACGCCGAAGAGGGCATCGACTTCGGGCAGCAGGCGTGCGAGCGCTCCGCATTCCCGCAGCACCTCGATCATGCGGTCGGGGCGCGCCTCCATGAGGCCGCGGGCGAGTTCCTGCCAGACCCGTTCGGGTACGAGGTGATCGACTTCGCCTTCCTCCACCATGCGCCGCATCAGCGCGAGCGTCTCGGGGGCCAGGGTGAAGTCGGGGAAGCGGGCGCTGAATCGCGCCACGCGCAGGATGCGCACCGGGTCTTCGGCAAACGCCGGGCTGACGTGGCGCAGCACCTTGCGGCGCAGATCCTCGAGTCCGCCGTAGGGGTCGATGAGGCGCCCCGTTTCGTCGCGGGCCATGGCGTTGATGGTGAGGTCGCGGCGCGCGAGGTCTTCTTCGAGGGTGACTTCGGGGCTGGTGTGGAAGGCGAAGCCGTGGTAGCCGTGCCCCGTCTTGCGCTCGGTGCGCGCGAGCGCGTATTCCTCTTTCGTCTCGGGGTGCAGGAAGACGGGGAAATCCTTGCCCACGGGCAGGAAGCCGCGGGCGAGCATCTCCTCGGGGGTGGCGCCGACCACGACCCAGTCGCGGTCGCTCACGGGCCGGCCGAGGAGTTCGTCGCGTACGGCTCCGCCGACGCAGTAGATTTTCATCCGTGTTGCATTCGCATGCGCCAGCGGACGTAGCGGCTGCGGAAGGTGTCGTTGGCGAGGTAAGCCGGCCCGATGGCCTCCATCGGCGTGGGTTCGAGCCCGAAGGGCAGCGGCTCGCCGTGGGCCACGCTGTCGATCGAGAGGGAATCGAGCATGTCGCGCGTGAGCGGCGGGTTGGGCAGGAGGTGTTCGAGCAGCCACGCCTGCGCTCTGGCGAGCCGCGGCGGGAGTGCCACCACGCGGCGCGGATGGCCGCTCGTACGGGCGGCGTAGGCGACGATCTCGGCGAGCGTATAGACCGTGGGGCCGGCGAGCTCGTAGGTTTGACCCGCGGCCTTGGCGGTGGCCGCCGCGCGCAGGATGACCTCGACGACGTCGCCCACATAGACCGGCTGCAGCTTGGCCTGCGCTGCGCCGATCGGCAGGATGGGGAAGAGCCGGGCGAGTGCGGCGAAGCGGTTGAGGAAGGAGTCGCCGGGGCCGAAGATGGCGGAAGGGCGCAAGATGGTCCAGTCGAGCCCGTCGCCGGCGGCGCGGAGACGCGCTTCTCCGTCCGCCTTGGAGCGCAGGTATTGCGAGGGGGCGTCGGGCGCGGCGCCCAGGGCGCTCAGGTGGATGAGGCGGCGTACGTCCTGCGCATGGCAGGCTTCGGCGAGTTTTTGCGGCAGTTCGGCGTGGGCGCGGGCAAACTCGGGGCCGTAGGGACGTCCGGGGCGCGAGTGCAGGGTGCCGACGAGGTTGACCACCAGGCGTTTGCCGGCGCACAGGCGTTCGAGCGTCTTCGGGTCGTGCACGTCGGCTTCGACGATTTCGACCGTGGGCAGCAGCTTGAGGTCACGCGCATTCTGTAGACGGCGCGTGGGCACGACGACGCGCCAGCCTTCGGTGACGAGCCGGTCGAGCAGGTGGCTGCCGACGAATCCGGTTCCGCCGAGGACGAGGGCGGTGCGTTCGGTCGCAGTGGTCATGGTCGTTTCTCCTGGTCGAGCATCATCCGTTGTCCAGCACCGGCGCGGGTGCGCCGGCGGCGTTGCTCAGTCCGGGCAAGGGAAGGAGGAAGTCGGTGATGTCCTTGCCTTTGCCCCCGTTCAGGATGGCCGAATAGACGACGGTGTTGGCGAGTACTTTCTTGATGTAGTCGCGCGTCTCGTCGATCGGCAGGTTTTCGATGTAGATCTCGGTCTCGAGCGCCTGTTGCGGCCGCAGGCGTCCCATGCGGCCGGGGCCGGCGTTGTAGGCGCCGGTGGCGAGCACGGGGTGGCCGTCGAGCTGTTCGGTGACCATGCGCATGTAGGTGACGCCCAGCATCACGTTGGTGTCGGGGTCGCGCAGGCGGGCGACGTCGAAGCGCGGGATGCCGAGCTTGCCGGCGAGCCACTTGCCGGTGGCGGGCATGATCTGCATGAGACCGAGCGCGCCGCTGCTCGAGCGGGCGTCGGCGCGAAAGCGGCTTTCCTGACGTATCAGGCCCCAGACCCAGGCGGGGTCGACGTTTTGCGCGGCAGCGTAGCGTTCGACGAGTTCGCGGTAGGCGAGCGGGTAGCGGGCGAGGAGGAACCCGTCGTCGTCCATGGATTCGGCCAGACGGATGGCCAGATCGAAGTGTCCGGCCTGGGTGAGCGCGACGCTGGCGGCACGTGCCTGGGGCACCGAAAGCTTGCGGCCCAGGGCCTCGACTTCGCGTGCGGCTTCGAAAAACCAGTTCCGCTCGGCCAGGGCCAGGATGCGCACCACGACGGGGTGGCGTTCGATCTCGCGCACTTCGCGCGGCGACGGAGGGGGAGATTGCGGTGGCAGGCGCCAGCGGTGACCGAGGGCATGGGCGGCGAGCATGGCGTAGTAGTCGTCGCCACGCTCGAGGGTGCGAAAGATGGCCTCGGCGAGTTCGCTTTTGCCCAGCTGCTGGAGGGCATAGCCTTGCCAGTAGCGCCATTCGTTACGCTCGCGCTCGCCCGGGGGGAGCGCTTCGATGCGCTGCCAGACTTTGGGCCAATCCTGCGCCGCGAGCGCCGCGCGCACGGCCCAGCGTGCCGGTTCGGTCCAGAGCGGTGAGAGGGTGATTTCGTCGGCCCAGGCGTTGGCCTGTGGCAGGCGCCGCTTGGCGGCGTAGAGCACGAGCGACCAGCGAACGACGTCGCGCGCTTCGGGGTCGAGCCGTTCGGCCATGGTGAGGAGCCATTCGTGCGCCGCTTCGGGGTCTTCTTTCTGCAGGGCGATGAGGGCGGCGGCGAGGGTCGTGGACGAGGCGTCGGGCAGGGCGAATGTCGCGAGCGGGTCGCGGGTGGCGTGTTCGAGGTCGAGCCATTCTCTCTCGCTCAGGCCGGCGAGTGCGCGCCATTCTTTGGCGGCGGACGGGCCGCTCTGGGCAAGCGATGCGTAGAGGCGCTGGCGTAGGATTCGTTGGTCGATCCGCCCCTGCTGGGCAGCCGTGGCGAAGAGAGGGACGCATTCGGTGCCGGGGCGGGGGCTGGAGACCAGCAGGCGCAGCACGTCGTTGGTGGGAATGCCGGATAGGGGTTGATCCTGGATCCAGGCGAGCGTGCCCCAACACTGGGCGTCGCGGTCGGGCTTGACGAGGGTGCGATAGTGCTGCAGCGCCTCGCTCCAGCGTTCCTGTCGCACGGCGGTGCGTAGCAGCTCGCGGCGCAGGCGCTCGCCCAGGGCGTCGTCGCCGTGACGCGCGAGGAACGCCTCGATTTCCTGTGGCTGTACCGTTTCACTGGGGCGGCCGAGGCGCTGGATGAGCGACCATAGGAGGACGTAGTCGCCCAGCGGGTGGGCGGTGACGTGCGGCAGCTGCTGCAGCACGGTGGCGAGATCGCCGCGCGCGTAGGCGGAACGAGCACGATCGATCGCGTCGGGGCCGCTCGGCGCGGCTGGTTTCGGGGCGGCATGGGCCTTGGCCTCGACGGCCTTCGGGGCGGGTTTCACCCGCTGCCCTTCGGCTGCGGCTACGGCGGGTGCGCCGGGCACGAGGGCGACGGCGAGCAGGGCGGTGCAGAGCAGGGAGGGCCGGAGGGACATGGCGGATCGGGCGGTTGGCGGAAAAAGGCCGTTTCGTTTATTGTAACTCATGGTGAATCGGAGATCGAAGGGTGGGGAATGAATCGGGTGGAAATGCGGCGATCGGCCTTGGCGCGGCGGGAGGCGATCGCGCCCGAAGTGCGCCGACGCTGGGACGATCTGATCTGGCGGGCGGTAGCCGGACTGCTCGAGTCTTTGCCTGAAGAGGGGGGCTGGGTCGGGGGGTTCTGGGCGGTGCGGACGGAACCGGACGTGCTCGCGTCGCTGTGGGGATGGGCGGAAGGGCGCGGTATCGGGGTGGCGCTGCCGGTGGCGCTACGCAAGGCGGCGCCGCTCGTTTTCCGGCCGTGGTCGCCCGGTTCGCCCATGACGCGCGACCTCTTCGGGCTGCCGGTTCCGGCGGGCGAGGAGCACGTGTGGCCGGTGGTGTTGCTGGTGCCGCTGGTGGCGTTCGACGCGGCGGGTTATCGCATCGGCTACGGGGGCGGGTTCTACGATCGTACCCTTGCAGCGTATCGCGCGGCAGGGCGCCCCGTGACGGCGATCGGGGTGGGGTATGAATGCACGCGCGTGCCCGACACCCACCCCGAGGCGCACGATGTGCCGATGGACTGGATCGTGACCGAGGCGGGGGTGTTTCAGCCGGCGGCGAGGAAGAGGGAATAGGCGGGGTTGTTCGTTTCTTCGACGTATTCGTAGCCGAGCTTGGTGAGGAACTGGGCGAATTCTTCGTCTTCTTCCGGTGGAACCTGCATGCCGACGAGGACGCGGCCGAAGTCGGCGCCGTGGTTGCGGTAGTGGAAGAGGCTGATGTTCCAGTCCGAGCGCAACTGGGCGAGGAAGTTGGCGAGCGCGCCGGGGCGTTCGGGGAAGATGAAGCGCAAGAGCCGTTCGTGGCGCACGTGCGGGGCGCGTCCGCCGACCATGTAGCGGATGTGGGATTTGGCCAGTTCGTCGTCGGTGAGGTCGATCGCCGGCAGACCCTCTGCCTGTAGTTGGGTGACGAGTTTCTCGACTTCGCTGCGGTCGTGGATGCCGACGCCGACGAAGATGTGCGCTTCCTCGGGATCCGAATAGCGGTAGTTGAACTCGGTGACGTTGCGCTTGCCCAGGAGCGTGATGAATCGGCGAAACGCGCCGGGGCGCTCGGGGATGGTGACGGCGAGCACGGCTTCGCGCCGTTCTCCGAGCTCGGCGCGCTCGGCGATGAAGCGCAGGCGGTCGAAGTTCATGTTGGCGCCGGAGGCGATGGCGACCAGCGTCTTGTCCTTGAGCTCCATTTTTTGGGCGTAGGACTTGAGGCCGGCGAGGGCTTGTGCTCCGGCCGGTTCGAGAATGGCGCGGGTGTCTTCGAAGACGTCTTTGATGGCGGCGCAGATCTCGTCGTTGCTCACCACGATCATGTCGTCGAGGTAGCGCTGGCACAGGCGGAAGGTTTCGTCGCCCACGCGCTTGACGGCGGTGCCGTCGGCGAAGAGGCCGACTTGGGCGAGTTCGACCGGCTCGCCCCGGGCGAGCGACTGGGTCATGGCGTCCGAGCCTTCGGCCTCGACGCCGATGATGCGGATCTCGGGGCGCAGGCGCTGAGATAGACGGCGATGCCGGCGATCAGCCCTCCGCCGCCCACGGCGCAGAAGACGGCGTCGATCGGTTTGGGGTGCTGGCGCAGGAGTTCCATGGCGATGGTGCCCTGGCCGGCGATGACGTCGGGATCGTCGAAGGGGTGGATGAAGACGAGCCCTTCCTCTTCTTCGAGGGTGCGGGCGTAGGCGTAGGCATCGGAGAAGGATTCGCCGTAGAGCACGACTTCGGCGCCGCGGCTGCGCACGGCTTCGACTTTGATGAGCGGGGTGGTGGTGGGCATGACGATGACGGCGCGCGCGCCCAGTTTCTGGGCGGAGAGTGCCACGCCCTGGGCGTGGTTGCCGGCCGAGGCGCAGATGACGCCGCGCGCGAGCGCCTCCGGCGGGAGCTTGGCGATCTTGTTGTAGGCGCCGCGCAGCTTGAAGCTGAAGACGGGTTGCAGATCCTCGCGCTTGATGAGCACTCGGTTGCCGAGGCGCCGCGAGAGGATGGGCGCGGGGTCGAGCGGCGTTTCGACGGCGACGTCGTAGACCTGGGCGGTGAGGATGCGTTCGAGGTAATCGCAGGAAGGTTCAGAGGTTTCCATGGGAGTCGGTTTCGGTTGGGCTCTGCTGGGCCAGCAGCGCATTGTGACGGTCGATGAATTCGCGGGTGGAGTCGATGCCGCGCAGCCGCAGGATGGTGACACGCACGGCGGCTTCGAGTAGCACGGCGAGATTGCGCCCGGCGGCCACCGGCAGCGTGGTCTTGGGAATGGGCACGCCGAGGATCTCTTCGGTGACCTGCTCCATCTCCAGGCGCGGCGGCGGCGGTTCGCCCGGTAGCACCCGGCGCAAGTGGACGATGAGGCGAAGCCGCATGCGCCGGCGCAGGGCGGTTTCGCCGAAAATGGTGCGGATGTCGAGCAACCCCAGCCCCCGCACTTCGAGGTAATTCTGCAGCAGCGGCGGACAGCGGCCTTCGAGCACGGTGGGGGTGAGGCGGGCGAATTCGACCATGTCGTCGGCCACCAGCCCGTGGCCGCGGGAGATGAGCTCGAGCGCGAGCTCGGATTTGCCGGTGCCGGGGTCGCCGGTGATGAAGACGCCGAGGCCGAGTACGTCCATGAGCACGCCGTGGCGCGTCTCGCGCTCGGCGAGCACGCGCGAGAGGTGGTGTCGCAGGCGGTCGATGACTTCGGCCGATGGGCGCTCGGTGGTGAAGAGTGCCACGTCGTGCGTGCGGCATAGGGCCACGAGGATGGGCGGGGGAGTGCAGCCGTCGGCGACGATGAGGGCGGGGGGTTTGGCGGTGAAGATTTCCTCGAGGTGGCGGGCGATGCGCTTTTGTCCGAGGCGTCGCGCCCAGGTCATCTCGGCGGCGCCGATGATCTGGACGCGCCCCGGGTGGATGAGGTTGAGGTGGCCGACGAGGTCGGCCGGCCATAGGCGCTCGTCGAGGACGGCGAGGGTGCGTTCGAGCGAGCCGGTGACGTGGGTGAGGTGCAGTTCGGGGTCGATCGCCTCGATGACGGCACGCAGCGAGGTCTCTCTCATCTCGCGGGTTCAGCCATCGGTGCCGGTCAGCAGACCAAGGGCGGATTCCGGATCGGAAACGGTCATGAGCGCCTGACGTACGTCCGGGTCGCTGAAACGTTCGGCGAGCTGGGAGAGGATTTGCAGGTGTTCTTCGGTGGCCTGCTCGGGCACGAGGAGGACGAACATGAACCGTACGGGACGACCGTCGCAGGCGTCGAACGGCACGGGGGTGGCGAGCCGCACGAAGGCGCCACGGGGGGCGGCGAGGCCTTTGAGTCGGCCGTGCGGGATGGCTACGCCCTCGCCGATGCCGGTCGAACCCAGCCGTTCGCGCTCGGCGAGCGCCGCCTGTACCTTGGCCGGGTCGAGCCCGTCGCGTGCGAAGAGCAGGGCGGCGGCTCCCAGGGCCTGCTGCTTGTCGGCGGCGGGGAGGTCGAGGGCGATGTGCTCGACGTCGAGAAGGCTGGCGATGAGGTTCATGGCCGAGTCGAGGGTGAGGGCACCAGGGTGGCGGCTGGGGCCACCCCAGGGACGGTCACTCGCCTTGAGCGGCCGGGGCGGCCGGCTGGTGGTGGTTGGTGACGATTTCTTTGTGCTTGCGCACTTGACGGTCGAGTTTGTCGATCATCGCGTCGATGGCGGCGTAGAGGTCGGCCGGATCGGTGGCTTCCGCGAAGAAATCTTTGCCCTTGACGTGTACGGTGACTTCGGCCTTGTGGGTGTTGCGCTCGACGCGCAGGATGATCTGCGCCGAGGTGGCGTGGTCGAAGTGCCGCAGCACCCGTTCGACTTTTTCCGTGACATAGTCGTGCAGCGCGGGGGTGACTTCGACGTGATGGCCGGTGATGGTGAAGTTCATCGCACACTCCTGTGGTGGTGATTACAAGGCTTTGCGCCGGTTCGCCGGCGGGATTTGCATCTGCTCGCGGTATTTTGCCACGGTTCGGCGGGCGATGGGGATACCTTCTGCCGCAAGTAGCTCGGCGAGGCGGGTGTCCGACAGCGGTTTTGTCCGGTTTTCACGTTCGATCAGGGCTCGCAGCCGGGCCTTGATGGCGGTGGCCGAGGCGATTTCACCGTCTTCACCGGCGATGCCGCCGCCGAAGAAGTGGCGGAATTCGAAGACGCCCCGTGGACACTGCAGGTATTTGCCCTGAGTGACGCGGGAGATGGTGGATTCGTGCAGTTCGAGCGCTTCGGCGAGCGTGCGCAGGGTGAGCGGCTTCATGGCGGCTTCGCCGTGCTCGAAGAAGTCTTGCTGGCGCTCGACGATTTCCTGGGCGACGCGCAGGATGGTGTGGTTGCGTTGTTCGAGTTGTCGGATTAGGATCTTTGCTGCGGCGAGATGCTCACGCAGGGCTTCGGTGCCGTCGCGCCGCTCGCCGAGGATCTGGGCGTAGCGCTGGTTGAGGGTGAGCCGGGGGGCGACGGCCGGGTTGAGCTCGGCTTGCCAGCGGCCGTCGCGCCGGCGCACGATGACGTCGGGGATGACGTAGGGGGGTGGTTCGCCGCCGATGCGGCTGCCCGGGTGGGGGTCGAGCGTAGCGATGAGGGCGAGCGCCTCGCGCAGCAGGGCGTCGTCGCAGGCGTAGCGGCGCTTGAGTATGGCATAGTCCTTACGGCCGAGGAGCTCGAGCGCTTCGCTCACCAGCCGCTCGGCCAGGCGCCGCGCCGGCGTGTCGGGGTGCTCGCGCAGCTGCAGCCGTAGGCATTCGCCGAGATCCCGCGCCCCGACCCCGGGGGGATCGAAACTTTGGATGAGCTTGAGGGCGATCTCGAGGTCTTCACGGCCGACTTCGAGTTCGGGCGGGATGCTGGCGAGCAGTTCGTCGAGGTCTTCGTGCAGGTAACCGTCGTCGTCGAGCGCTTCGATCATGAAGGCGACGAGGGCCCGGTCGCGTTCGGCGAGCGGCGTGAGCGCGGCCTGTTCGTGCAGGTAGTGGTGCAGATCGGTGGCGGCGGCGTGCCACTCGGTGAAGTCGGGCGCCTCGTCGTCGTCGCGCGCGGGGCGGGCGTCCTGCCACAGGAGCTCGTCGTCGAAGGATTCAGCGTCGTTGGCGCTCGTTTGTTCTTCGGGCGCGGGCTGGAGGGTGTCTTCGGTGTACTCGTGCGCTTCGCCAGGCGACTCCGCGCTGGGACGCTCGAGGAGTTGCGCCTGCCAGTCGTCGGATTCATCGCCTTCGTTGGTTGCGATGGGAAGCGTTTCTTCGGGGGATTCTTCGTCGGTCTCCGCCACTTCGAGGAGGGGGTTCGCCTGCAGGGCTTCTTCGAGGGTCTGCTGCAGTTCGACGGCCGACAGCGTCAGGAGCTTGAGCGCCTGCGCCATCTGCGGGGAGAGGGCGAGCGTGGTGCTGGCACGAAGGTGCAGGCGGGGCTCGAGGCTCATGGCTACAGGCGGAAATGTTCGCCGAGATAGACGCGGCGCACGTGCGGGTCGTCGATGATCTCCTCGGGGCGGCCCGAGGCGATGACCCGGCCGTCGGCGAGGATGGAGGCGCGGTTGCAGATGCCGAGCGTTTCACGCACGTTGTGGTCGGTGATGAGTACGCTGATGCCGCGCTCTTGCAGGAACCGCACGATGCGCTGGATCTCGATCACGGCGATGGGATCGACGCCGGCGAAGGGTTCGTCGAGCAGGATGATCTTCGGGTCGGTGGCGAGCGCCCGGGCGATTTCGAGGCGGCGCCGTTCGCCGCCGGAGAGCGACACCGAGGGCTGATCGGCCAGATGCGCGATTCCGAGTTCGGCGAGCAGTTCGTCTTCTTTCTGCCGAATCTCCTCTTTGGGTAGCCCCCGCAGTTCGAGTACGGCACGCACGTTTTCCCGCACCGACAGGCGGCGGAAGATGCTCGCTTCCTGCGGCAGGTAAGAGAGGCCATGCCGGGCGCGGCGGTGGATGGGTTCGTGGGTGACGTCCTGACCGTCGAGCTCGATCTTGCCGTCGTCGGCGCGCACGAGCCCGACGATCATGTAGAAACAGGTGGTCTTGCCCGCCCCGTTGGGACCGAGCAGCCCCACGATCTCGCCGGCTTCGACGGTGAGATCGACCGAGGCGACGACGGTGCGTTTGCCGTAGGTTTTGCGCAGGCGTTCGACGTGCAGCAGCGACATGGAGGACTCAGGGTTCGGTGTCAGGGAAAGGTTCGGTGAAGTCTTCGGGCGGGTCGCGCAGCAGCCGGGTGACGAGGGACGGGGAGAATCCGCGGCCGGCGAGAAATCGTGCCTGCCGGGCCCATTCCCTGGCGTCGGCGGGCGGCGTGCCGAAGCGTTTGCGCCACAGGGCGGCGGCGCGCTCGGCTTCGCTCGATTCGGCTTCCAGCGCGTCGAGGACGTCGTCGATGAGGGCGTCGTCCAGCCCGCGCTCGCGCAGCCGCAGCTCCAGAAGGCGCCGGCCGCTGCGCTCGGCCCGGGCGGCGACGAAGGCGCGGGCGCAGCGCTCGTCGGACAGGAGTCCCGTGCGCTCGAGGCGGGCGAGCGCCTCTGCGATTTCCTCGGGCGTGCCGTGGGGGGCGAGCTTGCGCGCGAGCTCGGCGCGGCTGTGTTCGCGGCGCGCGAGCAGCCGCAGCGCTCTTTGCCACACGCTCGGCCCGCTCATCGCCATGACGTAGGCTTATTCGGCCGCCGGAGCGGCAAGGGCGGATTCGCTCGGGGCGGCGCTGGGCGCGGCGGATGCGATCTCGGGCAGCGGGGGCAAGCCCACCTTGGCCCGGATCTGATTCTCGATGCGCCGCGCGAGCTCGGGGCGCTGACGCAGGAATTCGCGCGCGTTGTCCTTGCCCTGACCGATCTTCTCGCCCTCGTAGGCGTACCAGGCGCCCGATTTGTCGATGATCTTGTGATCCACGCCCAGGTCGATGATCTCGCCCTCGCGCGAGATACCCTCGCCGTAGAGGATGTCGAACATCGCTTCGCGGAAGGGCGGGGCGACCTTGTTCTTGACGACCTTGACGCGGGTCTCGGAGCCGACGACCTCGTCGGCTTTCTTGATCGTGCCGGTCTTGCGGATGTCGAGCCGCACCGAGGAATAGAACTTGAGCGCGTTGCCGCCGGTGGTGGTTTCCGGGTTGCCGAACATGACGCCGATCTTCATGCGGATCTGGTTGATGAAGATGACGAGCGTGTTGGTCTTGTTGATGCTGGCGGTGAGCTTTCTCAGCGCCTGGCTCATGAGCCGCGCTTGCAGGCCGGGGAGCGAGTCGCCCATTTCCCCCTCGATCTCGGCTTTGGGGGTGAGTGCGGCCACCGAGTCGATCACCACGATGTCGACCCCGCCCGAGCGCACCAGCATGTCGGCGATCTCGAGCGCCTGCTCGCCGGTGTCGGGTTGCGACACGAGGAGATCGTCGATATCGACGCCCAGCTTCTTCGCATACTGTACGTCGAGGGCGTGTTCGGCATCGATGAAGGCGGCCACGCCGCCGAGTTTCTGCATTTCGGCGATCACGTGCAGCGTGAGGGTGGTCTTGCCCGAGGATTCGGGGCCGTAGATCTCCACCACCCGCCCGCGCGGCAGCCCGCCGATGCCCAGCGCGATGTCCAGCCCGAGCGAGCCGGTGGAGACGGTCTGGATGTCGCGTACCACTTGGGCGTCGCCCATGCGCATCACCGAACCTTTGCCGAACTGTTTGTCGATCTGCGCGAGCGCCGCCTGCAGCGCCTTGAGTTTGTTGTCGTCCATCGAAAATTCCTTGGCTGGCAAGTACGAAAACGCTTCGACCGATTATGGCACAGGATGGTTCAGGGGTGGCACAGGGCGATGGCACCGGAGAGCGCCGTGCGCACGGCCTGGGCGCGCACGGCGATGCGGTCGCCGGCGAAGTGGCGCCGTTCGCTGCGTACCCGCGGCCGGGTCCGATCCCAGGCCCAGCCGAAACAGACGGTACCCACGGGCTTGTCCGGCGTGCCGCCGTCGGGCCCGGCGATACCGGTAATGGACAAGGCCAGCTCGGCCTGGCTGTGCGTGAGTGCACCGAGCGCCATCTCGCGCGCCACGGCTTCCGACACGGCCCCGTGGCGTTCGAGGGTGAGGGGATCGACGCCGAGCATTTCGATCTTGGCGGCATTGGCGTAGGTGACGAAACCGCGTTCGAACCAGCCGGAGCTGCCAGCGATCGCCGTGATCGCTTCGGCGACGGCCCCGCCGGTACAGGATTCGGCAGTGGCGAGCATCCAGCCGCGGGCGGCAAGCAGCATGCCCAACTCCCGGGCGAGCCGTCCCAGCGGATCTTCGGGGTGGATCACGCGCCTTCTCCCAGGAAGTGCGCCGCAAGGGCGAGCACGAGCAGTACGTACCCGGCGGCGGCCAGATCGTCGATCATGATGCCCAAGCCGCCGCGGAAGCGCCGCTCCAGGGTGGCGATGGGTTCGGGTTTGGCGATGTCGAACAGGCGAAAGAGCGCCACGCCCGCCGCCTGCCAGGCAAGCCCCGGCGGGCAGAAGAAGAGGACGAGCCAGACGGCGATCATCTCGTCCCAGACCACGGCGCCGGGATCCTTGGTGCCCAGCGCCTTGGCCGTACGGTCACAGGCGATGACGCCGGCGAGGAAAAAGGAGGCGAGCAGCAGCAGGAAGAGCCCCTCGGATACCGGGGCGCGCAGCAGGGGGTAGAGCGCCCAGGCAAGGAGCGAACCGACCGTGCCCGGAGCCCGGGGAGAGAGACCCGCCCCGAATCCGAGCGCGATGAAGTGCGCCGGATGCTGGAGGAGGAAGGCGACGGAGGGGCGTGTGCGCTCGGCGGACATGGGCGCTCCTTTCATGGGCGGAAATGATCATAGCCCAAAACTTCGGGCAGGGTACGCCGGCCGTCGGGCTCGATGAGCACGATGGGCGGTTGCTCCGTTGATACGATCCGCCCGATGCGGGAAAGCGGCAGGTCGAGTTCCTTGCCGAGAAGGATGATTCGGTCGCGCGATTCCGGCGCGGCGGTGAAGAGGAGTTCGTAGTCGTCGCCACCGGCGAGCAAGGCGGTCCGCGCCCGCTCCGGCGGCGCCCCGCCGGCGATGAGCGGGGCGAGCGGCAGTCTGGCCACCTCGATCTCGGCAGTGAGGAGGGGCGGTGCCGAGCGTTCGAGGAGGTGCCGGAGGTCGCCGAGCAATCCGTCCGAGACGTCGAGCATCGCGTGCGCGAGGCGCCGCAAGCGGCGTCCCAAGGCAAGGCGCGGTTCGGGACGATCGAGCGCGGCGAGCCATTCACCGGCGCCGGGCAGGTTCGGCGAGAGTTCCCCGAATCGCACGGCGAGCCCCAGGGCAGCGCGTCCGGGTCGCCCGCTCACCCAGACGTCGTCCCCTTCGCGCACGCCGCTGCGCAATATCGCCTCGCCCGCCGGTACCCGTCCGAGCGCCGTGATCGTGAGCGCCCGTGGGCCGCGGGTGGTGTCTCCACCGATGAGCCGGGCGCCGTGCCGCCGGGCGCAGGCGAAGAGCCCGCGGGCGAAGGCCGTGAGCCAGGCTTCATCGGCCTCGGGCAGGGTGAGGGCGAGGAGGAACCCCGTGGGGACGGCGCCCATGGCCGCCAGATCGGAGAGGTTCACCGCCAGCGCTTTCCAGCCGAGCGCTTCCGGATCGGTTCCGGCCAGGAAGTGCCGTCCTTCGACCAGGGTGTCGCAGGTGATCACCGTCTCCCAGCCGCTTTCCTCGACGAGCAGCGCCGCGTCGTCACCGATGCCCAGCCGCAGCCAAGGCGGGGTGGGTTCGTGCGCGGCGGGATCGGCGAAGAAATGCTCGATCAGGGCGAATTCGTTCATGATGAAATCCTTGGAGTCTCGGCGATCGCCTCGAAGAGCGCCGCCCGCAGTCGCTCTGACTGGGCCGCGTCGGCGGGTAGCCCGAAGCGCAACCCCGGCGGGTCGTCGAAACGGCGCACGAGGATGCCGTGGCGCTCGAGGGCGGCGGCGAGCGTCGGTGCCCGCGGCGTCTCGACCCAGACGAAGAGCGAGGTGCGGCCGCTCACCCTGAGACCGGATTCTTTCAGCATCGTCGCCAGGGCAAGCGAGGCAGCGGCCAGACGCGCGCGCTGCCGTTCCTGCCAGGTGGAATCGGCGAGCGCGAGCCGGGCTGCCCAGCGCGCCGGATGGCTCACCGCCCACGGGTCGAGCAAGGCGGCGAGGCGCTCGCGCAGCGGTTCGGGGGCGAAGACCAGGCCGAAGCGCAGACCCGCAAGCCCCCAGAATTTGCCCAGCGAACGCAAGACGACGAGGCCGGGAGAGCCGGTCTCGACCACGAGGCTGCCCGCCTCGCCCGGTTCGAGGAAGGCTTCGTCCACGATCAGCCAACCGCCGCGCCCGGCGAGACGCCGATGCCATGCGTGTAGCTTATGGGAGGGAAAGCGCGCCCCGGTGGGGTTGTTCGGATGGACGAGCACCAGCGCGTCGACTTCGTCGAGCCGTGCGTCGATCTCGTCGGCGGTGGGGGCGCAGCGCAAGACGGTGTGGGTGCGCCAGGCATGGGCGTGCTCGCCGTACGTGGGGTGCGGCACCAGCACGCGGCGCACGTCGGGCAAGAGGGCCGGCAGGCGGGAAATGGCCGCTTGGGTGCCGGGTACCGCCAGGGCGGGGCGGCCGAAGACGGCATGCACGAGTTCGTCGAGCCCGTCGTCTTCTTCCGGTAGACGCCGCCAGACTTCCTCGGGGACCGGCGGCAGGGGGTAGGACCAGGGGCTGATGCCGGTGGAGAGGTCGAGCCAGCACTCGGGCGGCAGACCGTGGCGACGCGCCGCCTCGCGCAGGCGCCCGCCGTGTACCGGTCGGCTCATCGCGCACCTCCCGCCAGGGTGAGGAGCGCGAGCAGGAGCAACCAACCCCAGACGGCCCGTTCGACGAGTTCCATGGCGGCGGCCACGCTGGCCGCGCTCGGCGCGGGACCTTCGCCGAGCAGGGGGCGCTCGTGCCGCGTTCCGCCATAGGAGGCTTCGCCGCCCAGGGTGACGCCCAGCGCGCCGGCACCGCTCGCCATCACCGGGCCGGCGTTGGGGCTCTCCCACTGCGGGGCTTGGCGACGCCAGCACCGCAGCGCCGCCGCCGTGCGTCCGCCCAGGGCATAGAGGAGCGCCGTGACCCGTGCGCTCGGCCAGCCGAGCCCATCGTCGATGCGGGCGGCGCACTTGCCGAAGCGCTCGTAGCGCGGCGTGCGATAGCCCCACATGGCATCGAGCGTGTTGGCCAGGCGATGCAGCACCACGCCGGGCGCGCCGAGCAGCGCGAACCACACCAGGGGGGCGAGCACGGCGTCGTGGCCGTTTTCCAGCGCCGATTCCGTGGCAGCGCGGGCCACGTCTTCGCCCGTCATCGCCGCCGTGTCCCTGCTCACGAGGAAGGCCACCCGCGCCCGGGCCCTGGGCAGATCTCCGGCGGCGAGCGCGTCGCGCACTGGTTCGAGGTGCTCACGCAGGCTGCGCGCCCCGAGGGCGAGCGCCAGGCAGCCGACTGCGAGCGCGTTTTCGACGAAGGGATGCACCCGTCCCAAAGCGGCGACCAGTCCCACCCAGGGCAGCACCGCCAGCGCCCAGGCGAGCATTCCTGCGCCCACGCCCTCGCCGAGGTGCTGGCGCACGAGGCGTTCCAGGGCACCGGCCCAGCGACCGAATCCGACGAGGGGGTGCCAGCGCGGCGGCTCGCCGAAGAGGCGATCGAGCGCGAGGGCGAGCACGGTGGCCAGGAGTATGGGCATGACGGCGGGAAAGGGGCGAAGTCGCCCATTATAATCGGGGGTTTTCCGGTCGCGGGGACGGGCATGGCGCGCGCGTTGATGATCCAGGGGACCACGTCGGATGCCGGCAAGAGCACGCTGGTGGCAGGATTGTGCCGCCTGCTCGCGCGTGCCGGCGTGCGTGTGGCCCCGTTCAAGCCGCAGAACATGGCCAACAACGCCGCCGTGACGGCCGACGGCGGCGAGATCGGGCGCGCCCAGGCGTTGCAGGCGTTCGCCGCCGGACTCGAACCTCGGGTGGATTTCAACCCGGTCTTGCTCAAGCCTACCACCGACATCGGCGCCCAGGTCGTGATCCACGGGAGGGCGGTGCATACCCTGTCGGCGCGGGATTATCACGCCTACAAGCCGGTGGCGCTACGGGCGGTGCTCGAATCCTGGGCGCGACTGCAGGAGGAATTCGAGTGGATCCTCGTCGAGGGCGCGGGCAGTCCGGCGGAGGTCAATCTGCGCGCGCGCGACATCGCCAACATGGGGTTCGCCGAAGCGGTCGACATCCCGGTGGCGCTGGTGGCCGACATCGACCGCGGCGGCGTCTTCGCCCAGATCGTCGGCACGCTCGAATGTCTCTCGCCGAGCGAGCGTGCGCGCATGCGCGGTTTCGTCATCAACCGCTTTCGCGGGGACCTCTCGCTCCTTGCGCCGGGCCTGCAGTGGCTGGAGGAGCGTACCGGCAAACCGGTCTTCGGCGTGCTGCCTCATTTGGGGAAGCTCGCGCTGGAGGCCGAGGACGGCCTGGCGCCGGTGGAGCGCACCGCGCGGGCGAGGCTGCGGGTGGTGGCGATCGCCTGGCCGCGCGTGAGCAATCACACCGACCTCGACGCCTGGCGCCTGCACCCCGAGGTCGACTTCCACTGGTGGCACGGCGGTCCCTGGCCCGGAGCCGACCTGGTGGTGTTGCCCGGCTCCAAGGCGGTGCAGGCGGATCTGGCTTGGTTCGAATCCCACGGCGGCCCGGCGCTGCTGCGCCGACATCTGCGCTACGGCGGCAAGATCATCGGCCTGTGCGGAGGGTTTCAGATGCTGGGTGAGTGGCTCGACGACCCCTTGGGATTGGAAGGCGCGCCGGGCGGCCGGCCCGGCCTGGGGTTGCTCTCCTTGCGCACGCGGCTAGATTCCCGGAAGGTGCTGCGCCGCTGTCGCGGGCGGCTTGCTGCCACACTGGGCGGTGCGGAGGTCGAAGGCTACGAGATTCACCTCGGCGTGAGCGAAGGGCCGGCGCTCGCGCATCCTGTCGTGATCGGCGAGGACGGCGTGCCCGACGGGGCGCTCGCGGAAGACGGGCAGATCCTCGGCACTTACTGGCACGGCCTCTTCGACTCAGCCCCCGCCTTCGCCGCGCTCGCGCACTGGGCCGGGGCGGCGCTCTCCACCGAGGATGCAGTGCAACGGCGCGAAGCGGCGATCGAACGCCTGGCCGCGGCGATCGAGGCGCACTGCGACTGGCGGCGGATGCTTGGCGTGTCCTGAAGTTGATGCGAAAACGCCGCCCGAAGGGCGGCGTTTCTTCGTCCGCTCGAACTCAGCGCAACAGGCTTTTCACGTTGCTGTCCATGGGGACGATGGTGTCCTGAGCCGCGAGCACCTGACCCGTGCCCGGATTGATCGCCTTGACGCTCAGATAGACGGCTTCCTTGGCCGGTGCATAGGTGCCGACCACGACGAGGCGGGCGTCGTGTTCGCGGGCGATCTGGTCGACTTCGCGCGCGAGCATGAGCTCGCCCGTGTCGCGCTTGACGAAGACGGCCGTGCGCAGTTTGAGCTCGGTGACGACGAAGCCGCGCTGCACGAAGCGGTTGGCGACTTGCTCGGTGAGCGTGCGCCCCAAGGTGGTGGAGCGATCGAGTGCATCGACGTCGACGAAGGTGGCGAAGAGCACGGGGCCGGCGCGCAGATCGGGCGGGAGTTGGTCGATCAGGGTGTCGGCCGTCTCATAGGCTTTGTTGATGATTACGGCGGGATCGGCCTTGGGTAGGGGTGGGAGGGTCTCGGTGGCACAAGCGGACAGGGCGAGGGCGCCGGAGAACATGAGGATCGAGAGCGAATGCCGCATGGTCAGTCTCCTTGCACCGTCAGCCAAGTGGGTTCGTACGAGGGGTTGGAAGAGGCCATTTTGGCGTAGAGCTCGGGGCTGGTGATGTAATAGACGTCGGAGATACGGGCGAGATAGCGGTCACCGCGCCGCGCCGATGCCGTGACCATCACTTCGACCTCGGGAGCGGTGGAGAGCTTGGCGTAGCGGCTGTCGAGGTCGATCTCGATGTCGGCCGGCCCTTGCTGGGCGACGTTCCAGCCGCGCCCGACGAGATAGCTGACGAAGGCTTCGCGGAAGGCGGCATCGAAGGTCGAGGAGTAGGCTGCCGGGTGCACGTAGAGGGTGTCGCACAGGGCGGCTTGCGGCGTGCAGGCATTGTCCCGGATCATCATGACGCTCAGCCGCTCGGCCAGGCTCGTGGCCACCGTTTGCCATTGCCGTACTGCCTGGATTTTTTGCTGCGGTTCTTGGGCGAAATCGGTGGGAAGCGGTGCGCCGGGGTTGGTGCAGCCGCCGAGCAGGACGGCACCCAGCGCGGCGGCGATGGGCAGGGGATCGAAGCGCATGATGCTATCTCCTGGGGATGACAAGGGCGATTCCATGATCTTAGCGTGAAGCGGATGCGAACGCAATCAATGTTCGTCGGGATTTCCTTCGTTCTCGCTTTGGCCGTGGCGTCCGAAACACGGTGCCCGTTTCTCCAGGAAGGCGCTGAGCCCTTCGCGGTAGTCGGGATCGTCGAGGAAGGCCAGCCCGGCGCGTTTTTCTTCCTCGGACAGCAGCGTGCACCGTCGTAGGCGGCGCAGCCAGTATTTGTGCATTCGCGCCACGCGCGGTGCTCCGGTGGCGATGCGTCGCGCCACGGCCAGCGCCTCTTCGAGCGCATGGCCGTCCTCGACGAGGTGATGCAATACACCGAGCCGCCACAGGCGCTCGGCATCGAGCACGGCCCCTTCGAGCAGCATCTGCGCGAGCAGACCTTCCGGCAGACGCTCATACAGCAGGGCGAGTTCGCCGGGGTACATCCAGAAACCGAGCCGGGCGATGGGGGCGCCGAAGCGGGCGCCGTGTCCGGCCACGCGCAGATCGCATAGCGCGGCGATCTCCAGCCCGCCGCCGATACAGGGGCCCTCGATCGCCGCGATCACCGGCAGCGGACACTCGGCGATGGCGCGCAGCGCCCGTCCGACTTTGCCTTCGTGGTAGTCGAGCGCCGAGGCGAGGTCGGCGCGCACGCGGGGGAATTCTTCCAGATCACCGCCGGCGGCGAAAACCCCGCCCGCGCCAGTGAGGATGACGCTGCGCCAGGGAAGATTTTCGGCGGTGAGTTCGAGAAAGAGATCGCCCAGCGCCTGCCACAGGGCGGCATCGAGCGCATTGCGTTTTCCCGGATTCTCGAGGGTGACGACCAGGCAGGCCGATTCGGGGTGTGGGGTCGTGTGCAGGGTTCCGCTCATGAGGATTCTTCAGTATCTAGGGTGGGGGTGGCATCGCGGCGCAGGTGGGCGATCGCCTCGCGTCCGGAGCGCAGATGCTCGCGCATGCACCGTTCGGCGGCCGCGGCCTCGCCCTCGAGCAGGGCGGCGAGCAGCTCGCGGTGTTCCTGCAGGCTGCGTTCCAGGCGCCCTTCGTCGTAGAGCGAATGGTGACGGCTCAACCGTATCTTTTGACGCAGATCTTGGATCGTGCTCGACAGGAAAGGGTTGTTCGCGAGCCGCAAGACTTCGGCGTGGAACGCCTGGTTCGCCTCGAAGAATTCGTCGATCGCGCCGGGGTGTGCCGTTTCCTCCAGACGCTGGTGTAGTCGCCGTAGCCGCTGGGCAGCTCCTTCGTCCAACCGCTCGGCGGCGCGGCGCGCGGCGTGCCCCTCGAGCACCGCGAGTACGTCGAAGATCGCATCCAGCTCCGAGGCGGAGATCTGACTGACGAAAGCGCCGCGCCGCGGGATCAGGGTCACCAGCCCCTCGGCGGCGAGCACTTTCAGGGCCTCGCGCAAGGGGGTACGCGAAATCCCGTATTCGGCCGCCAGGCCCAGCTCGTCGATCGGCTGTCCCGGTGGTAATTCGTGCGCGAAAATGCGCTGACGCAGCCTCTCGGCCACTTCCTGGTAAAGTGCTTGGGGCGCGATGCGTTGTGGAGTCATCGGCGAGGGCTCCCAGGGGCTTCCATAATTATGGATTACATATTATATTTTCTGTTTTCGTTTTTTTGTCTCCTCAGCTGAAGCTCGCCGTCTCGCTGGCGCGAAGGCGCAGCCATCATCCTCGTCGAGGGTCGTTTCATGTCCAAATCCGCACCTAGCTATCCCCAACCCGATCTCGAAGCCTGGAAAAAAGCCGCGGCCAAGCAAGCGCCCGACGGCGACTTGAGCCGGCTCGACTGGCACACGCCCGAAGGCATCGTCGTCCATCCGCTCTACGTGCGAGCCGACCTCGACCGTCTGCCGCACGCCGACACGCTGCCCGGGTTCGAGCCTTTCATCCGCGGGCCACAGCCGACGATGTATACGGTCAAACCCTGGACCATCCGTCAGTACGCGGGCTTTTCCACGGCCGAGGAATCGAACGCCTTCTACAAGAAGACGCTCGCCGGCGGCGGGCAGGGCATCTCGGTGGCCTTCGATCTGGCCACGCACCGCGGCTACGATTCCGACAATCCGCGCGTGATCGGCGACGTCGGCAAGGCGGGGGTGGCGATCGACTCGGTCGAGGACATGAAGATCCTCTTCGACGGCATCCCGCTCGACAAGGTCTCGGTGTCCATGACCATGAACGGGGCGGTGCTGCCGGTGCTCGCCGGCTACGTCGTGGCCGCCGAGGAGCAGGGGGTGCGGCAGGATCAGCTCTCGGGCACGATCCAGAACGACATCCTCAAAGAATTCATGGTGCGCAACACCTACATCTACCCGCCCGAGCCGTCGATGCGCATCGTCGCCGACATCATCGCCTACACGGCCGAGCACATGCCCAAGTTCAACTCCATCTCGATCTCGGGCTACCACATCCAGGAGGCGGGGGCGACGCAGGCGCTCGAGCTCGCTTTCACCCTGGCCGACGGCATGGAATACGTGCGCACCGCCATGAAACGGGGCCTGGACATCGACAAATTCGCCGGGCGGCTGTCGTTTTTCTTCGCCATCGGCATGAACTTCTACCTCGAGATCGCCAAGCTTCGCGCGGCGCGCTACCTGTGGTGGCGCATCATGAAGGAGTTCGGCGCCAAGAATCCGCGCTCGATGATGCTGCGCACCCACTGCCAGACTTCCGGCTGGTCGCTCACCGCCCAGGATCCCTACAACAACATCATCCGCACCACGATCGAGGCCATGGCCGCGGTCTTCGGCGGCACGCAGTCGCTGCACACCAACGCGCTCGACGAGGCGATCGCGCTGCCCACCGAGTTCTCGGCCCGCATCGCCCGCAACACGCAGCTCATCTTGCAAGAAGAGACCCACATCACCAACGTCATCGACCCCTGGGCCGGCTCCTACATGATGGAAACGCTCACGCAGGAGATGATCGACAAGGCCTGGTCCATCATCGAAGAAGTCGAGGCGATGGGCGGCATGACCAAGGCGGTCGAATCCGGCTGGGCGAAGATGAAGATCGAGGAGTGCGCCGCCGAGAAGCAGGCGCGCATCGACGCCGGGCTCGACGTGATCGTGGGCGTGAACAAGTACCGTCTGGAGAAGGAAGACCACCCCATCGAGGTGCTGGAGATCGACAACCGCGCCGTGCGCGAGAAGCAGGTTGAGCGGCTGAAGAAATTGCGTGCCGAGCGCGATCCCGTGAAAGTGCAGCAGGCGCTCGAGGCGCTCACCCGCTGTGCCCAGACCGGGGAAGGGAACCTCCTCGCGCTCGCGATCGAGGCGGTGCGTGCCCGCGCCACCGTAGGGGAAGTGTCCGATGCCCTGGAGAAAGTTTGGGGCCGCTATCAGGCCAATCCGCAGACGGTCACTGGCGTCTACGGCGCCGTCGTGGAGGGGCGCGAGGAGTGGCGTATGCTCAAGGACGAGATCGAGCGCTTCATCGAGGAAGAGGGCCGTCGCCCGCGCATCATGATCGCCAAGCTGGGTCAGGACGGGCACGACCGGGGGGCCAAGGTGGTCGCCTCCGCTTTTGCCGATCTCGGGTTCGACATCGACATCGGTCCCATGTTCCAGACGCCCGAAGAGGCGGCGCGCCACGCGGTGGAAAATGACGTCCACGCCGTGGGGGTGTCGACGCTCGCCGCCGGCCACAAGACTTTGGTGCCCGCGCTCATCGACGAGCTCAAGCGCCTGGGGGCCGAGGACATCATCGTCTTCGTCGGCGGGGTCATTCCGTCGCAGGATTACGATTTCCTCTATGCGGCCGGCGCCAAGGGCATCTTCGGGCCGGGCACGCCGATCCCCGAGGCGGCGCGCCAGGTACTCGCGGCGATTCGTGCCGCCCGTGGCCGAGGGTGAGCCGTGTCGCAGCAGGAAGCGGTACCGGAGCGTTTTGACGGGCAGCCCGAACTCGGCGAGGAGGATCGCGCCCTCGTCGAAGGGGTGCTCGCGCGCCAGCTACGGCCGCTCGCCAAGGCGATCACCCTCATCGAATCGAGCCGGCCCGATCATCAGCGTCGGGCCGAGGCCGTGCTGCAGGCGCTGCTGCCGCACACGGGCGGGGCGCTGCGCCTGGGTATCTCCGGCGTGCCGGGAGTGGGCAAGTCGACCTTCATCGAGGCGCTCGGCCTTTATCTCATCGAGCGCGGACATCGCGTCGCCGTGCTCGCCGTCGATCCCTCTTCCAGCGTCTCGGGCGGCTCCATTCTCGGGGACAAGACGCGCATGGAGCGCCTGAGTCGCGATCCGCGCGCCTTCATCCGCCCCAGCCCTTCGGCGGGCAGCCTCGGGGGCGTGGCCGAGAAGACGCGCGAGACGATGCTGGTGTGCGAGGCGGCGGGGTTCGACGTCGTCATCGTCGAAACCGTGGGCGTGGGGCAATCGGAGACGGCGGTCGCCAACATGACCGACATGTTCGTCCTGCTGCAGCTGCCCAACGCTGGCGACGATCTCCAGGGCATCAAGAAGGGGATCATGGAGCTCGCCGACCTCATCGTCATCAACAAGGCCGACGCCGATTCGGCCGCGGCGATGCGGGCCAAGGCCCAGCTCGAGACGGCGTTGCACATGCTGCGCCCGACGCATCCCGACTGGCGCGTGCCGGTGCTGCTCGTGTCGGCGCTCAAGCGCGAGGGGCTCGATCGCTTCTGGGAGACGGTGCTCGCCTTTCGCGACACGATGCAGAAAAACGGAGCACTTGCCGAAAAACGCCGCCGTCAGGCGCTCGCCTGGATGTGGGAACGGATCGACGCCGAACTCAAGCGCCGTTTCCGCCAACACCCTGCCGTGCGCACGATGCTGCCGGCGATCGAACGGGACGTGGAGAGCGGGCGGCTCGCGCCGGTGGTTGCGGCGCGGCGCCTGCTCGATGCGAGCCAGACCATCAGTCAGTGAGGATAAACCATGCAGGACATCATCCGTCGATTGGAAGAGCAACGCGCCCGCGCCCGGCTGGGCGGCGGCGAGCGGCGTATCGCCGCCCAGCACGCCAAGGGCAAGCTCACCGCGCGCGAGCGCATCGAGGTGCTGCTCGACGAGGGCAGCTTCGAAGAGTGGGACATGTTCAAGGAGCACCGCTGCACCGATTTCGGGATGGACGAGGAGCACATCCCCGGTGACGGCGTGGTGACCGGCTACGGCACCATCAACGGCCGGCTCGTCTTCGTCTTCAGCCAGGACTTCACCGTCTTCGGCGGGTCGCTGTCGGAAGCGCACGCCGAGAAGATCTGCAAGATCATGGATCAGGCGATGAAGGTCGGCGCTCCCGTGATCGGTCTGAACGACTCGGGCGGGGCGCGCATCCAGGAAGGGGTGGCGTCCCTGGGTGGCTATGCCGATGTGTTCCAGCGTAACGTACTCGCCTCCGGCGTGATTCCGCAGATCTCCATGATCATGGGGCCGTGTGCGGGCGGCGCGGTCTATTCGCCGGCGATGACCGACTTCATCTTCATGGTGAAGGACACCTCCTACATGTTCGTCACCGGTCCGGACGTGGTCAAGACCGTCACGCACGAAGAAGTCACGGCCGAGGAGCTCGGCGGGGCGATCACCCACACCACGCGCTCGGGCGTGGCCGATGCGGCCTTCGAGAACGACATCGAGGCGCTCTTGCAGCTGCGCCGCTTCTTCGACTTCCTGCCGCTCAACAACCGCGAGAAGCCGCCGGTGCGCCCCACCAGCGACGTGGCCGAGCGCATGGAACCCTCGCTCGACACCCTCGTGCCCGACAACCCCAACCAGCCCTACGACATCAAAGAGCTCATCCTCAAGGTGGTCGACGAGGGCGACTTCTTCGAGATCCAGCCCGACTACGCCAAGAACATCGTCGTCGGCTTCGGGCGCATGGAAGGCAAAACCGTCGGGTTCGTGGCCAACCAGCCCATGGTGCTCGCCGGCTGCCTCGACATCAAATCCTCGATCAAGGCGGCGCGTTTCGTGCGCTTCTGCGATGCCTTCAACATCCCCATCGTCACCTTCGTCGACGTGCCCGGCTTCCTCCCCGGTACGGCCCAGGAATACGGCGGCATCATCAAGCACGGCGCCAAGCTCCTCTATGCCTATGCCGAAGCCACGGTGCCCAAGATCACCGTCATCACCCGCAAAGCCTATGGCGGTGCCTACGACGTGATGGCCTCCAAGCACCTGCGCGGCGACGTCAACTTCGCCTGGCCCACCGCCGAGATCGCGGTTATGGGACCGAAGGGTGCGGTCGAGATCATCTTCCGCGACGAGAAGAATGACCCCGAGAAGATCGCGGCCCGCGAAGCGGAATACCGCGAGAAGTTCGCCAACCCCTTCGTGGCGGCGCGGCGCGGCTACATCGACGACGTAATCATGCCGCACGCCACGCGCAAGCGCATCTGCCGCTCGCTGGCCATGCTCGAGGACAAGGAGCTCGAAAACCCCTGGCGCAAGCACGGCAACATCCCGCTGTGAGGCGGCACGCCAACGGTTCATCGCAATGAGGGAAAACACCACCATGTTCAAAAAGATTCTGATCGCCAACCGGGGCGAGATCGCCTGCCGGGTGATCAAGACCGCGCGCAAGATGGGGATCGCCACCGTGGCGGTCTATTCCGAGGCCGACCGGCGCGCGCTGCACGTGCAGCTCGCCGACGAGGCGGTATGCATCGGCCCGGCGCCTTCCAAGGAATCCTACCTGGCGATGGACAAAATCATCGCCGTGTGCAAACAGACCGGCGCCGAGGCGGTCCATCCCGGTTACGGCTTTCTCTCCGAAAACGAGGAATTCGCCCGTCGGCTCGAAGAAGAAGGCATCGTCTTCATCGGACCGAAACACGCGGCGATCGCCGCGATGGGCGACAAGATCGCCTCGAAAAAGCTCGCCATGCAGGCGGGCGTCAATACCATTCCCGGCTACAATGACCCGATCGAATCGGCCGATGAGGCCGTGCGCATCGCCCGCGACATCGGCTACCCGGTGATGATCAAGGCTTCGGCCGGCGGTGGCGGCAAGGGTCTGCGCGTAGCCTACGACGATGCCCAATGCCGCGAAGGGTTCGAATCCTGCCGCAACGAGGCGCGCAATGCCTTCGGCGACGATCGCGTCTTCATCGAGAAATTCGTCGAAGAGCCGCGCCACATCGAGATCCAGGTCTTCGGCGACGCCTACGGCAACTACGTCTATCTCTTCGAGCGCGAATGCTCGGTGCAACGTCGCCACCAGAAAGTCGTGGAAGAGGCGCCCAGCCCCTTCATCGACCCCGACACCCGCCGCGCCATGGGTGAGCAAGCGGTGGCGCTCGCGCGTGCGGTGCAGTACCAGTCCGCCGGTACGGTGGAATTCGTCGTCGGCAAGGACAAGTCCTTCTACTTCCTCGAGATGAACACGCGGCTGCAGGTCGAGCACCCGGTCACCGAGATGATCACCGGGCTCGATCTGGTCGAGTGGATGATTCGCATCGCCGCCGGCGAGAAACTGCCGCTGTCGCAATCCGAGCTGCGCATCGACGGCTGGGCGATGGAATGCCGCATCAACGCCGAGGATCCTTTCCGCGGATTCCTGCCTTCCACCGGGCGCCTGGTGAAGTTTCGTCCGCCCGCCGAAGTGCCGGGCCAGCTGCGCGTCGACACCGGCGTCTATGAAGGCGGCGAAATCTCGATGTACTACGACTCGATGATCGCCAAGCTCATCGTGCACGGGCGCGACCGGCTGGAGGCGATCGAACGGATGCAGGAGGCACTCGACGCCTTCGTCATCCGCGGTATCCACTCGAACATCCCCTTCCAGGCGGCGCTCATGCAGCATCCGCGCTTCCGCGAGGGTCGGCTCACCACCGGTTTCATCGCCGAGGAGTTTCCTGAGGGATTCACGCCGGAGATGGTGCCGCACGAAGACCCCTTGATGCTGCGCCTCATCCTCGCGGCGGTCGAACACAAGCTGCGCCTGCGTAACGCCCGCCTCTCGGGTCAGATGAACGGCCATCGCTACACGCCCTCGCCGAACTACCAGGTGATCGACGCGCAGGGTGCCACGGCGGCCACGGTCGAGGAACTCTCGGACACCCGCTTCGTGGTGCGCTCGGGTGATCGGGTGCTGCAGATCGACTTCGACCCGCGCTGGCGCCTGGGCGAGATCGTGCTCCAGGTGCGCATCGGCGATGCGCCGATGACGGTGCAGCTCGAACGCGAGGGCATCCTCTACGTCCTGCGCCACCACGGCGCCGAGCTGCGTGCCCGCGTTCTGCCGGCCCACATCGCCGCTCTCTGGTCGCTGATGCCGGTCAAGACGCCGCCCGACATGTCCAAATTCCTCCTCTCGCCCATGCCGGGGCTGCTGCGTGAGATCGCGGTCGCCGAAGGGCAGGAGGTCAAGGCCGGGGAGAAACTCGCCGTGATCGAGGCGATGAAGATGGAGAACATCCTGCGCGCCGAGCAGGACGGCAAAGTGAAGAAAATCGTCGCCAAACCGGGCGCCAGCCTGGCGGTGGACGAAGTGATCCTCGAATTCGAATGAGCTTCCTCCCTCGCGAGGGTGAAGAAAAGCCGGCCTATGGGGGTCGGCTTTTTTCTTTTCAAAATCAGCGTGTGACAGCAGTGAGTGGGAACTGACGGAAGAAGGGGTTCCTTTGTCATGTCATAGTTGTACAATATATATGTCCAACTAACGGAGATCGTCATGACCATCGAAACCACCTACAGCCAGGCCCGCAAGCAACTCAAGACTCTGATGGATCGTGCGGTCGATGACCGTGAAGTCGTCGTGGTGCGTCGCCGCTCGGGGGGGGCCGTTGCAATGATTGCCGCCGATGAACTACAAAGCCTGATGGAGACAGCGCATCTGCTGCGCTCGCCAAAGAATGCGGAACGTCTGTTGACTGCCCTGGCCCGTGCTCGGGCCGGTGAGGTCGCACCCACTGCGGTCGATGCCCTCGAGAAACTCTATGGCATCGAAGACTGAGCTCAAGCGCGTCGCGGTGTTTCATCCCGAGTTCTTGGAGGACTTGAGCTACTGGGTGGAAACAGAACGCCGCACTGCCAAGCGCCTCCTGGAGCTGGTCAAGGCCGTCCTGCGCGATCCATTCAAGGGCATTGGCAATCCCGAACCATTGAAGTATCTGGGCCCGGATGTCTGGTCACGCCGGATCACGCAGGAACACCGTTGCGTCTATCTGGTGAAAGCGGATCGGATCGAGTTTTTGCAAGGCCGCTACCACTACTAGCCAAGCTGTCGGAGCAGTTGTGTCGGAAACGCTCGATTACCACGTCGGTGTATTGCAAAGGCGAGGCGCCCATTGATGCAATGGTAAATGATGGTCAATGGGTGTTCCTTTTTGTGCGTTACCGGGTAGAGGAATCGCACCTCCAATCTTCTGCCGGCTTCGTCCCGGCCACTGGGTGTCCCTTTCTGTTCTGTTCTGCCTTTCTGTTCTGTGGTTTCATTGGCCTGAAAACTCGCGAAAATTTGATTCCTTACTTCATTGCTTTCGGAGATTGTCATGCTGACCAAGCGCACGAGCAAGAACCAGGTCACCTTGCCCAAGGCCATCGTCCAGACCGTGGGCGAGGCCGACTACTACGACGTCACGGTTCAGGACGGCAAGATCGTGCTGACGCCGGTTCGCCTGCAGCAGGCTGACGCGGTACGGGCCAAGTTGGAAGAACTGGGCATCACGCAAGACGACGTGGCTGAGGCCATCGCCTGGGCGAGAAAGCGCACATGAGCAGCATCCCGCGCGTTGTCCTCGACACCAACTGCCTGGTTTCGGCCCTGATCTTCTCGCGGGGTAAGTTTGCTTGGCTGCGCGAGGCGTGGCAGGCCAAGCACTTCATCGCGTTGGCCAGTCGCGACACGGTCAGCGAACTGCTGCACGTCCTTGCCTACCCCAAGTTCAATCTGAGTCAGGACGAGCAAGAAACGTTACTGGCTGAATTTCTGCCGTTCGTGGAAACCGTCAAGGTCGAGGCAAGGCCCGGAGGGCTGCCGGAGATTCGTGATCCCGGCGATGTGATCTTTCTGGCGCTCGCCGCCGTGGCTCAGGCTGATGCACTGGTCAGTGGCGACAGCGATATTCAGGCGGTCAGAGACCAGGTTCGCATTCCCATCCTCACGGTGACTGAGTTCGCCGACTGGCTGCAGGCCCACTGCCAACTGTTCGCCAAAAAGCGCGGTCACCGCCGACTTCCTTCAGCGAAGCCCTTGCTGCGTCGACGTCGGTGGTCAGCACCCAGTCGGTTGATCCGGCGATGTCGACATGCAGCAGATGCACGGGGCAGCTCAGACCGTAGTGGGTCAGTGCTCCCGGTCAACGTTGCCGTCGTACTCGACGATGGCGATGGCAGCGCGCTCCTCCAAAATAAAAAATAAAAATGGATGTCCCTTTTTTTCCTTTGTTGTCAATCGGATAGGTTCTTGGCGTACGACTTGCATCCGATCAGATAAGGCCAACGACCAGCAGCAGCGCTCTATCTACCGCTTTCATCCGCTCGCCATCGAGGCGACCAAACGGCTCGCTGATCTTGGCGCGCGGTAGCGTCGAGAGCTTGTCCACCATGACTTGCGAGATCACACGCAGTCCGTTGGCCTGGTTGGGTTCCACGGTGACGCGAAACGCGACATTGCGCAGATTGCTCGTCACCGGGCACAGCACCACGCTTTCCAGCTCGGAGAGCAAGTCGGATTGGACGATCAGGGCGGGCCGTGGTTTACCGTAGTCACCTGGCAATGAAACCGTTACGAGATCGCCTCGCTGCATCAATCCCACCCTTCGATGTCCAATGCAGCCGCTTCAGTGAAGCGCAAAACCTCGGCTTCCGCCGCGTCGCCCTTCAGGCTTTGGCACTGCGTGCGCAGCTGCGCCCTGAACTCGGGTGAGCGGGTATCTGGCACCCAAAACTGGACAGGCCGCAGCCCCGCCGCGCGCATCTGCTCACGGTAGCGCGCTACCTTGGATTCCTTGGTCGTTGAAGTCATAGTGCGCTCCAGTGGTTACATTTCAATTTTCATGATACTACACATGTAATAAAAATGGTAAAACCGCCCGTTTTCGATAACGCCACTCCACCACCCGCTGCACCCCGTGATTCCAAGGCCTTCACTCTCTCGAAACCCGTTCTTGAAATAGAATGCTCGTTTCGTTCGATCGTTGCGGGTTTCGAGAAATGCGCCTCACCCCACTTCCAGGGAACCTTCCACGTTGATCGGTTACGCCCGCGTCTCGACGCAGGATCAGAACCTCGAGCTGCAGCGCGAGGCCCTCACCAAGGCCGGGTGCGAGCGCATCTTCGAGGATCGGGCAAGCGGCAGCCGTACCGACCGCGAGGGTCTGGCACGGGCCATCGACATGCTGCGCTCAGGGGATACGCTCGTGGTGTGGAAGCTCGATCGCCTGGGCCGTAGCGTCAAGCAGCTGCTCGATCTGGTGGGGGAACTGCAGCAGCGCGGGGTTCAGTTCAAAAGCCTCACCGATGCGATCGACACGAGTACGCCATCGGGTCGGTTCTTCTTCCACGTGATGGCAAGCCTCGCGGAGATGGAGCGCGAACTCATCGTTGAGCGCACCCGCGCCGGGCTCGAGGCGGCCCGCAGGCTCGGTCGCAAAGGGGAACGCCGGCCCAAGAATCTTGACTTGTTCCGGTCGCTGCGCACCAAACGCCTTGCGCTTCCTCCCGCTCGCTCATTTCTTCAGCGTCTCCCTGGACAAAATCAACGTGAGGCAGCAGCGATCGTCGCGTACGCCTCGATCACTTCCGGCGGAGCCTGGACGAGCTCGATGAGCACGCCTTCGCCGCTCACGGGGAATTCGTCGTTGCCCTTGGGGTGGATGAAGCAGATGTCGTAGCCGGCCGCGCCGCGGCGAATGCCGCCGGGGGCGAAGCGCACGCCGTGCGCCGAGAGCCATTCGACCGCCTTGGGCAGGTCGTCGACCCACAGCCCGACGTGGTTGAGCGGGGTGGCGTGCACCGCCGGTTTCTTCGCCGGATCGAGCGGTTGCATCAGGTCGACCTCGACCTTGAAGGGGCCCGCGCCCAGGGCGACGATGTCTTCATCCACGTTCTCTCGCTCGGAGCGAAAGGTGCCGGTGACCGGTAGGCCGAAGAGCTCGACCCACAGGCGGGCGAGCCGCGTTTTGTCCAGCGCACCGAGCGCGATTTGCTGAATGCCGAGGATGCGGAATGGGGGGGAAGGATCGTTCATGGTCATGGTATGGATTCGGTCGCAGGGAAGGAAAGAAGATGATTCTACTCCCAGCGGATTCTACTCCCAGCGCACGGGGGCGGCGAAGAGGTAGCCCGCGCCATAGACCGTCTTGATGAGGCGCGGGTCGTGCGGATCGTCGCGCAGCTTGCGCCGTAGCCGTGAGATGCGCACGTCGATGCTGCGATCGTACGATTCGACGGGTCGATTTCCCACGAGACGCTCGCGCGAGAGGATGCGGTTGGGGTGGCTGAGGAAGAGCATCAGCAGCTGCGCCTCGGCGGTGGAGAGCCTCGTGCTGTCTCCTTGCGGATCGGTGAGGGTGTGGCTTGCCGGGTCGTAGCGCCAGCTGGAGAAATGTGCGATGCCCCGTGCCGCGTCGGAGGAGGGGGTGGCGGTCTTCTGATAGCGGCGCAGGATGGAGCGGACCCGGGCCACCAGCTCACGCGGCTCGAAGGGTTTGACGAGATAGTCGTCCGCTCCCAGCTCCAGCCCCAGCACGCGGTCGGCCACGCCTGCGCGGCCGGTGAGGATCAGCACGGCGCAGGGATGCAGGCGTTGCATCTCGGCGATCAGCGCCAGGCCGTCCATGTCCGGTAGCCCCAGGTCGACGATGGCCAATTCCGGCGTACGGGTGCGCACGGCGTCGAGCGCGGCCCGGCCGCTCGCGGCCACGTCACACGCGAAGCCGAATTCGCTCAGGCTGCGACAGATGAGACGGGCGACGTCGGGGTCGTCTTCGACGACGAGCAGATGGGCGTCGGGAGCGTTCATCGGGGCATTCCTGCGGCGAGGCGCTGGGCGGCGACGAGCGCCCGGGAGAGTTGGGCCTGGGTACAGGGTTTGGGCAGGACGATGTAGCCATCCACCGGGGGGCCATCGTCGTGGGCATAGCCCGTGACCAGCACGGTAGGCAGTGCCGATCGTAGCATACGAGCGCGGGCGATGAGACGGCGCCCGTCGAGTTCCCCCGGCATGACGGCATCGGTGACGAGGAGCTCGATTTCCTCGACGTGCTCGAGCAGCTCCAATGCTTCGTGCGCGTTGGCCGCTTCCAGCACGGTGTGTCCCAACGCCATGAGCTGCTGGCGCAGGACGTGGCGCACCGGCAGTTCGTCTTCCACCAGCAACACCATGCGGGGAGGAGAGGGCGGGGCCTCGGCCTCTTCCTCTCGGTTTGCTCCGCGAACGTCGGCCGCTGCCGGTGCCAGGGGCAGGGCAAAGGAGAAGGTCGTGCCACGGCCGGGTTCGCTGCGTACCTGGATGTCGCCACCGGACTGACGTACGAAGCCATAGACCATCGCCAGCCCCAGGCCGCTTCCCTGGCCGAACGGCTTGGTGGTGTAGAACGGCTCGAAGACACGGGTCAGTTGCTCTGGGGCCATCCCGCATCCCGTGTCGCTGACGTCGAAGCGCACATAGTCGCCGACGGGGATGTCGGAGGCCACGCCTTCATCGCGGTGCCAGGGGCGGACGCGGATCGTCAGGGTGCCGCCGCGCTCGGCCATGGCGTCGCGGGCGTTCAAGGCGAGATTGAGGAGCGCATTCTCGAGCTGATGCGCGTCGGCGTAGGCGTAAAGAGGGGCCGCGGGGAGGTCGAGCACGATGGCGATGGTCTCCCCCAGGGTGCGCTCGAGGATCACGCCCATGGAGCGTACCAGCTCGCCGACTTCGACCGCCTGCGGTGCGAGCGGCTGCGAGCGTGCGAAGGTGAGCAGGCGGCGGATGAGCGCCACGCCCCGGGTGCTCGCCGCGAGGGCCGGTTCGAGGTATTCACGCACGGCGCTGGAGTCGCCGAGATAGCGTTTGAGTCCTTCGAGGTTGCCGATGAGGGTGGTGAGGAGGTTGTTGAAATCGTGCGCGACCCCGCCCGTGAGCTGCCCGATCGCTTCCATCTTCTGCGCCTGGATGAGGGCGTTCTGATGTGCTTTCTGCTCGGTGATGTCGATCGAGAGCACGAAGAAACCCACGACCGCGCCATGCTCGTCGCATTCAGGCACGACGGTGCTACGGGCATGGACCAGCCGGCCCTGGGCGTTGCGGCGGGCGTATTCGTAGCTGACGGTCTCGCCGGCGTGGGCGCGCGCCAGGTGGGCCGCGATCTGGGTGTAGGTGTCGGGTCCGGTGATCTCGGCCACGGTGTGGCCCGCGATCTCGTCCTGTTCGAGACCGAACCAGCGGGCATAGACCCGGTTGGCGAAGCGGTAGCGCTCGTCGGCATCCAGATAGGCCACCATGGCCGGGATCGAGTCGAGGATGAGTCGCAGACGCTCTTCCGAGCGGCGCAAGGCCTCGGCGGTCTGATCGAGTTCGACCTGGGCGGCGCGCAGCTCTTCGTTGGCCCGCGCGAGCGCCGCCGTGCGCTCGGCTACCCGGGCTTCCAAGGTCTGGTTCTGCTCTTCGATGAGGCGCTCGTAGCGCCGCTGCTCGGTGATGTCGGTCCACAGCGACACGAACCCGAGGTTGGGGATGGGCACGCCGCGTACCGCCAGGATGCGGCCGTTGGGGCGTTCGCGTTCGAAATAGTGCGGCTGGAAGGCGCGCGCGGCCATCACCCGTTCGGCCACCAGGCGCTCAATGTCGCCCTCGCCGTATTCGCCGCGCTCGGCGTTGAAACGGGCGAAGGCTTCGAAAGGCGTGCCTTCATGGACGAGGTTTTCGGGGAAATCGAGCAGACGCTGCATGGCCCGGTTCCAGGCCACGAGTTTGGGGGTGGCATCGAATACAGCGATCGCCTGGTCGAGTAGGTCGAGCCCGGCGAGCAGCAGGTCGAGCCGGCGCCGATCGCCGGGACCGACGAGGCTGGAAGCAGTGGGCAGTTCCGGTGGAGTAGGAGTACGGGCCATCGTGCGCTAGACCGTGCGGTTTGGTGTCAATGCTACGACGATCGCCGCGTGTTTGCCAAGCAACGACCGTGTCCTTAGCGATAAGGGGTCGGATCCGGGACCCCCGCTTTGGCGAACCCTTGGGCGCGCAGCCGGCAGGCATCGCAGCGGCCGCAGGCACGCCCCGCTTCATCGGCTTGGTAGCAGGAAACGGTGAGGGAATAATCCACGCCGAGTTCCAGCCCGCGGCGGATGATCTCGGCTTTCGAGAGCCGCATGAGCGGGGTGTGGACGCGAAAACGCGCCCCTTCGACCCCGGCCTTGGTGGCGACGTTGGCCAGTGCCTCGAAGGCGGCGATGAATTCCGGCCGACAGTCGGGATAGCCGGAATAGTCCACGGCATTGACCCCAATGAAGATGTCGTAAGCCCCGATCACCTCGGCCCAGGCGAGCGCCACCGACAGGAGCACGGTGTTGCGCGCTGGCACATAAGTGACGGGAATGCCTTCGCTCGGTGTCTCGGGCACGGCGATCGCCGCATCCGTGAGCGCCGAGCCGCCAAATACGCCCAGATCGACCCGGGCGACGCGGTGCTCGACGGCGCCCAATGCTTGGGCCACGCGCGCCGCGGCCGCGAGTTCCGCGTCGTGCCGCTGGCCGTAGGCCACCGACAGGGCATAGGGACGAAAGCCTTCGGTGCGGGCGATGGCGAGCACCGTGCTCGAGTCGAGCCCGCCGGAGAGCAGCACCACGGCGTTGCGGGAGGGGACATCATTCATCACAGGGGTCCTCGCTCAAGAGGCGATGGGCGATGAGGCGTTACTTGCCGCGCGTGTCGCCCCAAAGAATTTTGTGCAATTGCAGCTGGAAACGCACCGGCAGGCGGTCGGCCAGGATCCACTCGGCCAGCAGCGCGGGCGGCAGCGACCCGGCTACCGGTGAGAAGAGCACGGTGGCACGGCGGGCGAGCCCGTGGCGCTCGAGCACATCCTTGGCCCACTCATAGTCGGTGCGGTCGGCGAGCACGAACTTCACCTCGTCGTGCGCGCGCAGGTGTTGGAGGTTGTCCCACAGGTTCTTGTCGGCTTCGCCCGAACCGGGGGCTTTGAGATCCATCACGCAGCGCACGCGGGGGTCGAGTCCGACGATGGAGATCGCCCCGCTCGTCTCGAGCGAGACGCGATGCCCCGCATCGAGTAGCGCCGTGAGCAGCTCGTGGCAGGCCGGCTGTGCCAGAGGCTCTCCGCCGGTGACGCAGACTTCGGATAGCCCCAGGGCGGCCACCCGCTCGAGGATTTCGTCGATCGAGAGACGATCGCCGCCGCTGAAGGCGTAGGTCGTGTCGCACCAATGGCAGCGTAGAGGACAGCCGGTGAGGCGCACGAAGACGGTAGGCACGCCCACCGTCGTCGATTCTCCCTGAATGGAGGCGAAGATCTCGCTGACCCGCAGACGATCTCGCGTTTTCATCGCCCCAGACGTTGGCGGGCAACTTGACCCGCCGGGGTATTGGGATGACGTTCCACGAGACGCTTGAGCATGTCGATGGAGCCGACTTCATCGCCCATGCCTTGCAGAGCATTGGCTAGCCCCAGCATGGCGTCTGGGGCGAGCTCGTGTTTGGGGTGATCGAACACCACGCGGGCGAAATGGCGGCGTGCGGTCTCGTATTCCTTGAGCTGTAAAGCAGCCGTGCCGGCCCAGAAATGTGCTTGAGGAATCTGCGCATCGTTGGGATGTTGGCGCAGGAAGTCCTGGAATGCCGCAAGCGCCCCTTTGGCGTCCCTCGACTGGAGTTTTCCGAGGGCTGCATCGAAATCGGCTTTCGCATTGCCAGACGAGGCGGGGGCGCCTTGGGTGGTGGGCTGGGCCGGCGAGGTGGCGGCGGGCGCCGCCGATCCCGTGGCGCCGGCACCCAGGGCCGTGAGACGGGCATCGAGATCGAGATAAAAATCCCTCTGCCGTTTCTCGATCTGTTCGAGTTTGTATTGCAGCTCTTCGATGCGTCCGGTGAGGCGGCGCATCTCTTCACGCAAGCGCTCGAGGTCGTTGCTCTGGGTAACTTGCGCGCGCGCCAGGTTGTCGACGCGCTCACCGAGGGTCTGCACCTGTTGGCGTAACTCAGCCACCCCCTGCCGCGCCTGATCGTCGGAGAAGATCGCGAATGCCGGACGGCAAAAAGCTGCCGAGGCGATAAGGACGTAGAGCGGCCAGACAGGGGGCTTGGGCATCGAACGCGCCTCCGTCAAAATTCACCCGAATATAGAATGTCGGCACGGCGGTTTTGCGCGTAGCATTCTTCGGTGCGATCGGTGCAGATGGGCTTCTCCTCGCCCAGGCTCACCGCTTCGACCTGATCTTCGCGCGCACCGAAGGTCAGGAGTGCGTTCTTGACCGCCTCGGCGCGTTTTTGACCCAGCGCCAAGTTGTACTCACGGCTACCGCGCTCGTCGGCGTTGCCCTGGATCAGGACTTTGAAATCCGGGTTTTGCGCGAGGAAGCGACCATGGGCCTGCACCAGCGACTGGAACTCCGGCTTGACGACGTAGCTGTCGAAGTCGAAGTAGATGCTGCGCTTGGACAGGGGGCTGTTGGGGTCGCGCAGGGCGGCCAGTGCGGCGCTGCGTGGGGAGGTCGGCGTCACCGTGGTCACGGCGCCGACGTTGCGGTCTTCGACGCTTCCCGTGCCTTCTTCCACGGTGCCGGTCGAGGAACAGGCCGAAAGGATGATCCCGAGACAAAAGACCGCGGGAGTGAGTAGTTTTTTCATTTGTTTCACGGTTCCTGTGCAATGATTGAAAAGGGAACGAACACAAAGGACCTCAGCGCGGTAGCGGCCCCCAGGCCGGTTCCCGCACGTCGGCTCCCTCGGCCGAGAGGCGAAGGCGAACTTTGCCATCGGTCGAGACGGCGAAGAGGGATCCTCGTCCGCCGAATTCTGAAGCATAGACGATCATGCGTCCGTTGGGCGCGAACGAAGGCGATTCGTCGCGCGTGGAATCGGAGAGGATGAGCTGCTGGCGCGTTTGCAAGTCGAGGAGCGCCACCTGATAACGCCCTTGGTTGCGCGTGACGAAGGTGAGCAGCTTGCCGTCGGACGAGACGTCGGGGCTGACGTTGTATTCTCCTTCGAACGTGATTCGTTCGGCCGCGCCGCCGCTCGCCGGCATGCGGTAGATCTGGGGCGAGCCGCCGCGGTCGGAGGTGAAATAGATATGGCGGCCGTCGGGGGAAAAGACCGGTTCGGTGTCGATGGCATGGCTGCGCGACAGGCGGACGGGCGTGCCACCCATGACCGGTACGAGGTAGATCTGGGAGATGCCGTCGCGAGTGAGCGCCAGGGCGATGCTTTGCCCATCGGGAGAAAAGGCCGGTGCGGAGTTCGAGCCCTTGAAATTGGCCACCACGCGGCGCTGGCCGGTGGCGAGCTCATGCACGTATACGATTGGTTTCTTCGCCTCGAACGAGACGTAGGCCACCTTGGTGCCGTCAGGGCTCCAGGTCGGCGAGATGATTGGTTCCTGCGAGATGAGCGCCGGGACCGAGTTGCTGCCGTCGGCCTCACTGATGCGAAGTTCGTATCGATTCCCCTGTTTGACGACGTAGGCGAGCCGTGAGGCGAAGTAGCCGGGGATTCCGGTGAGCTTTTCATAGACGAAGTCGGCGATGCGGTGCGCGGTGGCCCGGGTTTGCGAGGGGGTGAAGCGGTAAAGGATGCCGCCGAGATCGGCCTGGCGCCGCGTGTCGAATACCCGCACCCGAACCTCGTATTGACCCGCGCCCAGGACGGTAGCGCTACCGGCGAGCACGGCATCGGCGCCGCGCGCGGCGAGGTTGGCATAATCTGGGATCTGATCCTCGGGCAGCCGTAGGAGGCCGACATCGACCAACTGGAAGATGCCGCTCTTGGCGAGATCCTGACCGACGATCTGGGAAATCGGGGTCGGCAAGAGCTCTTCACCGGCCAAATAGGGGATGGCGATGGGAATGCGTTGACCGCCGGCGCCGGTGATTTCGACGGTCAGCTGCGCCCGTGCAGGCAGCGCCGCGCAGGTGGCGAGCAACAGCGTGACGACTAGACGCCAGTGGAAGAGGTGATGAGCGAATCCCCGCATCGCGATCATCCGTAAGATTCGAAGCGGCAAGTTTTGCACAAATTCCCTTTGCTGGCAACGCATTCACGTGCTCATTGCGCCAATGGCCGCAGCTTGAGAGTGAGGGTGCGCTCGAAGAGCCGCTTGTCTTCGGGTAGCGGCAGGGGGCTGGAGCGCCGGATCGCGCGCTCGAGGGCGGCGTCGAGCGCCGGATTGCCGGAGGATTGTACCAGGCGGACGTTGATGACCGTCCCGTCCGGCAGCTGGTCGACGATGAATACCGCTTCCGGGTTTCCTTGCACGCCCGGTGGAACGACGATGTTGCCTCGCACCTTGGCGCGGATCTGGTCGATGTAGGTGGCGCGGGCCTGCTCCGACGGGCCACCGGGGGCGCCACCGGTGCTCGGAGTCTGCGCTGGCGCGTTGGGGCTTTGCTGGCGCAAGCGCGCCTCGGCGAGCTTGGCGAAGTCGTCGAGCGGCGGTTCCTTCTTCGGTTCGGGTTTCTTCGGCTCGGGCTTGGGGGGCTCTTTTTCCGGTTTGGGCGGCTCTTTCTTCGGTTCTTCCTTGGGCGGTTCTTTCTTGGGTTCGGGTTTTTTCGCCTCTTCCTTGAGCGCGATGTCGGGTTTCTCCAGCGCGGAGGGCTTGGGTTCGGCTTTGGGCGGCTCGGGCTTGGGCGGAGGCGCCGGCGCCGGCTTGGGCGGTTCCGGTTTGGGCTCGGGTTTCGGTTCCGGCAGGGGCTTGGGGGGCTCCGGACGAGGTTCCGGTTTGGGTGGAGCGGGTTCCGGTTTGGGCTCGGGCTTGGGTGCCGGCTGAGGACCCGGGGTGGGGTCCGGGTTTTTGGGAGCTGTGTGTGGGCGGCCTGTGGTGCGGCCACGAGATCGACGAGCAAGGGCGAGGGCTCGCCGACTTTCCATCGAACCGAGAAAGCGATGAAGGATAGGAGCAGCAGGTGCAGCCCCACGGCAAGCATCATGGCAAGCAGTTTGCCTTGCCTGCTGCGACGGGGCGAGGGGGCGGAGGAGCGGAAAAAAGGCTCTGCCATGAGGGGCTCAGGGCGCGGTGGCGCCTCCGGTCGGCGATCGCGGGGAACTGCTCGTCTGCAAGCTGATGCGGGTGTAGCCTTCGTTGCGCAGCCGGTCGAGCGTGTCCATGATTTTCTCGTAGGTGGCACGACGATCTCCGGCCACGACGATCGCCAGGTTCGGATCCTTGGCTTTGAGCGCCTGTAGCTCGCGCAGAAGCGTCGGCCCGTCGACGTTCTTTTCGGGCGCGGCGGGGTTCGGCTTGAGTGCAAGGCTACCGTCGGCCCGCACGATCACGATCGCTGCTTGCGAGGGAGGTGCAGGCAGATTGCCCACGCTGGGCAGCTCGACGTTGCCCAGCTGGATCATGGGGGCGGTGACCATGAAGATCACCAGGAGCACCAACATGACGTCGATGTAGGGTACGACGTTCATCTGGTTCATCAACTTGCGTTTGGCCATCGGAATGCCTCCGGCGTCAGCGCAGCTGCCGTTGCAGCAGGTTCGTCAGTTCTTCCATGAAAGTCTCGATGCGTACCGACAGGCGCTCGATGTCATGGGTGAAGTGGTTGTAGGCCACCGCTGCGGGAATGGCGGCGAAGAGGCCGATCGCCGTGGCGATGAGCGCCTCGGCGATGCCCGGTGCAACGTGCGACAGCGTGGCCGAAGTCATGTTCGCCAGGCCGCGGAAGGAGTTCATGATGCCCCAGACCGTGCCGAGCAAGCCGATGTAGGGTGCCACCGAAGCGGTGGAGGCGAGGAAGGACAGGTGTGCCTCCAGTTCGTCCATTTCGCGCTGATAGGCAGCGCGCATGGCCCGGCGAACGCTCTCGAGTTCGGCCGCAGGGTCGAGCGAGCGACTGCGCTGGCGCAGGAATTCGCGCCATGCGGCAAGGAAGACGAGCTCCATGGGACCGGCATGTTGTAGGCGTGTTTCGGTCATGCGCGCGAGCGTTTCGAGGTCGCTACCCTGCCAGAAACTCGTCTCGAAGGCATCGGTGCGTCGGCGTGCGTGCCGGACTTGGAAAATCTTGCGGAAAATCCAGTACCAGGACATGACCGACAACAGGACGAGGATGAGCATGACCAGTTGGACCGGCACGCTGGCTTGCAGGATCAGATGGGTAAACGACAAATCGGTGGTGACGTTCATGGTGGACGGAATGGTGGGCTCAGGAAAGGGGGATCTGCGTGCGTAAGACGGCTGGAAGCGCGACTGGCCGGCCACGCTGCAGATCGACGCAGGCCACGGTGACCTCGGCGTCGAAGATCGGCAGCGTATCGCGCCAGAGCCGTTGTGTAAAGACGATGCTGGCGCGCGCCAAGGCGTGTACGCGGGTTACCAGTTGTAACCGGTCGTCGAGCCGTGCCGGGTGGCGATAGTGCGCCTGCAGCCGATGCACGACGAACCCGATTCCGTGTTCGCGCATCAGCCGACTTTGCGAGAAACCGAGGGCGCGCAAAAATTCGGTGCGCCCGCGCTCGCAAAAACGGAGATAGTTGGCATAATAGACGACACCGGCGCAATCGGTGTCTTCGTAATAGACGCGGATCTCGAGCGTGTGGGCAGCGGCAGGGGCAGAGGGATCCATGATGAAGCCGATTATAGCGTATCGGCCGGGGGCCAGACCCTTGAAGAATCGCCGAGCGCCGCGGTCGGCAAACCTGTGGTTGCGCCGCAGGGAAGATCGTTCGCCGTGCCTCTGGAGATTGGCGTGGCGCGATTCTGCAGGTAGACTGCAAAGATCGGGAGGAGCCCTGCGGTATGAACCACGATCCGGACGATCCGTTCGCCTTCGAAGAGGACGCCTTGGCCGCGACGGCCCTGGCAGTCGAAGACCTGTTCATGGGGCGAGACGCCGTGCAGGAGGCGGGGATGTATTGGGCGCGAGGGGACGAGGTCTCTGCTCTCTCGACCCTGGAGCGCTTTCTCGCCGATAGCGCCGCGCCCAAAGAGGCGTGGTGGGTGCTGTTCGACATGCTTGCGGCCCGTGGGGATCGCAAACGATTCGAGGAGGCGGCGCTGGCCTACGCCGTGCACTTCGGATGCTCTCCCCCCGTGCTCGGTGACGACGGCGAGGCTCATGGATCCAAGCTGCCTGGTGCCCCTCTGGTCGTCTTGCCCATGAACCTGGATGCTTCTGCGTTCGCTCCGTTACAGGAGCGGCTGTTGCGCTTGACCAAAGCGGCCTCGGAAATTCGTCTGGATGCTGCCCGATTGCGTCGGATCGAGCCCTCGGGGGCGGCCTTGTTGTTGGCCTTGCTAAAAAAATTGCTCGACAAAGGGGTCAAGATTCGATGGCTACGCCTCGATGTCGCCCTTTCGGTGCTGGAGCAAGCGCGCCGCAAGGCAGGTGACGACCGTGCCCTATGGGAGTTGGAGATCGTTTGGCGTACTGCAGCGGGGCAAATGGAGCGGGCCGAATCGCTGGTGGTCGATTTTGCCGGAACCTTCGAGGCCATTCCGCCCGTATGGATGAGCGATCCGGCCTGTGTCGGAGCCGAATCCTCTCCTGCCGGCGATGCCTCTGCCGTGCCCGATGTTCCGGAAGGCGAGTTGGCGCTGACGGGAGACGTAGACGAGCGCTCGATCAGCGACCTGGTACAGGAGATCCTGAATCATTCTCGCGATCACGACTCCATCGTCATCGATTGTCGCGACCTCCGTCGTGTGGATTTCGTCGCTGCGGGCATGCTCTACAATGCCTTCGCCGCGCTCAAGGGGCAAGGCAAGCAGGTGATCCTGCGCAACGTCAGCCAAGTGGTGAACGCCCTCTTCGATGTACTGAGCATGAGTCAAGTCGCCACGATCCAAACGAAAGTCTATTAACCGAAGGAGTCTCATGGAACCCTATCACGGCACCACGATCCTGTCGGTGCGCCGCGGCACCATGGTGGCGCTGGGGGGCGACGGGCAGGTCACTCTGGGTAACGTGGTCGTCAAGGCCACGGCGCGCAAGGTGCGCACGCTCTATCACGGCAAGGTCCTCGCCGGTTTCGCCGGGGCCACGGCCGACGCCTTCACCCTTTTCGAGCGCTTCGAGTCCAAGCTCGAGAAGCACCAAGGACATCTGCTGCGCGCCGCGGTCGAGCTCTCCAAGGATTGGCGCACCGATCGCATGCTGCGTCGGCTGGAGGCCATGCTCGCCGTGGCCGACCGCGAGCATTCCCTCATCCTGACCGGCAATGGTGACGTGCTCGAACCCGAGGAGGGGATCGTCGCCATCGGCTCGGGTGGGGCCTATGCCCACGCGGCGGCCCAGGCGCTATTGCGCCACACCGAGATGCCGCCACGAGAGATCGTCGCCGAATCCTTGCGCATCGCCGGCGATCTGTGCATCTACACCAATCAAAACCACGTCATCGAGGTGCTGGAATGACCCCGCTCACCTGCCGCGAGATCGTCTCGGAACTCGACAAGTACATCGTCGGCCAGCACGAGGCCAAGCGCGCCGTGGCCGTGGCGCTGCGAAACCGCTGGCGCCGCGCCCAGGTGCCCGAGCCGCTGCGCCACGAGATCACCCCCAAGAACATCCTCATGATCGGTCCCACCGGCGTGGGAAAGACCGAGATCGCCCGACGGCTCGCGCGGCTTGCCAATGCCCCTTTCATCAAGATCGAAGCCACGAAATTCACCGAGGTCGGCTACGTGGGGCGCGACGTCGACACCATCATCCGCGACTTGGTCGAAATCGCCATGAAAGAGGCCAAGGAGCGGGCCATGCGTCGAGTGCGCGACCGGGCGCGCGACGCGGCCGAGGATCGCATCCTCGACGTGTTGCTGCCGCCGGCGCGCTCCTTCGGCGACGAGCCGGCACCCGCCGAGAGCGCCACGCGGCAGAAATTCCGCAAGATGCTGCGCGAAGGCCAGCTCGACGAAAAAGAGATCGAAATCGAGGTCGTCTCGCCCGCCGTGCGTGCCGAGATCTTCGGCCCGCCGGGCATGGAAGAGCTCACCCAGCAGCTGCAGGGACTTTTTCAGACGCTGGGCAGCGGCAAGCGGCGCACGCGCAAGATGCGGGTGTGCGAGGCGATGGAAGTGCTCACCGAGGAAGAGGCCGCCAAGCTGGTCGATGACGAAGAGCTCAAGCAGGAAGCACTGCAGGCCGTGGAGCAAAACGGCATCGTCTTTCTCGACGAGATCGACAAGATCGCCGCGCGCCAGGAATCGGCAGGGACCGACGTCTCGCGCCAGGGTGTGCAGCGCGATTTGCTACCGCTGGTGGAAGGAACCACCGTGGCCACCAAGTATGGCATGGTGCGCACCGACCATATCCTCTTCATCGCTTCGGGCGCTTTCCACCTGAGCAAACCGAGCGACCTCATTCCCGAGCTGCAGGGGCGCTTCCCCATCCGGGTCGAGCTCGACAGCCTTACGGTAGACGACTTCGTGCGCATCCTCACCGAGACGGAAGCGAGCCTGGTGGAGCAGTACCGGGCGCTGTTGGCCACCGACGGGGTGGAACTCGAATTCGCCCCCGACGGTGTGCGACGGCTCGCCGAGATCGCCTGGGCGGTGAACGAGCGCGTCGAGAACATCGGTGCGCGGCGTCTATACACGGTGATGGAGAAACTCCTCGAAGAAGTTTCTTTCCGTGCCGGAGGGGAGCCGCTGCCACCGGTGGTGATCGATGCTGCCTACGTCGATGGGCGGCTGGCCGATTTGGCTGGCGACGAGGATCTGGCACGCTACGTGCTGTGAGGCACGGTCGTGCTCGCACAGCGCATCGTCGAAATCCTCTTCCCCCTCTTCGCCTTGGTGGCGTTGGGCTACGTCGTCGGCAAGCGCCACCGCCCCGAGCTCTCGGGAGCGAACCGGCTCAACATGGACGTCTTCACCCCGGCGCTCGTCTTCGCCGCGCTCGCCGGCCGGCATGTCGATGTCAGGGAGTATCTGTCCCTCGTGCTTGCTGCCGCGGTCCTCGTGTGCGGCTCGGGGCTGATGGGGTGGGGACTTGCCCGTCACCTGCGGCAGGAGGTGCGGACGCTCGCCCCTCCGATGATGTTCAACAATTGCGGTAATCTCGGCTTGCCTCTCGCCTTGTTGACCTTTGGTGAGGTGGCTTTGCCCCCCATGGTGGTGCTCTTCATCGTCAGCAACTTGTTGCACTTCAGCCTGGGAGTGTGGTTGCTCGATCGCCGTGCCCGGCTGTTCCATCTCTGGCGCGTGCCCACGCTGCTGGCCGCTTTCGCCGGGCTTGCCGTGGGCGCGGCGGGTTGGACGGTTTGGCCGCCCTTGCTCACCACCATCAAGATGTTGGGTGACATTTCGATTCCGCTCATGCTCTTCGGCCTCGGCGTGCGCCTGGCCGAGACGCCCATTCGCGCTTGGCGTTTGGGGACGATCGTCGCCGTGGCCCGCCCCCTCGCGGGCATGGCGCTCGCCGCGGCGATGATCGGTCTCTACCGGTTGATGGGGGTGCGCCTGGAGCCGCTCGAGTCGGCGCTGTTGGTGATCTTCGGTGCTCTGCCGCCAGCGGTGCTCAATTACCTGTTCGCTGAACGCTATGGCCAAGAACCGGACAAGGTCGCGTCCATCGTTCTGGTCGGCAACCTGGCCGCGGTGCTCTTTCTGCCGCTTGCCTTGGCGATGGTGCTGGCGCTCTTCCCTCCGGGCTAAGGAAACGCTGAATGATTGGCTGCGCGGGCGAATCGCTGCGTTGCGCGGTGCTTGCTCCCTCGCCTATGCACTCAATATGTCTCGGTCGCTGCGCTACCTTCCGCCTTGCGCTTCATCCCGCTCGCTCATTTCTTCAGCGTCTCCCTAACCCACCGGCGCCAAGGACTTGAGCGCGAGCCGTATGCCGGAGGCTGTGTCGGTCTGCGGCGGGAGGTCTGCCACGGCGCGCAGCGCCTCGCGCTCGGAGTAACCCAGCGCCAAGAGTGCGGCGACGATCTCGGTGCGCACGGTCTCTTCTACGGCGCAGGCACCGATCGAACCGGCCTCGGTCGATGGGGTCGTGCCGCTGGGTTGGAGCGATCCCGTCTTGTCCTTGAGCTCGAGCAGCAAGCGCTCGGCGGTCTTCTTGCCGATGCCGGGAATTTTGACGAGCCGACCGCCGTCTTGCAGCAAAACGGCTTCGCGCAGCTCGCGCACGCTCAGGCCCGAGAGGATGGCGAGCGCCGTACGCGCACCGATGCCGGCGATGCGAATGAGCTGGCGGAAGGCATGGCGCTCTTCTTCCGTGGCAAAGCCATAGAGCTGGTGTTCGTCCTCGCGCACCAGGAGATGCGTGCGCAGCGTCACTTCCTGCCCGATCGCCGGTAGGGTGTAAAAGGTGCTCATGGGTACGAGCAGCTCGTAGCCGAGGGGTCCGGTATCGACGAGGATCCGAGGCGGGGCCTTTTCGCGGACGATACCGCGCACGAGTCCGATCATGCCGAAATCCACAGGGTGAGGGTGAGCACGACGCCGTAGCCGATGGTGGCGGCAAGCGTGCGGGTGATGGCCGGACGCAGTTTTGCCGGCTCGCCGGCATGCTTTTTCAAATGGTCCGTGGCTGGCACGAGGGCGAGCAGCGGCAACAATGCGCCGAGCGCGAGGGGGGGCAATCCTCCGGCCCCGATGAGGCCGAGGTGCCAGCCGCCGGCGTACAGACCCAGCAGGGACAGGCCGCGGGAGGCACGCTCGGGACCGAGTCGCACGACCAGCGTGCGTTTGCCGGCAGCCGCATCCGCCTTGGCGTCGGGGAACTGATTGACGTAGAGGATGGCCGCGACCAGGATCGCATACGGCAGACCCACAAAGGCGGGCACGGCGGAAAGATGGCCGACCTGGACGTAGTGCGTGCCGACGATCACCAGCAGCCAGGCCGCGGTGATGACGACTTCTCCCAGCCCCCGGCCGGCAAGCCGCAAAGGGGGCGCGGAATAAGCCCAACCGAGGAATAACCCTGCAAGACCGATGGGGACGAGCAGCGGTCCGCTGGTGAGGGCGAGCGCGAGCCCTGCCGGCACTACCAGGGCCAGCGCTCCGTAACCGAGCCAGGCGGTTTCGCGCGCCGTGAGCACCTCGTTCTGGATGAAACGCGAGCCGCCGGTGAAGGGATAGAGTCGGTCGTGATTGAGTCCGTCGGTGTCGCGATCGTGATAATCGTTGATCACGTTGGCCCCGGCGTGGGCCATCAGGGCGAAGACGAGCGTGGCCAGTGCCGCCCAGGGTCGCAGCGCCGCGCCTTCGTAAGCCGTGAGCGCGAGCCCGAGCAGCACCGCGACGAGGGTGACCACCAGAAAGGCCGGGCGCGTGGCGAGCAGCCAGACGATGGGGCGAGCACGCAGACGGGCATCGGGTTCGAGAGAGAGGGAACGGATGGGCATGGACGACGCCTCACAAAAGCACGATGTCGTATTGCTCCTGCGTGTAGCAGGTGTCGCTGCGCAGCGAGATCTCCTTGCCGATGAAATCGGACAGCATCGCCAGCGCCTGCGACTGCTCTTCCAGGAAGAGGTCGACCACGGCGGGCGAGGCGAGGATGCGAAACTCCTTGGCATCGGCGAATTGTCTTGCCTCGCGCAGGATCTCGCGCAGGATGGCGAAACACACCGTCTCGGCACTCTTGACGAAACCGCGTCCCTCGCACATGGGGCAGGGCTCGCACAGTTGCTGCATGAGGGATTCGCGTGTGCGCTTGCGCGTCATCTCCACCAGACCGAGCTGGGTGAATCCGCTCACCGTGATCTTGGTGTGATCGAGCGAGAGGGCTTTCTTGAACTCTTCGAGCACGCGCTCGCGGTGCTCGGGGTTGGTCATGTCGATGAAATCGACGAGGATGATGCCGCCGAGATTGCGCAGCCGCAATTGGCGTGCGATTGCCTGCGCCGCCTCGAGATTGGTCTTGAGGATGGTCTCGTCGAAATTGCGTGCGCCCACGAACGCGCCGGTGTTGACGTCGATGGTGGTGAGCGCTTCGGTCTGGTCGAAGATGAGATAGCCCCCCGACTTCAGTTCGACCCGGCGCGACAGGGCTTTTTCTATTTCGTCATCGACGTTGTAGAGCTCGAAGAGCGGCCGGTCTCCGCGGTAATGCTCGATGAGGGGGGCGACCTGGGGGGTGTAAGTCTCGGCGAAGGCGAGGAGCCGCTGGGCGTTTTCGCGTGAATCGATGCGAATGAGGGTGGTGTCGCGATCGACGAAGTCGCGCAGCACGCGCAGCGCCAGGTCGAGATCTTCGTGGATCAGCGCTGGTGCGCGCCGGCGCATGGCTTCGCCCTGGATGTCGGCCCAGAGTCGGCGCAGATAAGCGATGTCGGCGGCCAGTTGCTCGTCGGTGGCATTCTCGGCATTGGTACGCACGATGTAGCCACCGTTCTCCTCGGGCGGCAACAGCGCCATGAGCCGTTCGCGCAGGAGCTCACGCTCGCTCTCGCCCTCGATTTTCTGCGAGATGCCGATGTGATTTTCCTGGGGAAGGTAGACGAGATAACGCCCCGCCAGACTGATCTGGGTGGTGATCCGGGCGCCTTTGCTGCCGATCGGGTCCTTGAGCACCTGGACGGTGATCTCCTCGCCTTCGGCGAGCAGGCGCTCGATGCGGAGGGGCGACTCCGGGTGGCGCTCGGCCTGCCACAGGTCGGTGATGTGAAGAAAGGCGGTGCGCTCCAGGCCCACGTCGACGAAGGCCGATTGCATCCCCGGCAACACGCGGACGATGCGTCCGCGGTAGATGTTGCCGACCAGCCCGCGGTGTGCCAGGCGTTCGACGTGCAGTTCCTGCACCACGCCTTGCTCGAGCACGGCCACCCGCGTCTCCTGCGGCGTGCAGTTGATGAGGAATTCTTTGCTCATGGGAACGGAGGATAGCCGAAAACGGACAACAGACGCGCGGTTTCGAAGAGCGGCAGGCCGATGATACCCGAGGCGCTACCCTCGATGCGTTCGATGAAGGCCGCCGCGCGTCCTTGGTACGCATAGGCACCGGCTTTGTCCCAAGGTTCCTCGGTGGCGAGATAACGTTCGACGTCCTCGTCTGCGAGCGTGGTGAACCAGACGCGGCTCGTCGAGCAGAGCGCGTGCGTACGGCTGCCGTCGGTGATCGCCACGCCCGTGTGCACCTCGTGCCGGCGACCCGAAAGGCGCCGCAGCATGGCTCGCGCCTCGTCGGCGTCGCGCGGCTTACCCAGGATCAGCCCGTCGATGCGCACCGTGGTGTCGGCGCCCAGCACCAGGCCGCACGGCAGTGCCAGCGCCTCGCGCCGCCGCCAGCCGGCTTCGGCCTTGGCTCGGGCGAGCCGTAGCACGTAGTCGGTTGCCGTCTCGTCCGCATGAGGGGTTTCGTCTACCCATTCGCCCTCCAATGGAATCACCCGGACTTCCCATCCGAGCTGGGCAAGGAGCTCGCGCCGGCGCGGGCTTTGCGAGGCGAGATAGAGCGGTGCAAGCATGGTCAGAACCCCAGGGCGAGACCCTCGCGGCGCGGATCGGCTGCCCCTTCCAGTTTCCCGTGGGGAGTGCGGAAGATGGTGGCGATGCCGCTGGGTTGGGGGCGGCGCACGACCTCGTGCCCCCGCGCCCGCAGACCCTCGACGAGCGCCGCCGCAGGGGTAGGGTGCCCGTCTTCGAGCCAGGTTTCGGGGCGGTTGAAAGCCCCGACGTGGATCTGGGCCGCCGCGGCGTAGGGATCGAGCCCCCAATCGAGCTGTGCCACCAGCGCTTGGGCCACATAGGGAATGATGGCCGAACCGCCCGGTGAGCCGGTGGTGAGCAGCCATTCGCCCAGCCCGCCATCGGCAGCGCGGCTGAAGACGAGCGTCGGCGCCATGGAGCTGCGCGGGCGCTTGCCCGGCTCCAGCCGGTTGGCCACGGGAACGCCTTCCGAGAAGGGTTCCCGAGCAAAGTCGGTGAGCTCGTTGTTGAGAAAAAAACCACCGACCATGTGGAACGAGCCGAAGGCCGATTCGATGGAGGCGGTGAAGGCGACCACGTTCCCCTCGGCGTCGACCACGCCGAGGTGGGTGGTGCCGTGCTCCTCGATTTCCGGGCCTGCAGCGTACTGCGGCGCTGAGGCGAGCGGCGTTCCGGCCGGTGCCGTGCCGAGGCTTTGCCCGTCCCGGATGAGCCGGGATCGCCCGGCGAGATAGTCCGGATCGAGCAAGGCATCGGGCGAGCCGCCGGGCAAGGGCACGAAGGCCGGGTCGGCCACGTAGCGGTCGCGGTCGGCGAAGGCGAGCCGTTCCGCCTCGGTGAGCCAGTGCGCTGCCTGGGCGTCCGGCAGGCCCCCCTCGGCACCGGCTGCCGGGGGGTGTTGGGCGAGGGGAAACCGTTCGAGCAGGCCCAGGATCTGGCCCACGGCGATGCCGCCCGAAGAGGGCGGCCCCATGCCGCACACCCACCAGGCGCGATAGGGGGCGCATACGGGAGGACGCTCGATCGCCCGATAGCGCGCCAGATCCTCGTCGGCGAGTTTCGACGGGGTGAGTGGTGTGCCGTCGGCGCCGTGCTCAGCGCGGGCCCGCGCCACCACCGCCTGCGCGAGCGGCCCCGTGTAGAAGGCATCCGGCCCGGCGCTCGCCAGTTCTTTCAGCGTGCGGGCGTAGGCTGGATTGGTGAGGATCGTGCCCACGGGTTTTACCTTGCCCTCGGGGGTGAGGAGCCAAGCACTGGCCTCGGCATCGAGCCGCAACCAGCGGGTGAGCGGTGTGGCCACCGCCGCCAGGCGTGGCGAAAGAGGAAAGCCTTGCTCGGCGAGGCGGATCGCCGGTGCGAAGAGTTCGGCCCAGGGGCGACGCCCGTGCTCGGCATGCGCGTGCTCGAGCAAGCGGACTAGGCCCGGCGTGCCGATCGAGCGGCCGCTCGCGCGCAGCGCGTCGAACCGTTCGTTGGCCGGAGTCTGGGGCGTGAGCGGCAGGGGTGGGGCGGGATCTTCGGGGGCGATGCGCAGCAGGTCGTAGGGGTCGGCGGCCAGTGGCGCCGTCTCGCGACCATCGTAGCTCGTCAGGCGCCGCGTTTTGGCGTCCCAGGAGAGCAGGAATCCGCCGCCGCCGAGTCCGGCCGATTGCGGTTCGACCAAGCCCAAGACCGCGATGGTCGCCACCGCCGCATCCACGGCACTGCCGCCGCGCCGCAGCACCTCGCAGCCGGCCGCCGCGGCCAGGGGATTGGCGGCCACCACCATGGCTCGAGACGCCCGCACGAGGGTCTTGGGTGTATAGCCGCTCGCAGCCTCGGGCGCGCCGGTCGCCTGGCGTGGTGATACGAGCGCAGACGTATCCGGCGGTGGTGGCGCGACACAGGGGAGCGCTGTGTCGGCGCGCGCCACCGCCGCCCCTGCGACGAACAGCATGCTCGAGGCGATCAGGGACAAGAGCGTGCCGAGACGCACTGCCAAGCGGGGAGTGGAGTGCGTCCGGGCTGCGGACGAGACTGCCCTGTCCACGTGCCCTAGGCCGTTCGTGGCGCCTCTCATTGCGGGGCTTCGACCCGAGGGAAGTCGGGGATCGACCGTCACTGCTGCGTCTCCAGCATCTTGCGGAAGTAGATCAGAGAGGAGAGGAAGAGCACCGTGCCGATCACCGCGAGCGCCGCAAACTGGGGCCAGACCACGTCGAACCCCGCACCGCGGTAGAGGATGCCCTGGGCGAGCATCACGAAATGCGTGTTCGGTGCGAGCAGCATGATGTCCTGGACGAATTGCGGCATGCTCTCGCGTGGCGTCGTCGCTCCGGAGAGCATCTGCAAGGGGAGCAGGATGAGCATGAGCAGCAGGCCGAGCTGTGGCATGGAGCGTGCCATCGTGCCCAAGAATATGCCCATCGCCGTGGTGGCGTACAGATGGACGGCGGTTCCCGCCACGAAGAGCGGTACCGAACCCTGCAGCGGCGCTCCGATCCAGTAATGCACCACGAAGATGAGCGAAAGCGTCGCGGCGACCAGGACGACCAGCCCCATCGACCAGATTTTGCTCAACATGATCTCGAGTGCGGTGACCGGCATCACCAGGAGGTGCTCGATCGTGCCATGTTCGCGCTCGCGGATGAGCGCTGCGCCGGTGAGCACGATGGAGAGCATCGTCACTTCGCTGATGATGCCCATGATGCCCCCGAACCAGGATTTGTTCAATTCCTGGTTGAAGCGGATACGCAAGCTGAGCTCCACGGGCTGGCGTTCCTGCGCCTTGCGGCGAGCGACGTAGGCCGCGATCTCTTCATTGACGATGGTCTGCACGTAGCCGCTGCCGGTAAATGCCTGGCTCATCCGGGTGGCGTCGACGTTGAGCTGGATTGCCGGTTTCTTGCCAGCCATCACGTCGCGCTCGAAATCGGGCGGGATGTTCAGCGCAAAGGTGTCCAGTCCGCGGTCCATGCGCGCATCCATCGTGGCGGTGTCGATGCGCTCCGGCGGCAGAAAATACGGTGGATAGAGGGCATGGAGGATACGTTCGGAGAGCTGCGAGCGGTCCTCGTCCACCACGGCGATCGGTGCCTTGTTGAGTGTTTCGGGAATCGACGTGGCCCGGGAATGAATGGAGAAGGTGAAGACATAGAGGATCAGCACCAACAGCACCGGGTCTCGTCCCAGACTGTAGAACTCTTTTATGCCGAGATGCCAGACGTGGGACCAGCGCACGGTTCAACGCTCCTGTTTGCGCAGTAGTGCCGCCGACAAGCCAAAGAGGATGGGCCAGGCGAGCGCGAGCGGCACGAAGGCGTCGGGCAGATCGCCCAAGCCCAGGGCTTTGGAGAACGTACCACGAGAAATCACGACGAAGTGGGTGGTCGGATAGATTTCGCCGATCAGCCGACCTCCACCCTCGAGCGAGGAGACCGGATCGATGAGGCCCGAGAATTGCGTCGCCGGCAGCAGTGTGAGCACCGCCGTGGCGAAGAGCGCCGCGATCTGGCTGCGCATGAAACTCGAGATCAATATACCCAAGGCGGTCGAGGCCATGACATACAAGATTGCACCCAGGAACAGCGCCAGGTAGCTTCCCTTGACGGGCACGCGAAAGACGAATTCGGCCAGCGCGAGCAGCAGCACGAAGCTGATGAGGGAGAGAATCACGTAGGGGATTTGCTTGCCGAGGAGGAATTCCATCCTCGTCGTCGGGGTGACGTAGAAGTTGGTGATCGACCCCAGTTCCTTTTCGCGTACGATCGCCAAGGCGGCGAGCATCGCCGGAATGAGCATCAGTAGCAGCGGGATGACTGCGGGTACCATCGAGACGATGCTCTTCACGTCCGGGTTGTAGCGGAAACGGATCTCGATCGTGGCCAGCGTCGGGTCGGGCAAGTGGCGTTCGCGCGCTTGTGTCTGGAGCCACTGCGCGTGAATCCCCTGGACATAGGCACGGATCGTCTCTGCGCGCGAAGGCATCGCTCCGTCGATCCACGCCCCGACCTCCACCGGTTTGCCGTGCGCGAGGTCGCGTGCAAAGCCTGGCGGGATCTCGACCGCCAGACCCAGTTTGCCCGAGCGCATTCGCCGGTCCATTTCTTCGTAGTCGGCGATCGGAGGCTGCTCGCTGAAATAGCGCGAACCGGCCAGATTGAGGGCGTACGACTGGCTCAGCGTGGTCTGGTCGCGATCGAGGACGGCGAAGGTCAGATCCTCCACGTCCATGGTGATGCCAACGCCCATCACCAGCATCAAGATGGCGTTGCCCACCAGCGCCAGCGACAGGCGGATCGGGTCGCGACGCAGTTCCAGAGCTTCGCGCACCAGGTAGCTCAGCATCCGGCGCAGGCTGAAAAAGGAGGTGGTGTGCGTCGTTCCCCGCACCGGCGCTTTTTCGGTCAGACCCGCCGTGCGTTTGCGTTCTTCGCCGCTCATGGCGGTCGACCCTTGGGTATCGTCGGCCTGTTGCCCCTCTTGTGCAGCCCGTTCCAGATGGTCGATGAAGGCCGCTTCGAGCGACTCGTGACCGCCCTCGCGCACGATCTCGGCCGGCGCTCCCGTGACGAGCACTTTCCCGGCATGCATCAGCGAGATGCGGTCGCAGCGCTCCGCCTCGTTCATGAAGTGGGTGGAAATGAAGATCGTCACGCCGTCGCGGCGCGACAGCTCGAGCAAGAGGTTCCAGAACCCGTCGCGCGCCACCGGGTCGACCCCCGAGGTCGGCTCGTCGAGGATCAATATTTTCGGTCGATGGATGACGGCGGCCGCGAGCGACAGCCGCTGCCGATGTCCCAGGGGCAGTGAAGGGGGAAGGGCGTCGATGATTCGCGAGAGTCCGAAGCGCTGCACCACTTCCTGGACGTGATCGGCGATCTTCTCCTTGGGGATGCCGTAGAGCCGCGCGTGCAGCTCGAGGTTCTGCCGCACCGTGAGCTCGTCGTAGAGCGAAAAGGACTGCGACATGTAGCCCACTTGGCGGCGCGTATCGATGTCGCGCGGGTCGACTTCCTTGCCGAAGAGCCAGGCCTTGCCCTCGGAGGGCGTGAGTAGCCCGGTGAGCATCTTCATCGTCGTCGTCTTGCCGCAACCGTTCGAGCCAAGAAAGCCGAAGATCTCGCCACGGCGGATGCGAAAGCTGACGTGGTCGACGGCAACGAAATTGCCAAAACGCATCGTCAGATCTTTCGCCTCGATGGCGATCTCTTCGTCGCCCCGCTCGGGTAGCGATCCGATTTCGACGGGTCGATATCCCCGGCGCTTCTCTTCCGGTAGCAGCGCGATGAAGGCCTGTTCCAGGGTGTCGCTACCGGTCTGCTCGAGCAATTCCTGCGGCGAGCCGGTGGCGAGTACTTTTCCCTCGTCCATGGCCACGAGCCAGTCGAAGCGTGCCGCCTCCTCCATGTAGGCGGTGGCCACGATCACGCTCATGTCTTCCCGTGCGGCGCGAATGTCGTCGATGAGCGCCCAGAACTGCCGGCGAGACAGAGGGTCGACGCCGGTGGTCGGCTCGTCGAGGATCAAGAGCTCGGGATCGTGGATGAGGGCGCAACATAGGCCGAGCTTCTGCTTCATGCCGCCCGAGAGTTTGCCGGCGGGTCGATCGAGAAAAGGGAAGAGCCCCGTGGCGCGCGTGAGCTGTTCGATGCGTCGCTTGCGCTCGGCGGCGTCGTGGCCGAAAAGGCGGCCGAAGAAGTCGATGTTCTCGGCCACGGAAAGCGTCGGATAGAGGTTCTTGCCCAGACCTTGGGGCATATAGGCGATGTCGGGGCAGACCTCGCGTCGGTGGCTGGCTTCTGCCATGTCGCCCCCCAGCACCCACACCTTGCCTTGCTGAATGGCGCGAGCCCCGGAGATGAGCGAGAGAAGGCTGGATTTCCCTACCCCGTCGGGGCCGATGAATCCGACGCGGCAGCCGGCAGGGATGTCGAGGTCAACCCCGTCGAGGGCGCGAGTCTTGCCATAGACGAGGCTCACCTCTTGCAGCCGTGCGACCGGCTCACGCATCAGGGCACCTTCACTTGGAGGTGCGCGGGCCAGTCGAGCTGGGGATCTAGCTTGAGATAGGCCATGCCTGGCAAGCCCGTCTTGACGTGGGGTAGGTGCTGGCGCAGCAAATCCGGGTTGATGCTCGCCTTGACCCTAAACATCAGTTTCTGCCGCTCTTCGGCCGTTTCCACCGTTTTGGGCGTGAATTGCGCCACGTCGGAGACGAAAGTCGCCGTTGCCGGGATCACGTACTGGGGGAAAGCATCGAGCACGAGGCGAACCTCCGAGCCGATCGCCACTTTGCCGGCGACTTGCGTCGGCAGGAAGAAAGTCATGTAGACGTCGGAGAGGTCGACCACATTGAGCACGGCACCGCCGGCGGCCACCACCTCGCCGGGCTGGGCGATGCGGTACTGGACGCGACCGTCGCGGGGAGCGCGTAAAAGGCTGTCGTCGATATCGGCCTGGATGCGTTCGATGCTCGCGCTCGTTGCCGCCACTTGCGCTTCGGCTGCCGCGATGGACGCTTGGGATTGGATGATCGCCGCCTCGGCGGCCCGTACCTGGGCGCGGGCGGCCACGACGGCGGCCTGCGTGGCATTGACCGCGGCCGAATCCTCGTCGAGTCTGGATTGCGTGGCCATGTCTTGCCTCGCCAACTCCCGAGTGCGGGCAAGCCGCTTGCGTAGCATGTCGAGATCGGCCAGGCGTTGCACCACGAGCGCCTCGGTGGCGGCCTTGTCGGCCTCGCGCTGGGCAAGTAGGCTGCGAGCGGATTCGAGGTCCATCCGCGCCCGATCGTGCTGGGCCCGTGCTTCACGGAGCTGGGCTTCCAGAACGCTGGTGTCGAGTTTGGCTACCACCTGCCCTCTGGCGACGAGATCGCCCTCGTCGGCGAAGATATCCTCGATGCGCCCAGGCAGCTTGGCCGAGATGTTGACGTCGATCGCCTCGATGCGCCCGTTGCTCGATACGATGCCGCCGTCGCTACGCGATTGCTCGATACGCTGCCAAAACCACAGGGCGCCGCCGGCGAGCAGGGCGACGAGGACGGCACGGATCAACAAGGTCTTGAGACGGGGGGACATGGAGGATCCTGATGAGGTAAGTGGGGAACATCCAGCCGGATCGCGGGGCTTCCATGCCGCAGCGGCATGGGTGCGTCATTCGTTTATATAGTGGAACGCAGGGTACCGTCAACCCCGTGTGTAGCGAACTGTAGCGAACAAATAAACTGTCCGGACTTGTAGCACGAGG
>NZ_JAAAUB010000009.1:0-113969 GCF_012911495.1 Tepidiphilus baoligensis
ACACCCCCCACTTCGGCCACACGACACCGGGGCCGCAGCAGGAGAGAGGCGCATTCTAGGCAATGGCAGCGATGAGTGCAAACAAGAAATTTTGATCGAACTCATAAGGGCGACTCGAAATGCCGTCACCAGCGGCTGCGGGTCAAGATTCAAGGAACACGGAATGCGTGACATATCAAATGGATAGGAGAGCATCAGAGCGCCGGACGACCCGACATGCAGCCGCGACGCAGGTTAGTCGCGGCGCTCTAGCCGCACGCCGATCTGCGAGTCGACTTCATCAGAACGAGGTAGAGGCGAAGCTTTCGAAACGGGTGTGCTCACCGAAGAAGCTGAGGCGAATGGTACCGGTTGGGCCGTTACGATGCTTGGCGATGATGATCTCGGCCACGCCCTTGTCGGGGGTATCGGGGTTATAGACCTCGTCACGGTAGATGAACATGATGATATCAGCATCTTGCTCGATCGCGCCGGATTCGCGCAGATCCGACATGACCGGCCGCTTGTTCGGCCGCTGCTCGAGACTGCGGTTGAGCTGCGACAGGGCGATGATCGGTACGTTGAGTTCCTTGGCGAGCGATTTCACCGACCGGGAGATTTCGGAGAGCTCCGTGGCGCGGTTGTCGCTCTCCCGCGTACCGGTCATCAGCTGCAGATAATCGACGACGATGAGTCCGAGTTTGCCGCACTGCCGCGCCAGACGTCGAGCGCGGGCGCGCAGATCGATGGGATTCAAGGCGGGAGTCTCGTCGATGAAGATGGGGGCCTCGTAGAGTTTACCCATGGCTGCGGTCAAGCGCTGCCAATCATCGTCGGACAGACGTCCTCGACGCAGGTTTTGCATGTCGATGCGCCCGAGTGAAGCAAGAAAACGCGTGGCAAGCTGGGTGCTGGGCATTTCCATGGAAAAAACGGCCACCGGTAAGCGTTGATGGAGAGCGACGTGCTCGGCGATGTTGAGCGCGAGCGTCGTTTTTCCCATGGCCGGGCGACCGGCGAGAATGATCAGATCGGAGGGTTGTAGTCCTGAGGTTTTCTCGTCGAGATCGATATAGCCCGTGGGAATACCGGTGACTTCACTGGGGTCTTCGCGGTCATAGAGTTCCTGGACACGATCGACCACGAGTTTGAGCGCCTGACCAATGGGAATGAATCCAGTGATACTGCGGGCCCCCGCCTCGGCGATCTCGAAGATCTTGGATTCGGCTTCATCGAGCAAAGACTTGGCGTCGCGCCCCATGGGACTGAGGGCGGAAGCGGCAATCTCGTCGGCGACGGCTATGAGTTTGCGCAGGATGGCGCGCTCGCGGATGATTTCGCCATAGCGTCGAGCATTGGCGGCCGAAGGGGTCTGGTTGGCGAGCTCGGCAAGGTAGGCAAGACCGCCCGCGGCTTCGGCTTCTCCACTCTTTTCCAGAGATTCATGAACGGTGACCACGTCGGCGGGACGCCCCTGTTCGAGGAGTCGGCTGACGTGACGGAAAATGCGTTTGTGTTCGTCGCGATAGAAGTCGTCAGGCCCGACGAGATCAGCGACTCGCTCCCAAGCGGTATTGTCGAGGAGCAAGCCGCCGAGCAGCGCCTGTTCGGCTTCGAGCGAATGAGGCGGCAGCTTGAAGGCGGAGGAAGGGGTGAACATGAGTTCGTCGGACATGGAACCAAAGTCTCGCTACGCAAGGTGAAGGGCTATTCTAGCGCCGAAAAAAGACGAGCGCCGGACCCGGAGGTGCGGCGCTCGTCGTTGGGTGCGAACGGGGAGGAGGATCAGTGCTCGCCGAGCACCGAGACCTTGATGATGACGCGCACGTCGGTGTGCAGCGCGATCTCGATCTCGGTCTCGCCGACGCTCTTGATCGGGCCTTGGGGCATGAGAATCTGGGCGCGGGGAATATCGTAACCCAGGGCTTCCAGCCCTTCAGCGATGTCGATGTTGGTCACCGAGCCAAAGAGACGCCCATCCTCACCGGCCTTGCGGGTGATTTGTACCGTGATCCCTTCGAGACGAGTGGCGAGCGCTTGGGCGGCAGCGAGTTTCTCTGCCTGCTGACGCTCGAGTTCCGCACGACGGCGTTCGAATTCGGCGATGTTCTCGGGCGTGGCGCGCTTGGCTTTCTTTTGGGGAATGAGGTAGTTGCGCGCGTAGCCGTCTTTGACCTTGACGATGTCGCCGAGGTTGCCGAGGTTGGTGACCTTCTCCATCAGAATGACTTGCATGTCTGGCCTCCGCTCACTCGTGCTGGTCGGTGTAAGGCAACAGCGCCAGGAAACGGGCACGCTTGATGGCGGTGGCAAGCTGGCGCTGATAGCGGGCGCTGGTGCCAGTGATGCGCGCGGGCACGATCTTGGCGACTTCGGTGATGAAGTCTTTGAGCAGCTCGACGTCTTTGTAGTCGATCTGTTCGATGCCTTCGGCCGTGAAACGGCAATATTTGCGGCGGCGGGAGAATCCGCGTCCGCCCCGTTCTGGTCTAGCCATGTTCTTTTCCTTCCATGTGTCGTAATTCGGTGATGTGTAGGATCGGCGTGCGGCTCTTTAGCGTCCGTGCAGCCAGGAAACCCGTACAGTGGATCACGGCGCCCAGCGGCAGCTCGGCCAGCCGAAGCCCGCATTCACCGAGGGATTTGATGCCGACCTCGAACTCGATGCGGCGCTCGGCGCCGGCTTCGGTCTGCGTCGAACGATGGGCAAGCACGCCCTCGAAAACCGGGATGCCCGCTGGCGTGTAACGCAGGCCACGACTAGAGATCAGCACGCCCTCGAGTTCCACACGGTTGCACACCGATCGGGCAAAAACTCAGACTGCCGAGCTGGATTCGGCGGCGGGCTCGGCTGCCGGGGTTTCCAGCAGGGAGCGAGACTTCTCGTCCTTCATCATCGGAGAGGGCTCGGTGATCGCCTTTTCCATGCGCACGGTGAGGTGACGCAACACGGCATCGTTGAATCTGAAAGCCGTTTCGAGCTCTTCGAGGGTCTCGCCGTCACATTCGATGTTCATCAGCACGTAGTGTGCCTTGTGCACTTTCTGAATGGAATAGGCGAGCTGGCGACGACCCCAGTCTTCGAGGCGATGGATCTTGCCGCCACGGCCGGTGATGAGGTTGCGATAGCGCTCGACCATGGCCGGAACTTGCTCGGACTGGTCCGGATGGACGATGAAGACGATTTCGTAATGTCGCATGTAGACTCCTTATGGTTGACGAGCAGCCTCCCGACATGCGTTCCGGTGAGGCAAGGGAAATGTTCAATATAGCAAAATACTTGGACAATGTCTAGCGAACGCAAAGGGCGTAAGGATTACTCGAGCAAACGTCGTTTGTGGTTGAAGGGGGGAATGCGCCCTGCGCAGGGGCGAAGATGCCGTTCGCGACCAGAGCCTGCCAGCGAGCCCTGAGCATGGCAATCGTTCGCCAGTCCCTCAAGTCATGCCTTCGCGCAACAGCGGCCAAGCGCGGCGCAGGTAATAAATCATGGAGACGATAGTGAGCAAAGCCGCCAGCCACAGCATCGCCTGCCCCCAGAAGGGAGTGTCGAAGTGCGGCAAGGGGCTCCAGTAGAGGAGCACGGGGATGGCGATGAGCTGGACGGTGGTCTTGAGCTTGCCGATGAAGGCAACGGCCACCGAGCCGCGGTTGCCGAGTTCGGCCATCCATTCGCGCAAGGCCGAGATGGTGATCTCGCGCCCGATGATGATGAGGGCAGCCAAGGCATGCGCCCGCCCCAGATCGACGAGCACGATGAGGGCGGCGGCGACCATCAGCTTGTCGGCCACCGGATCGAGGAAGGCACCAAAACGCGACTGCTGTCCGAGCCGGCGAGCGAGGAAGCCGTCGAGCCAGTCAGTGATCGCTGCCGCGGTAAAGATGATCGTAGCCCACAGATCGACGACTTCAGGGCGCAGCCAGCCTTGGGGAAGATAGAAGAGTAGGACGAAGACGGGGATAAGGGCAATGCGCCCCCAGGTGATCAGATTGGGAATGTTCCAGCGCATCGTGTCCTGTCCCTTCGCGTCTCTTCTGCCGTCACTGGTCATGCAGCGCATTATAGAGGGTTTGGGCGAGCCGCCGGTCGATGCCGGGCACGCGGCATAGGTCTTCGACCGTGGCTTCCTTCACTCCGTCGAGCCCGCCGAAGGCTGCGAGCAGCGCCTTGCGCCGTTTGGGGCCGATGCCAGGGATATCCTCGAGGCGGGAACCGGTGCGCGATTTCGCGCGGCGGGCGCGGTGGCCGGTGATGGCGAAGCGGTGCGCCTCGTCGCGCACGGTCTGGATGAGATGCAGCGCCGGCGAAGACGGCGGCAGCTGCAGGGGCGCCCGTCCGTCGGCGAAGACGAGGGTCTCGAGGCCGGGTTTGCGCGCTTCACCCTTGGCCACGCCCACGAGCGGCAGTTCGAGCCCGAGTTCGTCGAGCACCCGGGCGGCGACCTCGAGCTGCCCCTTGCCGCCGTCGATGAGCACGAGATCCGGGCGCGGCGCCTCGCCCTCGGCGACCCGCTCATAACGGCGGGTGAGCACCTGGCGCATGGCGGCATAGTCGTCGCCCGGCGTGATGCCTTCGATGTGATAGCGCCGGTATTGCGAGGGGTTCATCCCCTCCCCCTCCCAGACGACGCAGGAGGCCACGGTGGCTTCGCCCATGGTGTGGCTGATGTCGAAGCATTCGATGCGCCGCGGCGGCTCGGGCAGGTCGAGCGCCGCGGCCAATTCCTGCAGCTGGGTGCGGGCACGCTCACCGCCGCGCAAGCGCGCTGCGATCGCCACCCGGGCGTTCGCTTCGGCCATCTCCAGCCAGGCGCGGTCGGTGGCACCGCGTCCGGCACTCACGGCAATGGGGCGTTCGGCAAGGAACTCTACGAACTCGGCCAATTCCGGCGAGGCAAGATTGGTGAGGATGCGATCGGGCCAGGGCCGGTCCTGGTAGTGCTGCTCGAGGAAGGCGTGAAGCACATCGGCCGGCTCGGCTCCTTCGGCCTGCTGCGGAAAGAGGGGGCGGTCGCCGAGATGCCGCCCGCCGCGCACCATGGCGAGGTTCACGCAGACGAGCCCGCCTTCGGCGATGACGACGAGGATGTCGACGTCCTCGTCGCGGCGACTGTCGACGGCCTGCTGGTGCAGCACCGATTGCAGGGCGCGGAGGCGGTCCCGCAGGCGGGCGGCCTCTTCGAAGTCGAGGCGCTCGCTCGCGGCGTTCATCGCCGCGGTGAGCGTCTCGATCACCTCGGTCGATTTGCCGGAGAGAAAGCGCGCGGCCATCTCGACCTGTTGCCGGTATTCCTCTACGCTCACTTTGCCGACGCAGGGCGCGGTGCAGCGATGAATCTGGTGCAGCAGACAGGGGCGCGAACGGTTGCGGAATACCGAGTCGGCGCAGGTGCGCAGCTCGAAGAGTTTTTGCACGAGCTGAATGCTCTCGCGCGCCGCCCAGCCGTTCGGATAAGGCCCGAAGTACCGTTCTCCCTTGTGCAGCGCGCCACGGTAGGTCTGAATGGCGGGGAAGTCGCCGCCGGTGAGCCGGATGTAGGGATAGGATTTGTCGTCGCGAAAGAGGATGTTGTAGCGCGGCGACAGCGTTTTGATGAGGTGATTCTCGAGGATGAGCGCTTCGGCCTCGGAGCGCACCAGCGAAATGTCGACGCGTTCGATCTGGCGCACCATCAGGGCGATGCGCGGGCTCGGCAGCCGGGCACGGAAGTAGCTCGCCAGGCGTCGGCGCAAGTTCTTCGCCTTGCCGACGTAGAGCACGGTCTCGTCGGCGCCGATCATGCGATAGACGCCGGGCGATTCGGGCACCGTCTGCAGAAAAGCCGAAGCGTCGAAACTCATGGCAGGAACGGATCAAAACCAGACATTGCGCTGCGACCAGTCGCGCACGCGTTCGCGCGCCTGCAGGTAAGGCTCGAAGAGCTCGAGCTCGAACGGATCGGGAATGCGCGGCGAGCCGAGAAGCCCCGTGCGGCGCGCGATGACGTCTGCCGTCTCCTCCGGCCACGCTTCCTCGAGCAGGCGCTCCACCCAGTCGGGGCGATTGCATACGAGCGCCAGGTCGCAACCGGCCGACAACGCCGCCGCGACGCGCGCACGAGGATCGTCCCCCGCGGCTCCGGCCCCCGCCATGCCGAGATCGTCGGAGAGCACGGCCCCGCGGAAACCCAGCCGAGCGCGCAGCACTTCCCCGAGCCAGAAGGCGGAAAATCCCGCCGGTTCGGAGGCACAGCGTTCATAGCGCACGTGCGCCGGCATGACGCCGGCCAGCGAGCGCAACAGGCGATGACGATAGGGCACGAGGTCGCGCTGCCAGATCGCCTCGAAAGGGCGGGAATCGACCGGCAGCGTCTCGTGCGAGTCGGCGGCCACCGCGCCGTGACCGGGAAAATGTTTGCCGACGGCGCGCACCCCCATCATGGCGAGCCCCGCCACCAGCGCCTGGGCGAGCCGCGCGACCACGCCGGCATCGTCGCTGAAGGCGCGGTCACCGATCACCGCGCTCACTCCTGCCTCGACGTCGAGCACAGGGGCAAAAGTGAGATCGATGCCGTGCGCGGCGAGTTCCGCGCCGATGACGAGCCCGACGTCGTAGGCGAGCGCCACCGCCTGCTCGGGGTCGCGTTCGTACTCATCGCCGAGCCGGCGCATGGGGGCGACCGGGGTGAAGCCATCGCCGCGGAAGCGCTGCACGCACCCGCCTTCCTGATCGACGGCGATGACCAATGGCCCCGGGCGGGCGGAACGTATCGCCTGGACCAAGGCGGCGAGCTGGGCCGAATCGCGATAGTTGCGGGCAAAGAGAATGACACCGCCCACGGCCGGATGGGCGAGACGGCGCAGCTCCTCCGGGCTCGGTTCGAGACCGGCGAGATCGATCATCAAGGGGCCGGGAGGCAAAGAGGATGCGGCAATATTCATGGGACAGGGGCTTGTCAGGCAGGGGGGAAAGTCGGCGATTCGCCCTCGCTACGCTCGAGCACGACGAAGGCGACGGCGTACTCGCGCTCGTCGGCAAGGCTCAAGTGCGCCCTCAGGTCGGCCGCGGCGAGCCTCGCCGCAAGGGACTCGGCGAAGGCGAAGAAGGGACGCCCGCGGGCATCGTGCGCCACCCACAATTCCTGCCAGCCGAGCGACGCCCCCAGCCCCGTGCCCCAGGCCTTGGCGAAAGCCTCTTTAGCGGCAAAGCGCTTGGCGAGCAAGCGCTCCGGCATGGCCGCACGAAAAAATTCTTCCCGTTCGGCCGGAGCGAGGATGCGTTCGGCGAAGCGCGAACCATGGCGCGCGAGCGCGGCAGCCAGACGCTCGATACGTACGAGGTCCGTGCCCACGCCCACGATCATCGGGCGCAGGCCTCGCGCATCAGCCGCTTCATTTCGCGCACGGCCTCGCGCAGGCCGGTGAAGACGGCACGGCTGACGATGGCATGACCGATGTGCAGTTCCCGCACGCCGGGCAGGGCCGCCACCGGCTGAACGTTGTAGTAATTGAGGGCATGCCCCGCATTGAAGCGCATGCCCAGCCCCACGATCGCCTCCCCCGCCCGGCGTACCTTGTCGAGTTCGGCCTGCACGGCGGAGTGTGCCAGATCACGCCCGGCGGCATGAAACGCGTGGGCGTAGGGGCCGGTGTGCACCTCGCAGACTTCGGCGCCGATGCGGCTCGCCGCCTCGACCTGACGAGGATCGGCGTCGAGAAAGACGCTGACGACGATGCCGGCATCGCGCAAACGGGAGACGACACCCTGCAAGCGGGCCTCGTCGCGCACGATGTCCAGCCCCCCTTCGGTGGTGATCTCCTGGCGCCCCTCGGGAACCAGCATGGCCATTTCCGGTTTCAGGGCGCAGGCGATCGCCACCATCTCGTCGGTGGGAGCCATCTCGAGGTTGAGTTTGATGTGCGTGAGCTCGCGCAGCCGGCGGACATCGCCATCCTGGATGTGACGGCGATCCTCGCGCAGATGGACGGTGATGCCATCGGCCCCACCCAGATGCGCCTCCACCGCCGCCCATACGGGGTCGGGTTCGTAAGTGCGGCGCGCCTGGCGCAGCGTGGCGACGTGGTCGATGTTCACTCCGAGTTCGATCATTCGAGCAGCTCCCGTAACATGCGTCGTGCCTGCAATTCCTGCCCGTCAAGGGCATGGTCGATGAGCCGGCGTGTGAGCGCACGCACTTCGGCGAGCGTCGCCGGCCGGCTCCAGCATCCGGCGCGCAGATCTTCCAGTGTCTGGGCGCTCAGCACCACCTCGCCCGGAGCCGATTCACCTTCCATGAGCGGTACCAACCCTCGGTGCGGCTCGAAGCGATAGCGCCCGGCCACGGTGTGCGGCCAATCCAGGCCATAGCCGAGCGCGGCGAGGAAGGCGAGTTCGAAGCGGCGCAACACCGGCGCGAGCGCCTCCCCCGCAGCGAGCGCACGCACCGCCGCATCGTAGGCGAGGAAGACCTCGCGGTGGGGATCTTCGCGCGCGAGCAGCCGCAGCACCAGTTCGTTGAGATAATACCCGCACCACAGCGCCCTGCCCTGCGGCAGGGGCACCCCGCCGGCCCAGTCGGCCCGCGTGAGGGTACGCACTTCGCCCGCCCCGCTCCAGCCGAGCACGAGCGGTTGGAACGTGAGCAGCACGGAGCGCAGCTGGGAACCAGGGCGGCGCGCGCCCTTGGCGACCAGCGCCAAGCGCCCGTGTTCGAGCGTGAGCACCTCGAGCAGCAGGCTCGTCTCGCGCCAGGGACGCGCGTGCAAGACGTAGGCGGGCTCGGCCTCGACCCGTTGCCGCCGCGCCATGCGCCCTCAGCCGTCGTAACCCAGCGAGCGCAGCGCCTGTTCGTCATCGGCCCAGCCACTGCGCACCTTGACCCAGACTTCGAGATAGACGCGCGCCTCCAGCAGATTCTCCAGCTCCTGGCGCGCCTCGGTGGCGATGCGCTTGATGCGCTCGCCGCCGCGGCCGATCACGATCGCCTTGTGCGGTTCACGCTCGACGATCACCGCGGCGTAGATGCGGCGCAAGTTGCCTTCGACTTCGTAGCGCTCGATCTCCACGGCGATGCCATAGGGCAGCTCGTCGCCGACGAGGCGGAAAACTTTCTCCCGCAGATATTCGGCGGCGAGGAAGCGTTCGCTGCGATCGGTGATCATGTCGGGGTCGTAGATCGGCTCTCCCTCGGGCAGATAGGGTTCGAGGGCGCGCAGGAGCTCGTCGGTGTGCTCGTCTTTTTCTGCCGACAGAGGCACGATCTCGGCGAAAGGCCGGCGCTGCGCCATCTCGGCAATGAAAGGCAACAGCAGTTTCTTGTCTTTGAGGCGGTCGACCTTGTTGATGACGAGCACCACCGGCACGTTTTCCGGCAGCAGCGCCATCACCTGGGCATCTTCGCCCGTGAAACGGCAGGCTTCGATCACGAAGACGATGACGTCGACCTCGGAGAGCGCCTGGGTGACGGTGCGGTTCATCAAGCGGTTGAGGGCCCGCTTGTGCCGCGTCTGGAATCCGGGCGTGTCGACGAAGACGAACTGCGCCCGGTCCGTGGTGAGGATGCCGTGGACGCGGTGGCGCGTCGTCTGCTGTTTGCGCGAGACGATGCTCACCTTGTGGCCGACGAGGCGGTTCGTGAGAGTGGACTTGCCGACGTTGGGGCGACCGACGATGGCGGCATAGCCGGTGCGAAAGGGGGAAGCAGAGGAAGTATCGTTCATCGGGGCTCTGGAAATGGTTCAGGTCTCTCCCAACTGCGCCAGGATTTTGGTAGCGGCGTCTTGCTCGGCGGCTCGGCGGCTCGGCCCTTCGCCTTCGGCAGAGAGCCCGATCGCCTCGGCCTGCGCCCGCACCTTGAAGTGCTGCGCGTGCGCCGGGCCGCTGACGCTGACGATCTCGTAGCGCGGCACGGGATGATGCCGACCTTGCAGCCATTCCTGCAGACGGGTCTTGGGATCTTTGAGGCGTTCGAGTGGGCCGAGCGCGGCGAGTTCCGGTTCGAGGATGCGCGCCACCAGCTCGCGTGCCGCCTCATAGCCGCCGTCGAGCAGCACCGCGCCAACGATGGCCTCGAGCGCGTCAGCCAGCAGTGAAGGGCGACGGTTACCACCGGCGCGCCGCTCTCCCTCGCCGATGACGAGATACTCGTCGAGCCCCAGGCGCAAGGCCGCCGCGGCCAAAGTCTCTTGGCGCACGAGGCTCGCGCGGGCGCGCGAGAGCACCCCCTCGGGTTCGTCGGGATGGCGGCGATAAAGGAGCTCGGCCACCGCCAAGTCGAGCGCGGCATCGCCGAGAAATTCCAGACGCTCGTTGTGTCCTTCACCCGCGCTGCGGTGTCTGAGGGCGGTGAAGAGCAGATCTTGTGCATGAAAGCGATGACCGAGACGCGCTTGCAGCGCCGTCCACTTTTCCTCACGCTCGCTCATGGCGCCCCTGTCGCGGCAGCGATCTCGAAATCGAAGGCGAGGCTGACGTTGGCTACGAGAGGAACGAGCCGCTGATAGCGTACCTCGATCTTCGTGCGCCCCTCCTCGCGGGTGATGACGAGGTCACGGCCATCCACCGAAGTAAAGCCGTCGATGGTAGCGAACTTTCCGAACTCGGTGCGCAGCTGAGACGGGGGCGTCTGCGGATCTGCGCGCTGGGCAATCTCAGCGAGCGCCCGTTTGATTGCGGCGTATTCGGTATAAACGGGGACGATGCGCAGCGCGAGGATCAGGACGATGCCGACGAGCACCCCCCAGAAGATCACACCCAGCAAACTGACCCCTTGCTGCCGACGTACCAGCGCCGTGCCCATACGCCCTCCTTGTTTCATTGGATTCGACCAATACGCGAGAGGTCGGAAAAATTCAGCCAGATGAAGAAGGCCCTGCCGACGATGTTCTCCTCAGGCACGAACCCCCATACTCGGCTGTCACTGCTGCCATCCCGATTATCGCCCATGACGAAGTAGTGTCCAGGCGGTACCGAGCAGCGCACCCCCCGACGATTGTACTCGCAACGGTCGGCATGGGGGAATTCGAGCCGTTGCGTAACGAACGGTGGAGCGATGTCGTCGACGAGGATCTCGTGCGGGCGCTCCCCTAGATATTCGCGCCAGCGGGTGGAATAATACAGCCGATCGGCATGAAAATAGTCCGGTAAAGGCTCGTAGCGCACCGGCACGCCGTTGATGCGCAGCTTTTTGTCAAGATACTCGACGTAATCCCCAGGCAAACCGACGACTCGCTTGATGTAATCGACTGACGGGTCGACCGGATAGCGAAACACCATGACATCCCCACGCCGGGGTTCTCCCACGGGGATGATGACGTGGTTCACCAAGGGCAAGCGAATGCCATAGGAGAACTTGTCGACGAGGATGAAGTCGCCCACCAGCAGCGTCGGGATCATCGACCCCGAAGGAATCTTGAACGGTTCGACCACGAAGGAGCGCAGCACGAAGACGGCGAGGATCACCGGGAAAAAGCTCGCCCCGTATTCGACCCACCAGGGTGCCGGGGCTCCCTCGGGGCGGCGTTTGCTCGCCACCCAACGATCGAGCGCCCAGAGCACGCCCGTGGCGAGCGTGAGCAGGAAGAGGATCAGCGCGAAATTCATGTTTCCCTGCCTTGGAGAGTGCGGCGAGGCCGGTCAGGCTTCGTCGGTACGCAGCACCGCGAGGAAGGCCTCCTGCGGGATCTCGACGTTACCGACCTGCTTCATGCGTTTCTTGCCGGCCTTCTGCTTTTCGAGGAGTTTCTTCTTGCGCGAAATGTCGCCGCCATAGCACTTGGCGAGCACGTTCTTGCGCAACGCCTTGATCGTCTCGCGCGCGATGATGTGCGAGCCAATGGCCGCCTGCAGCGGCACGTCGAACATCTGCCGCGGGATGAGGCTGCGCAGTTTCTCGACGAGCTCACGGCCGCGTCGCTGAGCGCTGGCGCGGTGCACGATCACCGAGAGCGCATCGACTTTCTCACCATTGACGAGGACGTCGAGCTTGACGAGATCGGCAGGGCGGTATTCCTTGAATTCGTAGTCGAGCGAGGCATAGCCGCGCGACACGGACTTCAGCCGGTCGAAGAAGTCCATCACCACTTCGTTCATCGGCAGCTCGAAGATCGCGTGGACCTGCCGACCGTGGTAGCGCAGGTCGACCTGCACGCCGCGCTTCTGGTTGCACAGCGTGAGCACGGGGCCAAGGTAGTCCTGCGGCACGAAGATGTGCGCCGTGATGATGGGTTCGCGGATCTCCTCGATCTTGCTCGGATCGGGCAGACGCGAGGGATTTTCGATGCGCTGCACCTCGCCCGAGCGCAGCACCACTTCATAGACGACCGAAGGCGCCGTGGTGATGAGGTTCTGGCCGAACTCGCGCTCGAGCCGCTCCTGCACGATGTCCATGTGCAGAAGCCCGAGAAAGCCGCAGCGGAAACCGAATCCCAGCGCCTGCGAGGTCTCGGGCTCGAACTGCAGCGCCGCGTCGTTCAACTTGAGCTTTTCGAGCGCCTCGCGCAGGGAATCATATTCGCTCGATTCCACGGGATAGAGGCCGGCGAAGACCTGCGGCTTGATCTCGCGAAAGCCGGGCAGCGGCTCGGCGGCGACGCGAGGCAGCGTCGTGATCGTGTCGCCGACCTTGGCCGCACGCAGCTCCTTGATGCCGGCGACGACGAAACCCACTTCACCGCACTCGAGCGCATCGCGTTCGAGCGAGCGCGGCGTGAAGACGCCGAGCCGCTCGATCGCGTACTCGGCCCCGGTCGACATCAGCCGGATGCGCTCGCCGCGAGCGAGTCGCCCATCGACCACCCGCACCAGCATGACGACGCCGACGTAGTTGTCGAACCAGGAATCGATGATGAGCGCGCGGGTGGGCGCCTCAGGATTTCCACGCGGAGGCGGTACCCGGCGCACCACGGCTTCGAGCACCTCCTCGATTCCCAGACCCGTTTTGGCCGAACAGAGCACGGCTTCGCTCGCATCCACGCCGATGACGTCTTCGATCTCGGCGCGCGCGCGCTCGGGGTCGGCCTGCGGCAGGTCGATCTTGTTGAGCACCGGCACCACCTCGACACCGAGCTCGATCGCTGTGTAGCAGTTGGCCACCGTCTGCGCCTCCACCCCTTGGGAGGCATCGACCACGAGGAGCGCCCCCTCGCAAGCGGATAGCGAGCGGCTCACCTCGTAGGAGAAATCGACGTGTCCCGGCGTGTCGATGAGGTTGAGCTCGTAGGTCTGGCCGTCGCGCGCTCGGTACATGAGCGTAGCGGTCTGCGCCTTGATGGTGATGCCGCGCTCGCGCTCGAGATCCATGGAGTCGAGCACGCGATCCTCCATCTCGCGATCGGACAGGCCGCCGCAATACTGGATGAGCCGATCGGCGAGCGTAGACTTGCCGTGGTCGATGTGGGCGATGATCGAGAAGTTGCGTATGTTTTTCATCGGCACACAAAAAAAGCCCCGCGGGGCAGTGGAGAGCGGTACGAAAGATTCATCCCGATCATTCTAACGGAAAACGGCTCAAATAGTCATGAACGCTTGCTGCATCGCAGCGATGGCGACAGATTTCCACGCTCCCATGCAGGACGACCGGAATCGCCCGGCCATAGCGTTGACGCCAGGCCGGATCCGCATCGACGTCGCGTTTGACCACGGTAAAACCATAGTGTCGTGCGATGGGCATGAGTTCCTCCACCATGTCATCGCACAAATGGCACCCCGGGCGCGACAAGACCCATAGGACACGCTCCTGGGACATCGCTCACTGCGCTCCCTGGTGTCGTACCATCGCATCGAGCAAAGCGCGCAGGGTCACGTCGGGCACTTCACCCATCGCGGTACGCAGCGCGCCCGGCTCCCGCCGGCGCACCACCTTCGTGGCGCCAAAATCGTCGGTCTTCTCCCCGATTTCGTCCCCGTCCCACGGCTCGAAGAACACGGAGACGCTCGCCAGGCCATCCCCGATCTGCCACTGAGTGATCGTCTTACCCGATGGCCCTCGCCGCTGGAAGACGGCCTCGAGCTCGAACCCTGCAGGCATGACGGTGAACGCCCAGCCTGTATCGGCGGCCTCGATTCGCCTGCCACGCAGATCGATACGCTGCCAATCTTCATGAGCGCCGAATTTCCGTCGTACCTGCGCGACATCAGGAAGGCCCGTCACGCGGAAATCGGAAAAAAACTGCGTCTCCAGTACCCGAACCGGCGCCTCGTCCCAGATCGTTCGCTTCAACACGATCCCACTTTCTTTGTCGATCCACCATTCCTGACCGAACCGCAAGGCGTCGCGTGGCACGAACCGTATCCCGACCACCTCACGTCCCGCCTCACGGCCCTCGCCGAGCGGTTCGATCTGGTAGGATGCCTCGATGCGACCCACGGAGCCGCGCGGATGGTAAGGCACCCCGGATCCGCCCGCAGCCCGATCCATCAATACCAATTTCTCCTCGGGCAAAAAGCAGCGCACCTCCTCACCGATACGGACGGTTTCACGGGGTTCGCCCTCGAGCACCTCGACCCACTCGACCCGCTTTCCCTCCTTGTTCATATGAGTCACGCGAAGCGTTTGCACCCGATCGCCGATCTGCAGCACCACCGTACCGTGATAATCGATGTCCGGCGGAGATAGGGAGCGCTCGAGCAAGCGAAGGACGTCTTCCGAGGCACTCGCCAGCGCCGAGGCCCATGCCACGAGGAGACAGACCATGAACCGCACTTTTGCCGCGAAGCGCATCAACGCCCCCCTTGCTGCTGCGCCATCACCCGGGCATAGCGAAGTCCGCCGACACCCGCGGGACCATGAGCATTGCCGTAAGCGATCCAATAAATCTGCTCGTCCGGCGTTTGAGGGAGAGAACCCGAATTCGAGGGCGCAGCAATTTCCGCCTCCGCCAAACGCATGGCGTTCGCGTTGCCTGCGTCCTCGCGAGGCGTTTGCCACAGCCCCCAGCCGACGGCAAGGACGAGCGCCGCTGCGGCCGCGGTGGCAAACCAGTGTATTTTCGGTTCGTTGGCCACGACGCGTACGTCGCGCTCGAGCCCGACGCGCGTCACGGGGCTTGGTTCGAGCGCGATCCGTCTCAGGATCACCGAGCATAAGTCACGCTGGCGAGGTCCGGGGAGTTCCCCCCGCAGAGCCTCTCCTATGAGGTGATAGGCTAGCCAGCGCTGAGCCATGGCCGGGTCGTTCGTGAGCCGTTGCACCCACGAAGCGGTGTCCGCGTCGTCGAGCTCACCATCCACCAAGGCCGACAGCGCTTCTGGAGTCGTTTTCGTGTCGCGCATCATCGTCGTTTCCTACCAACGTCGATCGGGGGCCGTATCGAGCAGCGGCCGCAAACGTTGCGCGATCGCCTCGCGCGCACGGAAGATTCGCGAACGCACGGTGCCGATCGGGCAGCCCATCACTTGGGCGATTTCTTCGTAGCTCAGCCCTTCGAGCTCGCGTAGCGTGATTGCCGTGCGCAGCTCTTCGGGCAAGGACTGGATCGTCTCTTCCACCGTCTGGGCGATCTCCTGGGTAAGGAGCAAATTCTCCGGCGTCTCGCTGTCACTGAGCAGATCGAGTTCATCCCACTGCTCTCCCTCCTCCGTCTGATGGACGGTGGCGCTCGCGGAAGGGCGACGATTGGAGGCCATCAAGTGATTCTTCGCGGTATTGATGGCAATGCGATAGAGCCAGGTATAGAACGCACTGTCGCCGCGAAACGAATCGAGCGCCCGATAGGCCTTGATGAAGGTCTCCTGAGTCAAGTCTTCCACCTCCGCCGGGTCGCGCACCAGGCGCGACAACAACCGCTGCACTTTGCGCTGATATTTCGACACGAGCAACCCGAAGGCGTTCTGATCGCCTTGGCGCACACGCGCTACGAGCTGCTGATCGATCTCACGGTTGGTCATAGGAAGCGAGCCTGACGTTCCTGTCGGAGGTTCATTATACCGACCCGCTTCCCCAATCCTCGCGAAAATCGACCCACGGAGCAGGGATTTGGTTCCTCCCTTGTGATAACCTTTTCATCTCTCCCCTTCCTTTCTTCCTCGATGGAACACTTCGACGTCCTCATCCTCGGCAGCGGCCTGGCCGGACAGAGCGTGGCGCTCAAGCTCGCCGACCAGCGAAAAGTCGCGCTCATCACCAAGCGCACCTTGATGGAGAGCGCCAGCGCCTACGCCCAAGGCGGCATCGCCGCAGTACTCGACGATGCCGACAGCATCGAAGCCCACGTTCGTGACACTCTCGTGGCCGGCGCGGGCCTGTGCGACCCGAAAGCCGTGCGCTTCGTGGTCGAACGCGGCAAGCAGGCCATCGACTGGCTGATCGCCCAAGGCGTGCCGTTCTCGCGCGACGAGCGCGGCCAGTACCATCTCACTCGCGAGGGAGGACACTCGCAGCGGCGCATCATCCACGCGGCGGATGCCACCGGTGCCGCCGTCCAGCAAACGCTCACCGAAAAGGTGAAAGCTCATCCCAACATCCAGGTGTTCGAGCAGCACATCGCGATCGATCTCATCACCGGCGCGAAGCTCGGTCGACCCGAACTGGGTTGCCTCGGCGCTTACGTCTTCGACCGGCAGGCCGGACACGTGCGCACCTTCTCGGCCGCGCACACGGTGCTCGCCACCGGCGGTGCGGGCAAGGTCTACCTCTATTCAACCAACCCGGACACCGCCACGGGCGATGGCATCGCCATGGCCTGGCGCGCCGGCTGCCGCGTGGCGAACATGGAATTCATCCAGTTCCATCCCACCTGCCTCTACCATCCCCACGCCAAGTCCTTCCTCATCAGCGAGGCGGTGCGCGGCGAGGGCGGCATCCTGCGGCTACCCAATGGCGAGCGATTCATGCCGAAACACGACCCGCGCGCCGAGCTCGCGCCGCGTGACATCGTGGCGCGAGCCATCGACTATGAGATGAAGCGGCTCGGCATCGAGTGCGTCTACCTCGACATCACGCACAAAGATCCGGACTGGATCCGCAGCCATTTCCCCAACATCTACGCGCGCTGCCTGGAACTGGGAATCGACATCACCAAACAGCCGATCCCGGTGGTGCCGGCGGCGCACTATACCTGTGGCGGTGTCAAGGTCGACCTTTCCTCCCGCACCGACCTCCCGCACCTGTACGCGGTGGGCGAATCGACCTGCACGGGGCTGCACGGCGCGAATCGCCTGGCGAGCAATTCCCTGCTCGAATGCCTCGTCTTCGGGGAAGCCGCGGTGCAAGACATGCTGGCGCAACCTCCACGTGCCCCCCTGCCGTTGCCGGACTGGGACGAGAGCCGTGTGACCGACGCCGACGAGGAAGTGGTGATCGCGCACAACTGGGACGAACTGCGCCGCTTCATGTGGGACTACGTCGGGATCGTGCGCACCACCAAACGCCTGCAGCGGGCGATGCACCGCATCCGGCTGCTCGAGCGCGAGATCGCCGAGTACTATGCGAACTTTCGTGTCAGCAACGACCTCATCGAACTGCGCAACCTGGTGACCGTGGCCGAGCTCATCGTGCGCTGCGCCCTCAGGCGCAAGGAGAGCCGCGGCTTGCATTACACCAAGGATTATCCCGAGACCCTACCGGTCGTCCGTAACACCATCCTGCGACCGCGGCGGCCGACCAGTGGCGCACCAGTAGGCCAAGGCCCAACGATCTGACTCGGGCAAAGCGGGGAGCTCGACGAGACAAGTGGCAACGCGGCCGCCACGCCTCGGCCGCGCCTGCAGCAATACCCAGGGGCCGAAGCGGTGCATGCGTGTGCGATGACGGAGGTCCTTGCCTTCGGCAAAGGAGAGGCTCCAACCGGGCCACAACCAAAGCATGCCTCTCGCCGACGGGCGGCGAAACAGCTGCCGAACAGAGATACCGAGAGCCGCACCGATCATGAGCGTTACCGGCCAGCGAAAGTAGAGGACGGAGAGGAAAACGCTCGCCGTACCCAGGGTGAGCGCCAGAAAAATCGCGAACCTCGGTAGCGGCACGACGAGCCGGCATGGCTTCATCGGGCCGCCATCCATATATCATTCACATCCGCTTGAAGAGCAGCGTGCCGTTGGTGCCGCCGAAGCCGAAGGAATTGGACAGCGCCGCACGGATGCGGGTGGGACGGGCGACGTTTGGGCAGTAGTCCAGGTCGCACCCCTCGCCGGGCTCTTCGAGATTGATCGTGGGCGGCACGACCTGGTGATGCAGCGCGAGCACGGTAAACACGGCCTCGACCCCACCGGCTGCGCCCAGCAGATGCCCGGTCATCGACTTGGTCGAGCTCACCACCAGCTGCCGTGCATGCTCGCCGAATGTTCGCTTCACCGCCACCGTCTCGGCCACGTCGCCCAGCGGCGTGGAGGTGCCGTGGGCATTGATGTAGTCGATCTCGTCGGGTGCCATGCGCGCGTCTTTGAGGGCGTTGCGCATGCAGCGCATGGCCCCATCGCCATCCTCGCACGGCGCCGTCATGTGGAAGGCATCGGCGCTCATGCCATAGCCCCCCACCTCGGCGTAGATGCGTGCACCGCGGGCCTTGGCGTGCTCGTATTCCTCGAGCACCAGGACCCCGGCCCCCTCGCCGAGCACGAACCCGTCGCGGTCTTTGTCCCAGGGGCGGCTCGCACGTTCGGGCTCTTCGTTGCGCGTGGACAGCGCCTTCGCCGAAGCGAACCCGCCGATCGCCAGCGGCGTTACCGTCGATTCGGCTCCGCCGGCGATCATCACGTCGACGTCGCCGTATTGAATCATGCGCGCCGCCTCGCCGATGCAGTGCGTAGCGGTACTGCAGGCGGTCACCATCGCCAGACACGGCCCCTTGATGCCGAAGTGAATCGACAGATGTCCGGCGATCATGTTGATGATGGTGGCAGGAATGAAGAAGGGGGAGATCCGACGCGGACCGGTTTTGAGGAATTCGCCATGCGTCTCTTCGATCATCGGCAGACCGCCGATGCCGGAGCCGATGTTGATACCTACGCGCTCGGCATTCTCTTCGGTGATTTCGAGCCCCGAATCACGCATGGCCTGGATGCCGGCCGCCATCCCGTAGTGGATGAAGACGTCCATACGGCGCGCCTCTTTCTTCGGGATATAGGCCTCCACGTCGAATCCCTTGACCTCGCCGGCGATGCGCACCGGAAAACCGGAGGCGTCGAAACGACTGATGGGAACGATGCCGGAGCGCCCGGCAACGACGTTGGCCCAAGCTTCTTCGACGGTATTACCCACCGGGGAGACGATACCCATCCCGGTGACGACGACTCTGCGACGGGTCAAGGTTGGCTCCGTAGTCGAAAAAGGGGATTATTTCTTGGCGTGGTTGGTGATGTAGTCGATGGCCTGCTGCACCGTGGTGATCTTTTCGGCGTCTTCGTCCGGAATCTCGCATTCGAACTCTTCTTCCAACGCCATCACCAGTTCGACGGTGTCAAGTGAATCTGCGCCGAGATCCTCGACGAAGGAGGATTCATTCTTGATTTCGGCTTCATTGACGCCCAACTGCTCGGCGACGATTTTCTTGACACGCTGCTCGATGTTTTCCATTTCAGGAAACTCCTTGAACGGGATGTGGAAAAAACGGGATTATTCTACCAAAGTTGGGAAGTTTGCAATGGTTCGTTACACGTCAGGCCGCCAAGTACATGCCGCCATTGACGTGCAGTGTGACGCCGGTGACGTAAGAAGCCGCCGGCGAGGCGAGAAAGAGCACTGCCGCGGCCACTTCTTCCGGCGAACCGAACCGACCCAGGGCGATGCGACCGGCCAGGGCATCGCGGGACTCGTCGCCGAGCGCCCGGGTCATGTCGGTGTCGATGAAACCGGGGGCGATACAATTTACCGTGATGCCACGGCTACCCAGTTCGAGCGCGAGCGAGCGGCTCATGCCGGCCACGCCCGCTTTCGCCGCGGCGTAATTGGCCTGACCGGGGTTGCCCGAATGCGCCACCACGGAGGTGAGGTTGACGATGCGGCCGTAGCGCGCCTTCATCATCCCCTTGAGCACGAGCTTGCATAGGCGGAAAGTCGCCTTGAGATTGGTGTCGAGCACGGCGTCCCATTCCTCGTCCTTCATGCGCAGAGCGAGATTGTCGCGGGTGATGCCGGCGTTGTTCACCAACACGGCGATGGGGCCGTGGCGCTGTTCGACGGCACCGATGAAGGCCGTGGCCGCAGCCGCGTCGGTGACGTCGAGCCGCATCCCCTCGCCGGCGATACCCTCGGCGCGCAGCGCTTCGGCGATGGCGGCAGCCCCCTCGTCGGTGGTCGCCGTACCGATCACCTTGGCCCCCGCTTGCCCCAGGGCGAGTGCGGTGGCTCGGCCGATGCCGCGGGAGGCTCCCGTGACGACGGCCGTCTGGCCGTCGAGGCGAAACTGGATCATGTCTTCCCCTCTTCCTTGTCAGCCCTTGATGTCGAGCGCCTCGAGCGCCGCATGCAGGCTCGCCGCGTCGGCGAGCGCCCCACCCTCGAGGTCCTTGACGATGCGCTTGGTGAGCGCGGCGAGCACCTTGCCGGGCCCGCATTCATGGACGTGTGTGATGCCGCGATGCGCCGCCTCTTCGATCGTCTCGATCCAGCGCACGGGGCGCCAGGCCTGCTCGACGAGGGCACGGCGTATCTCCTCCGGGTCGCGGTGTTCGGCGACATCGACGTTGTGCAGCACGGGAATACGCGGCGGGCGCGGCACGATGGCGGCGAGACGCTCGGCAAGCCGCTCGGCGGCCGGTTTCATCAACTCGCAGTGAAAAGGAGCGCTCACCGGCAGCGGCACGGCGCGCTTGGCTCCGGCTTCTTTGGCGAGCGCCGCGGCGCGTTCGACCGCCTCCTTGTGCCCGGCGATGACGATCTGCCCCGGAGCATTGAGATTGGCTGGGGCGACGATGCCCCCCGTCTCGGCAGCGGCCTGGCGACAGACGGATTCCAGCGCCGCCACGTCGAGCCCCATCACCGCAGCCATGGCGCCGACGCCGGCCGGAACCGCTTCCTGCATCGCCTGGGCGCGCAATCGCACCAGGGGCAGCGCGTCGGCGAACGACAGACTTTCGGCGGCCACCAATGCCGTATATTCTCCCAGGCTGTGCCCCGCCAGGAGCGCCGGTTCGGGGCCACCCAGGGCGCGCCAGGCGCGCCACACGGCCACGCCCGCCGTGAGCATCAGCGGCTGGGTATTGACCGTGAGGGCGAGCCGTTCGGCCGGGCCGGACTGAACCATCTCCCACAGATCCTCGCCGAGGATGTCGCTCGCCTCGGCGAAGGTCTCACGGATGGTCGGCAGCCCCTCATAAGGAGCCATCATGCCGACGGACTGCGACCCCTGACCGGGAAACACGAACATGAAACGCATGATCCTCCGTCTCCTCAATAGCGCAGCAGCGCCGCACCCCAGGTGAAACCGCCGCCGATGCCCTCGAGCAAAAGCGTCTGCCCTGGACGAACCTTGCCCTCGGCGATGCCGACGTCGAGCGCCAACGGAATGGAAGCCGCCGAAGTGTTGCCATGCCGATCAACGGTGCTGATGACCCGCTCGGGTGGCAGCCCCAGGCGCTTGGCCGTGGCTTGCAGGATGCGGACGTTGGCCTGGTGAGGGATCAGCCAGTCGAGCGATTCGACCGGCAGTTTGGCCAGATCGAGCACTTCGTGCGCCACTTCGGCGAGCACCTGGACGGCGAATTTGAACACCGCCTGCCCTTCCATGCGCACGAAGGGATCTCCTTGTACTTTACCCGCGCCCACCTGCCCCGGCACCCACAACTCGGCGTGATGTCGCCCGTCGGCGTGCAGTCGTGTGGCGAGGATGCCCGGCAGTTCATCGGCTTCGAGCACGATGGCGCCGGCCCCGTCGCCGAAAAGCACACAGGTGGAGCGATCGTTCCAGTCGAGGATGCGAGAGAAGACTTCGGCGCCGACCACCAGCGCGCGGCGTGCCTCCCCCAGGCGCAGGAACTTGTCGGCAAGCGCCAGCGCATAGACGAAACCGCTGCACACCGCCTGGACGTCGAACGCAGGCGCCCGATTGGTCATGCCCAGCTTGGCCTGCAGGAGAGTGGCCGTACTGGGGAAAACGTAATCCGGCGTGGAAGTGGCGAGCACGAGGAGATCGATGTCGTCGGGCCGACAATCGGCCCGCTCCAGGGCATGCCGTGCGGCGATGAGGGCGAGGTCGCTCGCCATCTCCCCTTCGGCGGCGAAATGTCGTGCGGCGATGCCGGTGCGGGTGCGAATCCATTCATCCGACGTTTCAATGCCGCGCGCGACCAGATCGTCGTTGGTGATGGGCACACCGGGCAGATGGCTGCCGGTGCCGATGATGCGGGAAAATCTCATGACAATGCCACCTCGGTGACGGGCGAGGCGGCCCGCGGCCACGCTCCTGCCATTTTTCGTTCGATGCGTTCGACCAGGCGATGCGCCGCCGCTTCGGCCGCCCGATCCAGGGCCTGACCGAAGGCATAGGCATCGGCCCCGCCGTGGCTCTTCACCACGACTCCGCGCAACCCCACCAGCACCGCGCCGTTGTAGCGGCGCGGATCGACGCGATTTTTGAATCGTTTGAGCACCGGATAGGCCGCCAGCCCCATGAGGCGGGTGAGCAGACTGCGGTTGAATTCCTCGCGGAGGATGAGCGCGAGCATCTGCGCGAGACCCTCGGTCGTCTTGAGAGCGACGTTGCCGACGAACCCGTCGCACACGACGACGTCGGCTTGGCCGGAGTAGATGTCCTCGACGTTGCCGACGAAATTGAGGTCGGTGGCACGCAGCAGCGCCGCGGCTTCCCGCACCACCTGATTGCCTTTGATGTCTTCGGCGCCGATGTTGAGCAACCCCACCCGGGGAAGCTCCACCTGCTCGACGGCGGACACGAGCAACGACCCCATGATGCCGAATTGACGCAAGTGCTCGGCGGTGCAATCGACGTTGGCCCCGAGATCGAGCACCCAGACGCGACTACCTCGCGCCGGCAACACCGTGGCAATGGCTGGGCGATCGATACCGGGCAGCGTCTTCAACACGAAGCGTGCGATCGACATCAAGGCACCGGTATTCCCCGCGGAGACCGCCGCCTGCGCCCGGCCCGCCTTGATCTGCTCGATCGCCACGCGCAAGGAAGAATCCTTCTTGTTGCGCATGGCGGACGTGGGCGCCTCGTCCATCTCGACGACCTGGGAAGCCGGCACGAGCTCGATTCGCTCCCCGAATCGACGACGAAGGCGCCCCACCTCTGCCTCGAGCACGGATGGCTGCCCCACTGCAAGCACGGAAACATCCGAACGCCGGCGCAGGAAAGACTCGATCGCCGGCAAGGTGACTTGCGGTCCGTGATCCCCGCCCATGCAATCCACGGCAAGCACGAACGGCTTTGCGCGCTCAGAAGCTGTCATGATCAGTCACGATAAACGGGCAAGCGCGCACCGAGAGGCGGCACGAAGCGCGCGAGCTCATCGATCGCAAGAGAATGGGATCATTCGCCGCCGACGTCGATCACTTTACGGCCGCGGTAAAAGCCGCCCGGAGTGACGTGATGACGCAGATGCACTTCCCCCGTGGTGGGATCGACGGCGATCGGCGGGTTCTTCAACGCCTGGTGCGCGCGGTGCATCCCACGCTTCGAAGGGGACTTCTTGTTCTGCTGAACGGCCATGACCGGATACTCCTCTAGTTCGAACAGGCCGGACGATGCCGGCCCAAAAAGTTCAGGATTGTCTCACGAGCGCTTCAGTTGCGCCAAGACCGCAAAAGGAGAAAGCGCTTCACCCGCCTCCCATGGCCCTGGGGGTTCACAGGCTTCATGCCGCGCGAACACCGGCAACTCGAGCAAAATCTCGTCTTCCACCAGCCCTGCCACGTCGAGCGCCCCTGCGAAGTGGATCGCGTCACAGGATTCATCCTCGAGTTCCTCCTCGGGGATGTCCTCGTCGGCACGATAGAGCGACAAACGCCGCGCCACGGCAAAAGCCCAATCCAACGGCCCCAGGCAACGCTCGCAGCGCAAAACGGCTACACCTTGAGCGGACACATCGAGCGCAGCGCGACCATCTTCGAGACACGCCCCCGAGACGCGCCAGCGCACCGCCCCCAATTCGAGCACGGAAGCGGATAGGCGCGACAACTCGCCGGATCCGAACTCGCCGCAGAGCGAATCGGCATCCCGTGCGAACACCAGCGGATCGGGCAGGGTCACGTTTTGCGACATAAGTTCTCAATGATAAGATTTCCTGAAATTTTTGTCAAAAAATTCCTCTCCATGACGCGTCTCATCCTCGCTTCCACCTCGCCCTACCGCCGCCAGCTCCTCGAACGGTTCGGCCTGCCCTTCACTGCCCTCGCACCCCAAGTCGATGAAACGCCGCTGCCCGGCGAACCCCCGGCACGGACGGCCCGGCGACTGGCCGAAGCCAAGGCCCGAGCGGTCGCGGCGACGCTCGACGAAGCCTGCCACGTCATCGGCAGCGACCAGGTCGCCCATCTCGGCGACGAGCGTTTCGGCAAACCGGGGAGCGTGGAGCGTGCCGTTGCGCAACTGCAGCGCATGCGCGGCCGGACGGTCGAATTTTCCACCGCCGTGTGCGTGCTCGACGAGCAAGGTCGCGCCCAGACCGAACTCGTGCCCACCCGGGTGCGCTTTCGCGCCGACCTCACCGACGCGGAACTCGTGCGCTACGTCGAGCGCGAACGGCCGCTCGACTGCGCCGGCAGCGCCAAGGCCGAGGGGCTCGGCATCGCCCTGCTCGAGGTGATCGAATCGAGCGACCCCACCGCCCTCATCGGCCTGCCGCTCATCGCCACGGCGCGGATGCTGCGCCGACTCGGCTGGACGCTGCCGTGACCCCCGGGCGATTGCTGCTCATCCCCACGCCGCTGGGCGATGAAGGGCCGCCGCTGCTGCCGCCGGAACATCTACGCGAAGTGCAGCGCCTGCGCCGTTTCGTCGTCGAAAACGAGAAACCGGCCCGCGCCGCCCTCAAACGCCTAGGACATCCAGGGCCAATTGCCGAATTACTGCTGCAGCGCATCCCCGACGCGCCGACGCCGGCCGCCCTGGACGTACTGCTCGCGCCTTGCCTCGAGGGCGAAGATCTCGGCCTGATGTCCGATGCCGGCTGCCCCGGGGTGGCCGACCCCGGAGCGGCGCTGGTCGCCCGGGCGCACGGGCGCGGCATTGCCGTGGTGCCGCTCGTCGGTCCCTCGGCCCTCCTGCTCGCGCTCATGGGCAGCGGCCTCGAGGGCCAGCGTTTCACCTTTCACGGTTACCTGCCGATCCCGGCGCCGGAGCGCGCCACCGCGATCGCCGCGCTGGAAGCGGCCTCACGCGCCCACCAGCAAAGCCAATTCTTCATCGAAACGCCGTACCGTAACGATCGCATGCTCGAAACCCTGGTGCGGGTGCTGGCGCCGACGACGCTGCTGTGCGTGGCCTGCCATCTCACTCAACCGGATCAATGGATCCGCACCGCCCCCGTCGCACGCTGGCGCGCCGACCCCTTACCGACGCTCGGCAAGCGCCCGACCGTCTTCGGCTTTCTCGCCCAGCACTAGCGGCGCGAGCGCGCCCGCACAATCCACCACCGACAACGGTCGCAGGGCCGTGAGCGCCTCGCGCGGATGCGCCCCGTAGGCCACGCCGATACCGGCCGTCCCCGCCGCCTGGGCCATGAGCAGATCGTGCGTCGTATCGCCGATCATCACCGCCCGCTCCGGCGGAACCGCGAACTCTGCCAGCAGCTCGTGCAGCATCTGCGGATGCGGCTTGGAATGGCACTCATCGGCGGTGCGCGAGGCCATCACGTAGCGGCGCAAGCCCGAATGATCGAGCGCACGCTCCAGCCCCAGCCGGCTCTTTCCGGTGGCCACCGCCACGTAGCGCCCGGCCGCCGCGAGCCGCGCAAGCAGCTCCTCGACACCGGGAAAGAGCTCGAGCTCGCCGTCGTGCGACAAGTAATGGTGGCGGTAGCGCGCCGCCATCTCCGGGTAGCGCTGCGCCGGCAACTCGGGCAGTGCCAGACGCAAGGCATCGGTCAAGCCCAGGCCGATCACCTGCCGCGCCCGCTGCGCCGGCGGAGGCGGCACGCCCAGATCCTCGGCGGCACGCTGCATCGCCCGCACGATGGCTGCCGTCGAATCCATCAGCGTTCCATCCCAATCGAATACCACCAGATCGAATGCGCTCACCCCTCCTCCCCCGGGCCCAGATCAGCCAAAAATTCCCGCAATTCCGGCGGCAATGGCGCCTCCAGGTCGAGGCGCACCCCCGAGCGCGGATGCATGAAAGAAAGAAAAGCCGCATGCAGGAACATGCGATCGAATCCCGATCGCGCCAGCGCCTTGTTGGCGGCGAAACGACCGTACTTCTCGTCTCCCACCAAGGGATGCCCCAGATGCGCCATATGCACGCGAATCTGATGCGTGCGCCCGGTCTTCAGTTCCACTTCCACCAAGGTATAACCCGCCTGCGGCCAGCGCCGCAGGCGCCGCACGATGCTGTGCGCGACCTTCCCCTCGGAGCTGACGCGCACGCGCCGCTCCCCTTCCGGCGTGAGGTACTTGAAGAGCGGCGCGCGCACGTGCTGCACGTGCTGCTCGACGAGGCCGTGGACCAAGGCGAGATAGCGCTTGCGCACCTGCCCGGCGCGCAAGGCATCCTGCAGCGCCTTCAGGGCCGAGCGGCGCTTCGCCACCATCAGCAGACCGGAAGTTTCGCGATCGAGCCGATGCACCAGCTCGAGCAGCGGTGCCGCCGGACGCTCGGCGCGCAAGCGTTCGATCACCCCGAACGACACGCCCGAGCCGCCATGCACCGCCAAGCCGGCCGGCTTGTCGAGGACGAGCAAGTCTTCATCCTCATGGATCACTGGCAGCGGCGGCCCGGCGGGAATCGCCGGACGCACGGGTGCCTCGGCCACGCGCACCGGCGGCACCCGCACCCTCTGTCCCTGCTCGAGGCGTGTCTGCGCCTGCGCCCGACGGCCGTCGACGCGCACCTCGCCGCTGCGGATGATGCGATAGACGTGACTCTTCGGCACCCCCTTGAGGTGGCGCAAGAGGTAATTGTCCAGGCGCTGCCCGGCGCCCGCCTCATCGACGCACCACTCCTGCGCCGCGGGAGAAATTTTGCGTTCCATCATCTTCCCGAATATACTATCGCTTCGATTCACGGTCGAGTCGTCGTGTAACGTCCACCCGGAGTGGACCGACTTCGAGCGGTCGAGCCCGTCGAGAAGACGTCGTGCTCCCGCCCGACCGGAATCGAAGGGCGCGCGAACGAACCTGCTGCCAGCAGCCGCAAGGCAAGTTGCCCGGAGCACAGATGCCAGACCATCTCGACGAGATGGGCAAACACCCGAGCGCCGGAGAACGTCTCCATACGGCTGTGCAGCGAATTGATCGCGATGTCCCGAAAGAACGCTTCGCGCCGGGAGCTCCAGTCTCATGCCCCTTGCCGAAGCCACCAGCGGAACACCAGGGTCGCCCGGCCACAGACTTTTTTCTCAACTTGAACGGCGTGGGCGGACACGAACAGGAATGCAGCAACGCCGCACCGACAGCGGAGCGGCACGAGACCGAAGAGACGATCGACGACATGGTGCCACCGAGATCCGGCCCCACGACCCCCGCAATGCACGGCGCAGCTCCTTGCTCCGTGAGGCCTGCCTGGCCGCCGCGGAACGGTGCTCCTGCGCACTGACGTCGAACCCTCGTCGGGCCACTGCCCGTTCGTGTCCGTCCCGAGCGCGGGAGTAAGGACACGATGAAACGCATGCTCTTCAATGCGACGCAGCCAGAAGAACTGCGCGTCGCCATCGTCGATGGTCAAAAGCTCATCGACTTCGACATCGAATCGGCAGCACACGAACAGCGCAAAGGCAACATCTACAAAGCGGTGATTACCCGTATCGAGCCCAGTCTCGAAGCGGTATTCGTCGACTACGGTGAAGACCGTCACGGTTTCCTTCCTTTCAAGGAAGTCGCCCGCACCTACTGGAAAAGTACCGAAGCCAACGGTCGCACCCGGGTACAAGACGCGCTCTCGGTGGGGCAAGAGCTCATCGTCCAGGTGGAAAAAGACGAACGCGGCAACAAAGGCGCGGCGCTCACCACCTACATTTCACTCGCTGGCCGCTATCTCGTGCTCATGCCCAACAACCCGCGCGGCGGTGGTGTGTCACGACGCATCGACGGCGAGGAGCGGGCCGAACTCAAGGCGCTGCTCGAGGAACTCGACGTCCCCGAAGGCATGAGCCTGATTGCGCGCACCGCCGCCATCGGTCGCACGCGCGACGAGCTGCAATGGGACCTCGACTATCTCCTCAAGCTATGGCGCGCGATCGAAGAAGCCGCCTCCTCCCAGTCCGGCCCCTTCCTCATCTACCAAGAAAGCGCCTTGGTGATCCGAGCGATCCGTGACTACTTCCAACCCGATATCGGCGAAATTCTCTGCGACACCGACGACATCTGCGAGCAGGCGCGCCAATTCATGGCCCACGTCATGCCCGACTTCGTGCCCCGCGTCAAGCGCTACCAGGACGACGTCCCGCTCTTCTCCCGTTTCCAGATCGAGCACCAGATCGAGACGGCCTTCTCGCGCCAGGTGAATCTGCCGAGCGGCGGAGCGATCGTCATCGATCACACCGAAGCGCTGGTGGCCATCGACGTCAATTCCGGCCGTGCCACCAAGGGAGCCGACATCGAAGAGACCGCACTCAAGACGAACCTGGAAGCCGCGGACGAAATCGCCCGCCAATTGCGCCTGCGCGACCTCGGCGGGCTCATCGTCATCGACTTCATCGACATGGATGCGGCCAAGAATCAACGTGAAGTGGAGAATCGCCTCAAGGATGCGATCAAACACGACCGCGCCCGCGTTCAGCTGGGCAAAATCAGCAAATTCGGACTGCTAGAGCTCTCACGCCAACGGTTGCGCCCGGCACTCGCCGAGACGAGCTACATCCCCTGCCCGCGCTGCACCGGCACCGGTCACATTCGCAGCACCGAGTCGGCGGCGCTACACATCCTGCGCCTGATCGAAGAAGAAGCGATCAAGGAAAACACCGCAGCCGTCTATACGCAAGTGCCCGTCGATGTCGCCACCTTCCTGCTCAACGAAAAACGCGTCGACATCGCCCGCATCGAGGCACGCCACAAGGTGCGCATCGTCGTCATCCCCAACCGGCACATGGAAACCCCCGTCCACGAAGTGGTGCGTCTGCGTCACGATCAACTCGATGCGCACGACGTCGCCCTGGTGAGCTACGAGCTCGCCACGCCGCCCGCGCCCGAACCCAATCGCCTCGTCGATCTCTCGGACAAGCCTGCCCGGCGGCAGGTCGCTGCCGTCAAGGGAATCACCCCCGAGACACCGCCGCCCTCTGCGAGCAGCCCGCCCCCTTCCGTGCCCCCCACCCCCGAGACTCCAGAGGTGAAAGCCGCACCGGCCCCTCTGGTGCAGCGTCTCAAATCCTGGCTCCGCAGTCTCATGGGGCCTGGCGGCAACGAGCCGCCCAAAGCCGAAGAACCCGCTACGCCGCCGGCCGAGCCCGAGGCGTCCGAATCGGCCCGCCGCCCCGAGGGCCGTCGCCAGCCGAGAACCCGAAGCAGCGACAACGGACACCGTGGCGACCGTCCCTCACGTGAATCGAGCCGGCGCCGCGCAGAATCTTCGGAGCGACCCGGCGCACGTCCAGCCTCCTCAGCGCCCCAAAGCGCTACCGTCTCGGACAAGAGCTCAACGCAGCCTCGCACCGCAACGTCACCGAGCTCCTCCGGCAGCATCGAGGCGCCCCCCACCACCCTGGCCACGGTACACGAAGCTGCCGAATCCCTCGAAGGCGCCCCACCCACGACCGAGAGCACCTCGGAGGCCACCGTCAAGCGCCGGCGTCGTTCGCGCTCGCGCCGCAAGGTCATGGGAGAAACCGCCGAGGCGATCGAAGCCGCCGAGACCGAAGAAACGGGGCAAAACGAAGCCGACCTTGCTGCCAGCGACGAATCCGCTCGGACCGATGAGATCGCCCCGGCACGCAAAGCCGCAACGAAGCGCGCCGATGCCACCGAGGAAGCGCTGCCCACCGAGCCCGCCGCTTCCGAGCAAAAGGCAGGTGATCTGCCCGCCATCGTGCCGCCACGACTCCCCGAACCGACGATCGAATCGCGGCGTTCGGACGCGGATCTCGAAGCCGCAACCCCACACGCCACCGTGACGCCTCGCGCGGATGCCCCAACGACCGAATGGCAGGCCGATTCCCAGGCGCTTCGGCACCCGCGCGACGAAAGCGAACCAACAACCCGAGATGCCGAAGCACTCGCACCGCTGCCGCTCGCCGGCCCCGCGCTCGAAGCGATGCAGCCCCCCGCCAGCCACGCCACGAAAAGGGAACACCCCGAGCCGACCGAGCAAACGCCGGCCACTCGCCCGACACTCCAGGAAGCCCCGGCAGCCCCCGAGGGTGGAGAAGCGGCTCCTCCCACGTCATCGAGCGAACCTCGTGCGCCGAGCACTTCGACGCACCGCGAATCTGCCATGGCAAGCAGGCAGGCCGCCCCTCCTCCCGCACCTGCACCGGAAATGACTTCAGAATCCCTGCGCGAGATCCTCGCCGCCGCCGGCCTGCAGTGGGTAGAGACCGATCCGGCCAAGCTCGCCGAGCTCGAGCCCACCGAAGTGATCGTACGGCTCGGCCGCCCCGTGGTGCGCCCGCCCAAGGTCGAGGAAGGCCCGCTCGTTCAGGTGGAGACCAAGCGATCCTCTATCGAATCGACCCCTGCCGTCGCCGACGAGCAGCCTCCCGCCGCCTGAAAAAGGGCGCGGCAAACGCCGCGCCCTGCGCCTTTCCCCGCCCCTTCACTCCTCGAGCGAGGCGTGGGGATCGGCACCGAAGACACGCGCGCGCAGGCGAAAGAGCCGGTCGCGTACCTGCGCCGCTGCTTCGAATTCCAGATTGCGCGCGTGCTCCAGCATCTCCTTCTCCAGCCGGGCGATCGCCCTCGCCACCGCCTTCTCGTCGGTCGGGTCGATGGACTCTTCCCAGTGTGCCTCGGTCGCGGCGACGGCCCGCGCCGAGGGCCGATTCTCGCCCTCTTCACCATAGACCCCGTCGATGATGTCCTTGATGCGCTTGGTCACGCCCCGCGGCGTGATGCCGTGCTCGGCGTTGTAGGCGAGCTGCTTGGCGCGGCGCCGCTCGGTCTCGTCGATGGCGCGGCGCATCGACTCGGTGACGCGGTCGGCGTAGAGGATGGTCGTGCCGTGGAGATTGCGCGCCGCCCGCCCGATCGTCTGGATGAGAGAGCGCTCGGAGCGCAGAAACCCCTCCTTGTCCGCGTCCAGGATCGCCACCAGCGACACCTCGGGGATGTCCAACCCCTCGCGCAGCAGGTTGATGCCCACCAGCACGTCGAATTCCCCCAGACGCAGGTCGCGGATGATCTCCACGCGCTCGACCGTGTCGATGTCCGAATGCAGGTAGCGCGCGCGCACGCCGTTCTCGTTGAGATACTCCGTCAAATCTTCGGCCATGCGCTTGGTGAGCGTGGTCACCAGCACGCGCTCGCCGGCGGCCACGCGGCGCTTGGCTTCGGCGAGCAGGTCATCGACCTGGGTCGAAGCCGGGCGCACGATCACTTCCGGATCGACCAGCCCCGTGGGGCGCACCACCTGCTCCACGAGCTGCTGCTGGTGCGTCGTCTCGTACTCGCCGGGCGTGGCCGAGACGAAGATCGTCTGCGGCATCAATCGCTCGAACTCCTCCCAGGTGAGTGGCCGGTTGTCGAGCGCCGAAGGCAGGCGAAAGCCATATTCGACGAGGTTCTCCTTGCGCGAACGGTCGCCGCGGAACATCCCCCCGATCTGCCCCACCGTCACGTGCGACTCGTCGATGAAGAGCAGCGCATCGGCCGGCAGGTAGTCCATGAGCGTGGGCGGCGGCTCGCCCGGACGGCGTCCCGAAAGATGCCGGGAATAGTTCTCGATGCCCTTGCAAAATCCCATCTCGGAGAGCATCTCCAGGTCGAAGAGCGTGCGCTGCTCCAGACGCTGCGCCTCCACCAGCTTGCCGCACTCCAGCAGCCACGCCTTGCGCTCGCGCAGCTCCTCCTTGATCGAGTCGATCGCGCGCAGGACGGTGGCACGCGGCGTCACATAATGGCTCGAAGGATAGACGGTGAAGCGCACGAGCTTGTGCACCAGATGGCCGGTGAGCGGATCGAAGAGCGTGAGATGCTCGATCTCGTCGTCGAAGAGCTCGATGCGCAGCGCGTACTCCGCGCTCTCGGCCGGGAAGACGTCGATCACCTCGCCGCGCACGCGGAAGGTGCCGCGGCGGAAATCCGCGTCGGCGCGCTCGTACTGCATCTGCACCAGACGCTCGATGATGGCGCGCTGCCCCATGCGCTCGCCCTCGCGCAGGTGCAAGACCATCGAGTGGTAATCGACCGGGTCGCCGATGCCGTAGATGCACGAGACGGTGGCCACGATCACCACGTCGCGCCGTTCCATCAGGCTCTTGGTCGCCGACAGGCGCATCTGCTCGATGTGCGCGTTGACGCTCGAATCCTTCTCGATGTAGAGGTCGCGGCTGGGCACGTAGGCTTCGGGCTGATAATAGTCGTAATACGAGACGAAGTACTCGACGGCGTTCTTGGGGAAGAACTCGCGGAACTCGGCGTAGAGCTGGGCGGCGAGCGTCTTGTTCGGCGCCATCACCAGGGCCGGGCGCCCGCAGCGGGCGATCACGTTGGCCATGGTGTAGGTCTTGCCCGAACCGGTCACCCCCAGCAGCGTCTGAAACATCAGCCCGTCGCGGATACCCGATACCAGCGCCTCGATCGCCTGAGGCTGGTCCCGGCCGGCGGATAAGGCTGGAAAAGCTCGAACGGACTGCCCGGAAAACGCACGAAGCGCCCGCTGGAGGAAGGAAGTTCGGCCATGCTACAATTCCTTTTTTCGGCGGTAGCCTTGCGACATCTTACCCCGAAGCGGGTTCCCGCAAGGCACAGCCCGATGGTCCAGCCTCAGGAGCCCCGATCCATGTCCCGCAGTCTCTTTGCCGCGGTCGAACTCGCGCCGCGCGACCCCATCCTCGGACTCAACGAAGCCTTCGCCGCCGACCCGCGCCCCCAGAAAGTGAACCTCGGCGTGGGCGTGTATTACGACGAAGAAGGACGCATTCCGCTGCTCGCCTCGGTGAAGACCGCCGAGGAAGCGCGCGTGCGTCAAGCCAAGCCGCGCGGCTACCAGCCCATCGAAGGCCCGGCCGCCTACACCGGCGCCGTGCAGCGTCTGCTCTTTGGCGCCAATTCCCCTCTGCTCACCGAAGGGCGCGTCGTCACCGCCCAGGGTCTGGGCGGCACCGGGGCGCTGCGCATCGGCGGTGATCTCCTCAAGCGCATCGTGCCCGATACCACCGTCTACATCTCCGACCCCAGCTGGGAAAACCATCGCGGCATCTTCGAGGCGGCGGGCTTTCCCGTGCACACCTACCGCTACTACGATCCCAGCACCGGCGGCGTGGATTTCGCCGGCATGAAGGCGGCGCTCGCGGCCATGGCCCCGCGCAGCATCGTCGTGCTGCACGCCTGCTGCCACAACCCCACCGGGGCCGATCTCGGTGAAGCACAGTGGAAAGAAGTCGCCCAAGCCTGCGTGGCGGGCGAGCTCGTCCCCTTCCTCGACATGGCCTACCAAGGATTCGCCGAAGGGATCGACGCCGACGCCGCGGCGGTGCGCCACTTCCTCGCCACCGGCATCCCCTTCTTCGTCTCGAGCTCGTTCTCGAAGAATTTCTCCCTCTACGGCGAGCGCGTCGGAGCGCTGTCCATCGTCACCGGCTCGCGTGACGAGGCCGAGCGGGTGCTGTCGCAGCTCAAGCGCGTCATCCGCACCAACTACTCCAACCCGCCCTCGCACGGCGCGGCGCTCGTGGCCGACGTGCTCGCCTCAAGCGAGCTGCGCGCACAATGGGAAGAAGAGCTCGGCGGCATGCGCCGACGCATCCGCGCCATGCGCGAAGGGCTGCGCCAGCGCCTGGAAGCCGCCGTGCCGGGCAAGGACTTCTCCTTCGTCACCGGCCAGCGCGGCATGTTCTCCTACACCGGGCTCACCCCCGAGCAGGTCGAACGGCTCAAGAGCGAGTACGGCATCTACGCGGTACGCTCCGGGCGCATCTGCATCGCCGCGCTCAACGCGCGCAACCTCGACTACGTCGCCGAAGCGATCGCCGCCGTCCTACGCGGCTGAGCTCCTTTCCGCCGCCCCGCTCGGGGCGGCACCCTCCTCCCATGAACGAACTCGACGCCTTCCTCGAACACCTCGTCTGGCGCACTCCCTCGGGCGAAGCGATCGGCTGTACGGAAAAGCGCAAAGTCCTGCGCGAGAATCTCGAGGAACTCGCCCAGATGCTCAAGGATACCCTCGACGACGCGCTCCTCATGGGCGTGAGCGAACGTCAGGTACGCGAAGTGTTCCATGCCCTGATCGACCGGATCGAGAGCGACTTTTCCGAACGCGACGATTGAGCGCAACGATTGATCACATCGTCCGCGCCGGGGTTGCGTTTGGGCACGGACGCATTAGAATGAAACCATGACGACACGGCATACCACCATCCCGATCCTCGAGAAAGAAGAGGCGCGGGTTACTCCCCCGCGGTTCTACAAGGTGCTGTTGCTCAACGACGACTACACCCCCATGGACTTCGTGGTGATCGTGCTGGAGCGTTTTTTTCACATGGGCCGCGAACGCGCGACGCAAATCATGCTCAAAGTCCATCATGAGGGGATGGCAGTGTGCGGCGTCTATCCGAAAGACATCGCCGCCACCAAGGTCGAACAAGTCACGACCTTTGCCCGGCAACACGGACACCCCCTCGCCTGCGTCATGGAGGAAGTTTGAAAATGATCGCCCAAGAGCTAGAAGTCACCTTACACATGGCGTTCGTCGACGCGCGGCAGAAGCGGCACGAGTACGTCACCGTCGAACACCTGCTGCTCGCGCTGCTCGACAACCCGTCGGCGGCCGATGCGTTGCGTGCCGTGGGGGCCAATTTCGACGAATTGCGCCGAGAATTGTCGCAGTTCATCGACACGCACGTACCGCGGGTGCCGGGCAACGGCGAGGTCGACACCCAGCCCACGCTGGGTTTCCAGCGCGTCATCCAGCGCGCCATCCTGCACGTACAATCCTCGGGCAAAGCCGAAGTGGTCGGCGCCAACGTGCTGGTGGCCATCTTCGGCGAGAAGGATTCGCACGCGCTCTATCTACTGCAGCGGCAGAAGATCACCCGGCTCGACCTCGTCAATTACCTCTCGCACGGCATCGTCAAGTCGCGCAGCGCCGCACAGGGTGAAGCTGCGGCGAGTAAAGCCAAGCACGAGGCGAACGACGAGGAAGAAACACCGCAGGGCAACGGCGGCGCGCTGGAGAACTTCACCGTCAATCTCAACCAGCTCGCCCGCGAAGGCAAGATCGACCCGCTCATCGGTCGTGGCACCGAGCTCGAACGCGTCATCCAAACCCTCTGCCGTCGGCGCAAGAACAATCCCTTGCTCGTGGGCGAGGCCGGCGTGGGCAAGACGGCCATCGCCGAGGGGCTCGCACGCATGATCGTCGAAGGCAAGGTGCCCGAGATCCTCGCCAACGCCCAGGTCTACGCGCTCGACATGGGGGCGCTCCTTGCCGGCACGAAGTACCGCGGCGACTTCGAACAGCGCCTCAAGGCCGTGCTCAAGCAGCTGAAAGAACGCCCCAACGCCATCCTCTTCATCGACGAGATCCACACGCTCATCGGTGCAGGCGCCGCCTCGGGCGGCACGCTGGATGCGTCCAACCTGCTCAAGCCGGCGCTCTCCAGCGGCCAGCTCAAGTGCATCGGCGCTACCACGTACGCCGAATACCGCCAGATCTTCGAGAAGGATCACGCCTTGTCGCGTCGTTTCCAGAAGATCGACGTACCCGAGCCGAGCGTGGAAGACACCATCGCCATCCTCAAGGGGCTGCGTAGCCGGTTCGAAGCGCACCACAACGTGAAATACTCGACCGCGGCGCTGCATGCCGCCGCCGAGCTCGCGGCGCGTTTCATCACCGATCGGCAGCTGCCGGACAAGGCCATCGACGTCATCGACGAAGCCGGCGCGGCGCAGAAGATCCTGCCCAAGAACAAGCAGAAGAAAGTCATTGGCAAAGGCGAGATCGAGGCGATCGTCGCCAAGATCGCGCGCATCCCGCCGCGCACCGTGGCCGCCGACGACCGCGAGAAACTCGCCAGTCTCGAACGCGACCTGAAGAGCGTCGTCTTCGGGCAAGACGCGGCGATCGAAGCGCTCGCGCGCGCCATCAAGATGTCGCGCTCGGGTTTGGGCAATCCGCAAAAACCCATCGGCGCCTTCCTCTTCTCCGGCCCCACCGGCGTGGGCAAGACCGAAGTCGCGCGCCAGCTCGCCTACACGCTGGGGATCGACCTCATCCGCTTCGACATGTCGGAGTACATGGAACGGCATACCGTCAGCCGCCTGATCGGCGCGCCGCCGGGCTACGTCGGCTTCGAACAGGGAGGGCTCCTCACCGAAGCGGTGATGAAGAAACCGCACTGCGTGCTGCTGCTCGACGAGATCGAGAAGGCACACCCGGACGTGTTCAACATCCTGCTGCAGGTGATGGACCACGGCACGCTCACCGATGCCAACGGCCGCTCGACCGACTTCCGCAACGTCATCATCATCATGACGACGAACGCCGGCGCCGAGACCATGCAAAAGAGCACCATCGGCTTTGCCTCCAAGCGTGAGGCCGGCGATGAGATGGGCGAGCTCAAGCGGATCTTCTCGCCGGAGTTCCGTAACCGGCTCGATGCGATCATCTCCTTCAAGCCGCTCGACAACGAGATCATCCAGCGCGTCGTCGAGAAGTTCCTCATGCAGCTCGAAGCTCAGCTGCACGAGCGCAAGGTCGAGGTGCACTTCACCGACGAGCTCAAGGCCTGGCTCGCCGCCAAGGGGTTCGACCCGCTCATGGGCGCGCGCCCCATGGCCCGGCTCATCCAGGACACGATCCGCGCCGCGCTCGCCGACGAGCTCCTCTTCGGACGGCTGGTGAACGGCGGGCACGTGACGATCGACGTCGATGCCGAAGGCAAGGTGAAGCTGCTCTTCGACGAAGAAGCCGTGCTCGAATCCTGAACCCGGGCGGACGCCATACCGCATCCGAGCTGCTGCTAGAATCTCCGGTCGTCTTCCACCGACCGGAGATTTTTTTATGGACTTCCATACCGCCGACCTGTGCGACGCGCACGAAGACCGCGTGCGCGTGCTCGCCCCCATGCTGCGCTCCTATGGCGGCGCCCGCGCCGCGGGCGGGCCCGTGCGCACCCTGAAAATTTTCGAGGACAACGCGCTGGTGCGCGAGATGCTCGCCGAGCCCGGCCAAGGCGCGATGCTGGTGATCGACGGCGGAGGGTCCCTTCGCCGGGCGCTCCTGGGCGACAACCTCGCCGAACTCGCGGTGAAGAACGGCTGGGCCGGGGTCATCGTCTATGGCTGCATCCGCGACTCGGCCGCCATCGGTCGGCTCCCCCTAGGCGTCTGGGCGCTTGCCACGCATCCGCAGAAGACGCTCAAGCGCGGCGAAGGGCAGCGCGACATTGCGGTGAGTTTCGGCGGCGCCACCTTCGCGCCGGGGATGTTCGCCTATGCCGACGAAGACGGTGTGATCGTGTCCGACACGCCACTCGTATGACCCATAAACATCGCCTGATGCCGCAGCATACCCACCTTATCTTATGTCTTATATAAGACTGTTGACGTCGCGTCCGAGCTGACGTACCATGCAGCCCATGGGCTTTGCTCATGGGCTTTTTTCTCCTCTCTCAAGGAAGGAACCGTCATGGATCGTCAGCAACAGATCGCTGCCCTGAAAAAAGACTGGGCCGAAAACCCCCGCTGGAAAGGCGTCACCCGTCCCTATAGCGCCGAAGACGTGGTGCGGCTACGCGGCTCGGTCAATCCGGAATACACCCTCGCCCGCCGCGGTGCCGAAAAGCTGTGGAAGCTGCTGCACGAGGAGCCTTACATCAACTGCCTCGGCGCGCTCACCGGCGGTCAGGCGATGCAGCAGGTGAAAGCCGGCGTCAAGGCCATCTACCTCTCCGGCTGGCAAGTGGCCGCGGACAACAACGAATACCGCGCCATGTTCCCCGATCAATCCCTCTATCCGGTCAACTCCGTGCCGGTGGTGGTCGAGCGCATCAACAATGCCTTCAAGCGCGCCGACGAGATCCAGTGGAGCAAGGGGCTCAACCCCGGCGATCCGGGCTGGATCGACTATTTCGCGCCCATCGTCGCCGATGCCGAAGCCGGTTTCGGGGGCGTACTCAATGCCTTCGAACTCATGAAGGCCATGATCCGCGCCGGGGCATCGGGCGTGCACTTCGAAGACCAGCTCGCCTCGGTGAAGAAGTGCGGCCACATGGGCGGCAAGGTGCTGGTGCCGACTTCCGAAGCGGTGCAGAAACTCGTCGCCGCGCGGCTCGCCGCCGACGTCTGCGGCGTGCCCACCTTGGTGATCGCCCGCACCGACGCCGAGGCGGCCGATCTGCTCACGTCCGATCACGACGAATACGACAAGCCGTTCCTGACCGGTGAGCGCACCGCCGAAGGGTTTTATCGCACCCGCAACGGGCTCGAGCAGGCCATCGCCCGCGCGATCGCCTACGCGCCCTATGCCGACCTCGTCTGGTGCGAAACCGGTACGCCGGATCTCGAATTCGCGCGCAAGTTCGCCGAGGCGGTGCACGCCAAGTTCCCCGGCAAACTGCTCGCCTACAACTGCTCGCCGTCCTTCAACTGGAAGAAGAACCTCGACGACGCCACCATCGCCAAGTTCCAGCGCGAGCTCGGCGCCATGGGCTACAAGTACCAGTTCATCACGCTCGCCGGTATCCACTCCATGTGGTACAACATGTTCGACCTGGCCTATGACTACGTGCGCCGGGGCATGTCGGCCTACGTCGAGAAAGTGCAGGAGCCCGAATTCGCCGCCCGCGAACGGGGCTACACCTTCGTCGCGCACCAGGCCGAAGTCGGCACGGGCTATTTCGACGACGTGACCACGGTGATCCAAGGCGGCCAATCCAGCGTCACGGCGCTTACCGGCTCGACCGAGGAAGAGCAGTTCCACTGATCACGAGAGAGGGAGGAGTCCGCGGCCGCATCAGACGGCCGCGCGCAGACAATCTTGAGGCCGGGTAACCGGCCTTTTTTCTTTGGACACCTCGAATAACCTGCTGCGCGGCTGCATGGCGGCGTTGCGCGGTGCCCGGATGCTCGCCTATCCGGGGGATCACACTCAAGTGCGGCGCAATCCCCGCCCGAGCAGATACACCTCCGCACTGCGGTCGCGCGAAGCTTTGGGTTTGCGCACCGCCACGCTGCCAAACGCCGCACCCATCGCCCGGCGGAACTCCTCGAATCCTTCCCCTTGGAACACCTTGATGAGAAAAACCCCTTCGGGACGCAGGTGGCGCACGGCGAAATCGAGCGCCAACTCGGCCAGGTGCATCGCACGCGCCTGATCGACCGAGGCGATGCCCGAAAGGTTGGGGGCCATGTCGCTCAAGACCACGTCGAGCTTGGTGTCGGCCAAGAGCGCCTCCAGCGCCCGTTCCGTCGCCTCCTCGGTGAAATCTCCCTGCACGAATTCCACGCCAGGAATAGGTGCCATCGGCAAAAGATCGAGGGCAAAGACCTGTCCCGTCTCACCCACCCGTTCGCGCGCCACTTGCGACCAAGCCCCCGGCGCCGAACCCAGATCCAGCACGCACTGACCGCGCCGCAGCAGCCGGTCCCGATCGTCGATCTCGATCAACTTGAAGGCCGCGCGCGAGCGGTAGCCGGCGCGGGTGGCCTCCTGGACGTAAGGATCGGTCAAATGGCGATGGATCCAATCCCGATGGCTTTTGTTCTTTCCCATGATCCTTGCGCTAAAATCTTGTTTTACAGCAAACACTACCATCCCATGCGCCAGATCGACAGCCATACCCGCCGGGCCCTCCGCGCCCAAGCCCATCATCTCAACCCCGTCGTCATCATTGCAAGCAAGGGGCTCACCGAGGCGGTACTCGCGGAGATCGACCGGGCGCTGACGGCGCACGAGCTCATCAAGGTGCGGGTGGCCGGCTCCGAGCGCGAGGCGCGCGAAGCACTCATGACCGAAATCTGCGAGCGGCTCGACTGTGCGCCCGTGCAGCACATCGGTAACCTGTTGGTGCTATGGCGCCCCCGACCCGAGACTCCACCCCAGGAAGTGGCGGAAAAATCCTCTGCGCCAGGGGCACACGCCAAGTCGGCCAAGGCATTTGCTCGGGCGGCCCGGCTACGTGCGCTCATCGAGCAACGCGCAACCGCCAAGGCAGCTCGACGCCCCGCCAAAAAGCAGGGCCGCAAGCCGCGAAGTCCATGAAAGAAGCTGCCGTGCGCACGGCCACCTCGCGATCGGCTCGCTGGCGACGATTCATCCCCCGCCGCTCAAACGTAGCGCACGCCCAGGATCTCGAACTCGCGCAGCCCTCCGGGAGTTTGTACCTGCACCACGTCGCCCACGTACTTGCCGATGAGGGCGCGGGCGATCGGTGAGCTCACCGAGATTTTCCCCGCCTTCACGTCGGCTTCCTCGTCGCCCACGATCTGATAGCACGCTTTCTCACCGCTTTCCATATCCTCGAGCTCGACGGTGGCACCGAACACGACCCGCCCGTCGGCATCCAGGGTTTTCGGGTCGATGATCTGCGCATTCGCCAGTTTGGCCTCCAGCTCCTGGATACGCCCTTCGATGAAGGCCTGACGCTCGCGCGCGGCGTCGTATTCGGCGTTCTCGGAAAGATCGCCGTGGGCGCGCGCTTCGGCGATCGCTGCGATCACCGCCTGCCGCTCCACGGTCTTGAGACGATGCAATTCCTGGCGCAGCTTTTCCGCGCCTTCAACCGTCATGGGATATTTCATCTCGCCTCCTCCCGCAACTGGGCGTGCAGGGATTGCAAGGAATACACGTCATAGCGACCAGCCTGTTCGATTCCCAAACAAGCGGCCTCGGCTCCCTCGATCGTCGTGAAGAAGGCCGTGATCTTGGCTGCGAGGGCACTGGTACGAATCGAGCGCGAATCGAGCACGGCCTGGCGTTTCTCCTCGACGGTGTTGATGACGAAATCAATCTCGCCGTTTTTGATCATGTCGACGATGTGCGGCCGCCCTTCGGTGACTTTGTTCACCACGCGCACGGGGATACCGGCCTGGGCGATCACGCCGGCCGTACCGCGCGTGGCTACCAGATCGAAACCGAGCGCGTGCAGCTTACGGGCGATCTCCACCGCTGCGGGCCGATCCTTGGGCTTGACGCTGATGAATGCGCGTCCCTTGGTGGGCAAGCGCACCCCCGCGGCCAATTGCGCCTTGTAAAAGGCTTCGGCGAAGGTCTGACCGATGCCCATGACTTCGCCGGTCGATTTCATCTCGGGCCCCAGGATGGGATCGACGCCGGGGAATTTCACGAAGGGGAAAACCACCTCTTTCACCGAATAGTAAGACGGCACGATCTCGCGCGTGACGCCCTGCTCGGCGAGCGGGCGCCCCACCATGCAGCGCGCCGCCACCTTGGCGAGCGGCACGCCGCAGGCCTTGGAGACGAAAGGCACCGTGCGCGAGGCGCGCGGATTGACCTCCAGCACATAGACGACGGCCTCTTCACCCGAGCCCTGGATGGCGAACTGCACGTTCATCAGACCCACCACGCCGAGCGCCCGAGCCATGGCCACCGTCTGGCGGCGCATCTCGTCGAGCACGGCAGGAGCAAGGGTGTAAGGGGGCAGCGAACAGGCCGAATCGCCCGAATGTACGCCGGCCATCTCGATGTGCTCCATGATGCCGCCGATCACCACGTCCTTGCCGTCGGCGAGCGCATCGACGTCGACCTCGGTGGCGTCGTTCAAGAACCGGTCGAGCAGGACAGGCGAGTCGTTCGACACTTTCACCGCCTCGCGCATGTAGCGCTCGAGGTCCTTCTGCTCGTGCACGATCTCCATGGCGCGTCCGCCGAGCACGTAACTGGGGCGCACCACCAGCGGATAGCCGATCTCGGCGGCGAGCCGCAGCGCCTCCTCGGGTGTGCGCGCCGTGCGGTTGGGCGGCTGACGCAGGCCCAGCTGCACGAGCAGCTGCTGGAAACGCTCGCGGTCTTCGGCGGCGTCGATCGCGTCGGGCGAGGTGCCGATGATGGGCACGCCGTTCGCCTCCAGCGCCCTGGCGCGCTTGAGCGGGGTCTGTCCGCCGAACTGCACGATCACCCCTTCGGGGCGCTCGACGTGGACGATCTCGAGGATGTCTTCCAGCGTGATCGGCTCGAAATAGAGTCGGTCGGAGGTGTCGTAGTCGGTGGAGACGGTCTCGGGGTTGCAGTTGACCATGATGGTCTCGAATCCGTCCTCGCGCAAGGCGAGCGCCGCATGCACGCAGCAGTAGTCGAACTCGATCCCTTGACCGATGCGGTTGGGTCCCCCGCCGAGGATCATGATCTTGCGCCGGGTGGTGGGCGCCGCCTCGCATTCTTCCTCGTAGGTGGAATAGAGGTAGGCCGTCTGGGTGGCGAACTCGGCCGCACACGTATCGACCCGCTTATAGACCGGACGCACCCCCAAGGCATGCCGGTGCAGGCGCACGGCGGTCTCGTCGCGTTGCAGCAGCTTGGCGAGCCGCCGGTCGGAGAACCCCTTGCGCTTGAGCGCACGCATCTGGGCGGCGTCGATCGCCTCGAGCGAGCGCCCCACGAGCGACTGTTCCGTGCGCACGAGATCCTCGATCTGGGCAAGGAACCACGGATCGATGTGCGATAGGCGGTGTACGTCGGCCTGGGTGTAGCCTTCGCGGAAGGCCTGAGCCACGTACCAAATGCGCTGGGGGCCAGGATTGGCCAGCTCATGTTCGAGCTCCTCGCGACCGGAGTCGACCTCGTCGAGCCCATAGGCGCCCACTTCCAGCCCGCGCAAGGCTTTCTGGAAGGATTCCTGGAAGGTGCGGCCGATCGCCATCACCTCGCCCACGGATTTCATCTGCGTGGTGAGGCGATCGTCGGCCTGGGGGAATTTCTCGAAAGCGAACCGCGGCACCTTGGTGACCACGTAGTCGATCGTCGGCTCGAAAGATGCCGGCGTCGCCCCGCCGGTGATTTCGTTCTTGAGTTCGTCGAGCGTGTACCCCACCGCGAGCTTGGCTGCCACCTTGGCGATGGGAAAGCCCGTGGCCTTGGAGGCGAGCGCCGAGGAGCGCGACACGCGCGGGTTCATCTCGATCACGATCATGCGACCGTCTTCGGGATTGATGGCGAACTGGACGTTGGAACCGCCCGTGTCGACCCCGATCTCGCGCAGCACGGCGATGGAGGCATCGCGCATGCGCTGGTACTCCTTGTCGGTGAGCGTCTGCGCCGGCGCCACGGTGATCGAGTCGCCCGTGTGCACGCCCATCGGGTCGAGGTTCTCGATGGAACAGACGATGATGCAGTTGTCGGCGCGATCGCGCACGACCTCCATCTCGAATTCTTTCCAGCCGATGAGCGACTCTTCGATAAGGAGCTCGCTGATGGGGCTCGCGTCCAGCCCCCGCTTGCAGATCTCGACGAACTCCTCCATGTTGTAGGCGATGCCGCCACCCGTTCCCCCGAGCGTGAAGGAAGGTCGGATGATGACTGGGAACCCGATCTGCGCCTGCACGGCCATCGCCTCTTCGAGCGTGTGGGCGATGCCCGAACGCGCCGAATCGAGCCCGATGCGCGTCATCGCTTCCTTGAATTTCTGCCGGTCTTCGGCCTTGTCGATCGCCTCCTCGCGTGCGCCGATGAGCTCCACGCCGTAGCGTTCGAGCACCCCGCTACGGGCGAGCTCGAGGGCACAGTTGAGCGCCGTCTGCCCGCCCATGGTGGGCAGCAGCGCATCGGGCCGCTCCTTGTCGATGATGCGCTCGAGCACGGCGGCGGTGATCGGCTCGATGTAGGTGACGTCGGCCGTCTCCGGGTCGGTCATGATCGTGGCCGGGTTGGAATTGACCAGGATCACGCGGTAGCCTTCCTCGCGCAGCGCCTTGCATGCCTGCACGCCGGAATAGTCGAATTCGCACGCCTGGCCGATGATGATCGGGCCGGCGCCGATGATGAGGATGCTGTGGATGTCGGTACGCTTGGGCATGTCGTTCCCTGTCGTCGGTGGGTGGCCGCCGGCCCCGCCCGCTCGTGACGGACGGGGCCGGCGGCGGAAAGCTCATGGACGTTGGTTGCGGTGCGCGTCGATCAGCGCGACGAAACGGTCGAACAGATAGCCGACGTCGTGCGGCCCCGGGCTCGCCTCGGGGTGACCCTGGAAACCGAAGGCCGGCGCGTCGGTGCGCTCGATCCCCTGCAGGCTGCCGTCGAAGAGCGAGACGTGCGTGACGCGGCAATTGGCCGGCAGCGTGTCGGCATCCACGGCAAAGCCGTGGTTTTGGCTGGTGATATACACGCGCCCGGTGTCGAGATCCTTGACCGGGTGGTTTGCCCCATGATGGCCGAACTTCATCTTCACCGTCTTCGCCCCCGAGGCGAGCCCCAGGATCTGATGCCCCAGGCAGATGCCGAAGGTGGGGATGCGCCGCGCGATCGCCTCACGCGCGGTGGCGATCGCATAGTCGCAGGCAGCCGGATCGCCCGGCCCGTTGGCGAGCAGGATACCGTCGGGTGCGAGCGCGAGCGTCTGCTCGAAGGGTGTCTGCGCCGGCACCACCGTGACGCGGCAGCCGCGCGCGGCGATCATGCGCAGGATGTTGCGCTTCACGCCGTAATCATAGACCACCACGTGCCGCGGCCCTTCGCCGGCCGGTACGTAGCCCCGCCCCAGCGCCCATTCGCCTTCGTGCCAGGCGGCGACGTCGCGCCGGCTCACTTCTTTGGCCAGATCCATGCCGGCAAGGCCGGGGAAAGCGCGCGCCAAGGCGAGCGCCTCGGCCACGTCGGGCGTCTTGCCCGCCGGGGCCGTGACGAGGGCGCCCGCCTGCGCGCCGCGATCGCGCAGGATGCGCGTGAGCTTGCGCGTGTCGATGCCGGCGATCGCCACCACCCCTTGTGCGCGCAGATACTCGGGCAAAGCGCAGCGCATGCGGAAGTTGCTCGCCAAGAGCGGCACGTCACGCACCACCAGTCCGGCCGCCATCACACGCTCGGACTCGACGTCCTCGTCGTTGATGCCGACGTTGCCGATGTGGGGATAAGTGAGCGTGACGATCTGCCGGGAATAACTCGGATCGGTGAGGATTTCCTGATAACCCGTCATCGAGGTGTTGAACACCACCTCGCCGACGGTGTGACCGGTCGCACCGATACCCTCGCCGTGGAACACCGTTCCGTCGGCGAGGACGAGGATCGCGGGATTGAAAGACACGACGACTCCTTGCAGTGGATTCAGCGGCGCCTGAGCGGCCTGCCGAAAAAAACGGGATGGGCACGCTTCGCCATCCCGTTCTTTATATTTGAATTTTACCGCGAAAACCTGCCGGCGGCAATCGCGCCGCGCTGTTTCAGCGCAATCCGAGCACGTCGCGCATGTCGTAGAGCCCGGGCGCACGCCCCTGCAGGAAGCGCGCCGCACGCATGGCCCCCACGGCATAGGGCATGCGGCTCTGCGCGCGATGGGTGATCTCGATGCGCTCACCGGTTCCGGCGAAGAGCACGGTGTGGTCCCCCACGATGTCCCCGCCGCGGATGGAGGAAAAACCGATCTGCCGCGACGGGCGCACTCCCACCGTCCCCTGGCGACCATAGACGGCCTCGCGGTCGAGGTCGAAGCCCAACACGCGGGCGATGGTGCGTCCCATTTCGAGCGCGGTGCCCGAAGGCGCATCCACTTTGTTGCGGTGATGCGCCTCGATCACCTCCACGTCGTACCCCTCGCCGAGCAAGGCAGCAGCCCCTTCGAGGAGCCGAAAGACGACGTTGACCCCGATGGCCATGTTCGGTGCGAGCACGATGGGGATCTCCGTGGCCGCTTGCTCGATGATGGCGCGCTGCTCGGCATCGAACCCGGTGGTACCGATCACCATGCTCTTGCCCAGGCGCTGAGCCGTGCGCACCAGACCAACGGAGACCGCTGGCCGCGTGAAGTCGATGAGGCAATCGGCGGCACCAATGGCTCGTTCGTAATCGTCATCGATGACAACTCCCGTGGAACGGCCAAGCTGCTCCCCGGCATCACGCCCGATCCACTCGCTCCCCGGCCGTTCCAAGGCCGCTACCAGTTCGATGCCGGGATCTTCCTGCGCCGCCTCGACCAGCATCCGCCCCATCCGGCCACCCGCGCCGGCGATCGCTACCCGTACCGGTTTCATTGCTCCGCCTCCCGCTTCGTTTGGTCTGAGTCCTTCGGCTCTCCCGCTGCGGTGGATTGCTCCACCTCGCCCGCTTTTTCCGGATTCCGCTCGTTCTTGCCGTTTTTCTTCTCGCTTTTGGTTGGCTTGCCGGGAATCTCGACCACTCGCGGCGCGGAACTCGTCACCGGTGCATCCCCTTCTGCCGGCATGACGTCGCCCGCCACGCGCACGAGCACGTCGTTCTCGAAAAACACGGTGAGGCGCCGCTGCTGGATCGTGCCATCACCCTTTTTCACGTAGTAGACGTAGTCCCAGCGATCGTTGCGGAATGGATCGACGAGAAGCGGCGTTCCCAGAAGGAATCGGACCTGGTCGCGCGTCATCCCCTTCTCCAAACGGGCGACGGCTTCCGGATCCTGAAAATTGCCCTGGCGCACGTCGGCACGGTAGGGCGAAGCCAAACCGACCACCCGGTCCATCGAGCATGCGCTCAAGGCCAGCGCCAACGCGACGGTCGGCAAGAGAATACGAGGCGACATGAGTCTCACTAAGGTTTTGCCGAACGGCGAAAAACTATATCATAGCGCATGTCGTGCCGCTGGAACGCGCGCACCAAGATGAGGACCCCCCCGCCGATGGACAACACGAAGAATCTACGCAACAGGGGCCTCAAGGCCACCTATCCGCGGCTCAAGATCCTGGAACTCTTCCAAAGCGGCGAACATCGCCACCTCACCGCCGAAGACGTCTATCGTCTGCTCAACGCCGCCGGTGTCGACATCGGCCTGGCGACGGTCTATCGGGTGCTGACACAGTTCGAGCAAGCCGGCGTGCTGGAGCGGCATCACTTCGAGTCGGGCAAGGCGATCTTCGAGCTGGCTGCCGGCGAGCACCACGATCATCTCGTCTGTCTCGACTGCGGCCACATCGAAGAGTTCTTCGACGCCACGATCGAGGCGCGGCAGCGCGAGATCGCCCAGGAGCGCGGATTCGAGGTTACCGATCACGCGATGTATCTCTACGCCCACTGTCGGCGCGAGAATTGCCCACGCCGAGCGCATGGCTCTTAATTAACCGATTGGTCACAAAAACAAATACATGCAGTCGCAATAGACTGACCACGACACCGAGAGCCTACCTTTGCCTGATCGTCCTTTGACCCACGGCCTGCGCGCCTTGCCTGCGAGCATCTGGGGCCTGGCGCTCACTTCACTCTTCATGGACATCTCCTCGGAGATGGTCCACAGCCTGCTGCCGCTCTTTCTCTCGACGGTGCTCGGCGCCTCGATGACGACGATCGGAGTGATCGAGGGGTTGGCGGAGGCCACGGTGGCCGTCACCAAGGTCTTCTCCGGGGCGATCTCCGACTTTCTCCGGCGGCGCAAAGCGGTCGTCGTGACCGGTTATGCGCTCTCGGCGCTCACCAAGCCGCTCTTCGCGCTCGCCGCCTCGGTCTCCTGGGTGCTCGCGGCGCGCCTGCTCGATCGTTTCGGCAAAGGAATACGGGAAGCGCCGCGCGATGCGCTGATCGCCGACGTCACGCCCGACGATCTGCGCGGTGCCGCCTACGGCCTGCGCCAGGCGCTCGATTCGGTGGGCGCCTTCGTCGGGCCGATCTTCGCTTTCGCCCTCATGGCATGGTTTGCCGGCGACCTCCGGCTGGTGTTCTGGGTAGCCGTGATCCCTGCGATTCTGGCGGTCGTGATCCTGGTGCGATTCGTTCCCGAACCCCGGCACCCCGCCGCGAGCACGGAACGCGAGCCCTTCTCCTGGCGCCTCCTGCTGCGTCTGCCGCACGCCTACTGGATCGTGGTCGGTTTGGGCATTCTCTTCACGCTGGCGCGCTACAGCGAAGCCTTCCTGCTGCTGCGGGCACACGACGTGGGGCTCGCCGTGGGTGCAGTACCCCTCGTGATGATCGCGATGAACCTCGCCTACGCCGTGCTCGCCTATCCGGCCGGCGCCGCCGCCGACCGCCTCGGACCGCGGCGCTTGCTGCTTGCCGGCATCGCTGCCCTCATCCTGGCCGACCTGATGCTCGCCTTGGCAAGCGGTCCGATCGTGGTCTTCCTCGCCGCCCTCCTGTGGGGCGCCCATCTTGCCGCCACCCAAGGCATCTTCGCCAAGATGATCGCGCACGCCGCCCCGGCCGAGCTGCGCGGCACGGCCTTCGGCGGGTTCAACCTGCTGACGGGCCTCGCGCTCTTGGCCGCGAGCGCGCTCGCCGGTTGGCTATGGAGCACCTGGGGCGCCGCCGCGGCTTTCCTCGCAGGGGCGGGATTCGCCGCAATGGCCGCGGTGGCGTTGGTGAGGTACGGCAAAGGATGATCGTGGGCCAGCACCTGGTACGCGCGGCTGGCGATGACCTGCGGCACGACGAGCGTCTGACAACAAACCCGCTCGCACGGCCACGTTCGCGGCTACAATGACCCTTGGGCGCATGGCGCCGATGATGACAGAGGAAACCACGCTGCACACGTGCGCTCTTTCTTGTGCGAAATCGCCCAGGAGCGCGGCTTCGAGGTCGCCGATCACGCGAATCTACGCCCGCTGACGGCGCAAGCACTTCCCGCACCGACAGCATGGTTTCAATTAACTGATTGACAAGAACGAATACATGCCGTTATCCTGGAACGAAATCCGTGCGCGCGCACTCGAGTTCTCCCGCCGCTGGGCCGATGCCTGCTCAGAGCGTGCCGAGGCGCAAAGCTTCTGGAACGAGTTCTTTGCCATCTTTGGCGTCGATCGCAAACGCGTCGCCAGTTTCGAGAAACAAGTTACTCTTTGTCGGGCCGGAACGAAGCTCAGAAACGGCCGCATCGATGCATTCTGGAAAGGCGTGCTCTTGATCGAGCACAAAAGCGTCGGCCAAAGCCTCGAGCGTGCGTTTACCCAGGCGATCGACTACTTCGAGGGCCTACCCGAACGCGATTTGCCGCGCTACATCTTGGTGTCCGACTTTGCCCGCTTCCGCCTGTATGATCTCTTGAACAACAGCGAGATCGAGTTCCGTCTGGCCGATCTGCACAAACACGTCAAGCATTTCGCCTTCATCGCCGGCTACCGTACCCAAGAGATCGCGCCGCAAAATCCCGTCAATATCCAGGCGGCAGAACGCATGGGCGTTTTGCACGATCTGCTCAAGGATTCCGGGTACACGGGCCATGCGCTCGAAGTGCTGCTGGTGCGGCTGCTCTTTTGCCTGTTTGCCGAGGACACAGGCATTTTCCAGCCCGCCTCGGCCTTCCGCCTGTGGCTGGAGGAACGCACCGCGCCGGACGGCTCCGATCTCGGCCCGCAGCTGGCGCAGCTGTTCCAGGTGCTCAATACGCCCGAGGACAAACGCGCCAAAACGCTCGACGAGCAGCTTGCCGCCTTTCCCTACGTGAATGGCCGGCTCTTCGCAGAAACCCTGCCGATTGCCAGCTTCGACACCAAGATGCGCGACGCCCTGCTCGAATGCTGTGGGCTCGACTGGAGCGCAATCTCACCGGCCATTTTCGGCGCGCTGTTCCAGTCGATCATGGACGAACGGGCGCGACGCAACCTCGGCGCGCATTACACCAGCGAGGAGAACATTCTCAAGCTCATCAAGCCGCTGTTCCTCGACGCGCTGTGGGACGAATTCGAGCGTGTCAAGGGCAACCGCAACAAGCTGTTCGAGTTTCACAAAAAACTGCGCACGCTTACTTTCTTTGATCCGGCCTGCGGTTGTGGAAACTTTCTCGTCATCGCCTACCGCGAACTGAGAAAACTCGAGCTCGAGGTGCTGCGCGCCGGCCATGCCAGCGGCCAGCAGTTTATCGACATCCACCAGCTGATCCGCATCGACGTCGACCAGTTCTACGGCATAGAAATCGAGGAGTTTCCGGCGCAGATCGCCCAAGTGGCGCTGTGGTTGATCGACCACCAGATGAACCTGCGCGTCTCCGAGGAGTTCGGCCTTTACTTTGCGCGTATCCCGCTCAGGACTTCGCCGCACATCCATTGCGCCAATGCGCTGCGGCTCGACTGGAACGACGTGCTGCCGGCCGAACGCGCAAGCTACGTGCTCGGCAATCCGCCGTTCGTTGGCGCCAAGCTCATGGACAATGCGCAGCGGGCCGACGCGGCGGCGATATTCGCCGGCATTGCCAATGCTGGCCTGCTCGATTACGTCGCCGCTTGGTACGTCAAGGCGGCGCGCTACGGCGCAGCCAATCCTGCCATCCGCTGCGCTTTCGTTTCCACCAACAGCATCACGCAGGGTGAGCAGGTTGGCGTGCTCTGGGGTTGGTTGCTGGCGCAGGGCATTCACATCCATTTCACCCACCGCACCTTTCAGTGGAGCAACGAGGCGCGCGGCGTGGCGGCCGTGCACTGCGTCATCATCGGCTTTGGGCGGCAGGGTGTTGAGCAGAAGGTGATCTTCGAATACGAGGATATCCGCGGCGAACCGCATGCCGTGATCGCCCGCAACATCAACCCGTACTTGGTCGATGGGCCAAACGTAGTGTTGCCGCGCCGCTCGAAACCCTTGTGCGATGTGCCGGAGATCGGCATCGGTAACAAACCCATCGACAATGGCAACTATCTTTTTACCGCCGAGGAGAAAGCCGAGTTTCTCAAGCGCGAACCAGCCGCGGCAAAGTGGTTCCGCCGCTGGCTTGGCGCTGACGAATTCCTCAACGGCTACGAACGCTGGTGCCTGTTCCTCGGCGACTGTCCGCCCAGCGAGCTACGCCGGATGCCGCATGTGCTCGCGCGGGTGGAAGCGGTCAAGAAGTTCCGCGCCGCCAGCAAGAGCGCGGCGACGCGTAAGCTGGCCGAAACGCCGACGCGGTTCCATGTGGAGAACATTCCGCAGCAGCCATATCTGCTCATTCCCCGAGTCTCCTCAGAAAGCCGACTTTTCGTTCCGATGGGATTCATCACGAATGGCGCGATCGCCAGCGATGCCACCCTGATCGTGCCAGAGGCCACCATTTACCATTTCGGCATTCTTTCCTCGACCATGCACAATGCCTGGATTCGCTATACCTGTGGCCGGCTGGAAAGCCGTTATCGATATTCCGCCACGATCGTCTACAACAACTTCCCTTGGCCGCCAAACCCATCGGCAAAACAACGCGCCGCCATCGAGACAGCGGCGCAGGGCGTGCTCGATGCCCGCGCGCAATTCCCCGGCGCGTCATTGGCCGACCTCTACGACCCGGTCGCCATGCCGCCGGCGCTGGTCAAGGCGCACCAGAAGCTCGATGCCGCCGTCGATGCGGCCTACGGCCGAAAGCATTTCAAAAACGACGCCGAGCGCGTGGCCTTTTTGTTCGCGCTGTACCACGACGCGATACTCGCCGCGAAACAGCAGATGACGGACAGCGCCCAAGCGCAGTCGCAATAGCCTGACCACGACACCGAGAGCCTGCCTTTGCCTGATCCCCATCCATCCCCGCCGAGAGGCAAGACGACATGGCGTTGAACACCGAGCATCTTCGCACCACTCTGCGCGCTCTGGAAGCCGCCGTCGAGCGCTTCCGCCATACTGAAAGCGTCGGCGACGAGCTCGAGCGGGAAATCCTGCGCATGGCCATCGTCAAAGGATTCGAGCTGTCGCAAGAAATCTGTTTCAAGCTGCTCAAACGCCGGCTCAAAGCGTATGGCCACACGGCCCGCCAGATCGAAAGCCTGCCTTTCAAGGAAGTCTTGCGCCTGGCTGCCCGACACGGTCTCTTGACGCTCGAAGAAACCGAACGCTGGTTTGCTTATCGGGACAACCGCAATGATACTGCCCATGATTACGGCGAAGCATTCGTCGCGGAGACTTTGGCGCTCATTCCCGATTTCCTGCGCGATGCCTGGGCGCTCGAATCCCGTCTCACCGCAGCACCGGACGAGCGCTGAAACCCATGACCGTCGTTGACCTCGACCTGCCCGTCCGCTACCTGGACGAAGTGCGCGCCCTCCTGCGCCGCCACGTGCCCGGCCACGAGGTCCTGGCTTATGGCAGCCGGGTAAAAGGTGAAGCGCACGCGGCGAGCGACCTCGATCTGGTCGTGCGCGACCCGCTCGACCCGCAACGCCCCTGCCCGGCGATCCCGGCGCTGCGCCGTGCCTTCATCGACAGCAACCTTCCGATCTCGGTCGACGTGCAAGACTGGGCGCGCTTGCCCGAGCCGTTTCGCCAGGAAATCGAACGGGCTTGCGTCGTCATCCAGAGTGGGGAAGTTCGACCTGACCCATCCCCCGACGCCCCAGCAGCTCCCGCGCGTGTTCGCGGGTCGTATCGGTGATTTCCAGCCCGCCCAGCATGCGGGCGATCTCTTCGACGCGGGCGGCAGCATCGAGCGCTTCGACTCGGGTGTGCACGGCTCCGCCCTCTTCCTCTTTCCACACGCGCAGCTGCCAGTCGGCCCAGGCGGCGACTTGCGGCAGGTGCGTCACTGCCAGCACCTGCCGGTCGCGGCCGAGCTGCCAGAGCGAGCGGCCGACGATCTCGGCCACCGCCCCGCCGATGCCGACGTCGACCTCGTCGAAGATAAGGGTGGGCGTGTCGCTCGCGCGGCTGGCGATCACCTGGATCGCCAGGCCGATGCGCGAGAGTTCCCCTCCAGAGGCCACACGCGCGAGCGGGGCGAGCGTCTGGCTCGGGTTGGCGGCGACGCGAAATTCCACCCGCTCCAGGCCCGTGGCCGCCGGCTCTCCGGCAATGAGCGCCGCCTCGAAGCGCCCACCTTTCATCGCCAGCTCCTGCATCGCCGCGCTGACCTCGGCCGAGAGCCATTCGGCCGTTTCGCGCCGGCGTTCGCTGAGCGCGCGGGCGGACTCGAAGTAGGCCGACTCGGCCGCGCGCACCTCGACTTCGAGCCGCTCGAGGTCGGCGCTCTCTTCCAAGGCGGCGAGGCGCTCGCGCCAGCGCTCGGCGAGCGCGAAGAGTTCTTCCGGCGGCACACGGTAGCGACGGGCGAATTCGTCAATGGCTGCGAGCCGCCGCTCGAGTTCGGCGAGCCGCGCCGGGTCGAGCTCGAAGGCGTCGAGATAGCGCCGCAGGCTGGCGGCGGCCTCCTGTACCCCGATGCGCGCCTCGCTCACCAGTTGCACGGCCTCGGCCAGCTTGGCGTCGAACTCGAGGCTGCCGGCGAGCGCGCGTTCGGCCTGCCCGAGCAGCGCCTGCGCCGAAGGCTCTTCCTCGCTGAGGAGCGCCGCCGCCTGCGCCACCTGCTGCAGCAGCTGCGCCGCGTGCGCGAGCCGGCGGTGTTCCTGCTGCACCTCGTCCCATTCGCCGGGGCGCAGCGCGAGCCGCTCCCACTCCTGCAGCTGCCACAGCAGCCGCTCGCGCTCCTCGCCCAGGCTCTCCTGGCGCTCGCGCGCCCGGGCGAGCCGTTCGCGCGCCGACTCCCAGGCGGCGAAGCGCTGCCGCACGTCCTCGGCGAGCGCCTCGGCCCCGCCGAGCCGGTCGAGCATGCGTCGCTGCACCGCGCTCTCGAGCAGTGCATGGTGGGCGTGCTGTCCGTGGATGTCGGCGATCCAGGCGCCAAACTCGCGCAGCGCCGTAGCCGGCACCGGCACGGCCTCGATCCAGGCGCGCGAACGGCCCGATCGTTCGATGTTGCGGCGCAAAAGTAGCGTGTCGCCCTCGACCTCGATGCCGTGCGCCTCGAGCCAGGCGCGCGCCTCCGCCGCTGGCGGCAGGGTGCATTCGAGCGTCACCTCGGCGCGTTCGGCCCCCTGGCGGATCACCTCGGCGCTGGCGCGCCCGCCGAGCAGCAGATCGAGCGCATCGAGCAGGATGGACTTGCCCGCGCCGGTCTCGCCGGTGAGCACGCCGAATCCCGACGCCAGGCCGAGTTCCAGTTCGCGCACCAGCACGAAATCACGGATGGTCAGGCGAACGAGCACTTTCTCCCCCTTGCGCCTCAACCGCGAGGCAGCGCGCTCCAGTGCAGTTTCTCGCGCAGCATGGCGAAGTAGCAGTATTGCCGGGGATGCAGCAGCCGCACGCCGCGCTGCGCCCGCTGGATGCGCAGCACGTCGCCCGGCAGCATTTCGATGCGCCCCTGCCCGTCGAAATGCACGTCGGCCATGTGACCCGGCAGAAGTTCGATCTCGATGGTACAGCGATCGGGCAAGGTGACCGGCCGCGCCGTGAGCGCGTGCGGGCACAGCGGCACCAGGGCGATGCCATCCACTCCCGGATGCAGGATGGGGCCATTGGCCGAGAGCGCATAGGCGGTCGACCCGGTGGGCGTGGCGACGATCATGCCGTCGGAGCGTTGGGTATAGACATAGGCCCCGTCGACGGTGAGCCGGAATTCGATCATCCGTCCCAAATCGCCCTTGTTGAGTACTATGTCGTTGAGCGCGTGGCTCGACGTGAGCACCTTGTCGCCGCGCAGCAGCTGCCCGAAGAGCATGGAGCGCACTTCTTCTTGATAATCGCCCGCGAGGATCTCGGAAAGCCGTTCCTGCGCCTCGTCGCGCGGAATGTCGGTGAGAAACCCGACCCGCCCCTGGTTGATGCCCACGAGCGGCACGTCGTGATCGACGAGATGACGTGCGGCGTTCAACATCGTGCCGTCACCGCCGACGATCACCGCCAAGTCGATCTGCGTGCCCAGGCGCGCATAGGGCAGTGCCGGGAAAGGGGCACAGTTGCCGAGCGAACTCGCCGTCTCCGCCTCGATCAAAACGTGATAACCTCGTTCGTGCAGAAACCGCGCCGTCTCGACCAGCGCCGCGGCGACTTCCGCCGATTGGTGCTTGCCGATCAAACCGATGGAGGTAAATGGATTCGCCATGCCCCGGATTATTCCACAACTCGGCCACGATCGGCGCCGTCGCGCGGCACCCTTCCGGAGGGAAGAACGATGATGCTCGACCCGCGCAGCCGCATCCTGCTCAAGACGCTGATCGAACGCTACATCGCCGAAGGGCAACCGATCGGTTCGCGCACCCTGTCGCGCGCGAGCGGCCTCGACCTGTCCCCGGCCACGGTGCGCAACGTGATGAGCGACCTCGACGAACTCAGGCTCGTCTATAGCCCGCACGCATCCGCCGGGCGCGTGCCCACGGCCAAGGGATACCGCTTCTTCATCGACGCGCTGCTCACCGTCGCACCGCTCGAAGAAGAGACCCGCGCCGAGATCGAGGCCAACCTCCAGCCCGACCAGCCGCAAAAGCTCCTCAGGAAAGCCTCCGAACTGCTCTCGGAGCTCACCCACTTCGCCGGCGTCGTCATCGTCCCGCCGCGGGATCAAGAACGCGTGCGCCAGATCGAGTTCGTGCCCTTGAGCGGCAACCGGGTGCTGCTGATCGTCGTCACCCAGAGCGGCGACGTGCAAAACCGCCTGCTGCACACGCCCCGCCCCTTCAGCGCGGGCGAGCTCGAGCAGGCGAGCAACTTCCTGAGCAGCCGCTTCGCCGGCCACACGCTCGACGAGATCCGCACCCACTTGCGCGACGAACTGGCCAAGCTGCAAGACCACGTCTCCGAACTCATGCGCCTGGCGCTCTCGCCCACTACGCTCACCGACGAGGACGAAGACTGCCTGGTGGCCGGCGAGACGAACCTGCTCGAAGTCGACGATTTCACCACCAACATGCAGCACCTGCGCGAACTCTTCCGCCTGTTCGAGGAGCGCACGGGGCTGCTGCAACTCCTCGAGCTCGCCCAGCGCGCCCGCGGCGTGCAGATCTTCATCGGCGCCGAATCTGGGCTGGAGGAGCTCGAAGGCTGTTCGGTGATCACCGCCAACTATACTTTCGACGGACGCATGCTCGGCTCGATCGGCGTCATCGGGCCCAACCGCATGGCCTACGACCGCGTGATTCCCATCGTCGAGCTCACGGCGCAGCGCCTGTCGCAAGCGCTCGCCGCCACCGCCGAAGAACGCTGAAGGAGCCTGCATGGCCCGTTACGCCCCCGAGCCCCCCTTTCGCCACGACCGGCCACAACGCACGGGCGTGCTGCTCGTCAATCTCGGCACCCCTGCCGCCCCCACCCCGGAAGCCGTGCGTCCTTTCCTGCGCGAATTTCTCTCCGATCCGCGCGTCATCGAGCTGCCGCGCTGGCTGTGGCAGACGATTCTGCACCTCTTCATTCTGCCGCGCCGCCCCAAGGCGAACGCGCAGAAGTACGCCAGCATCTGGCTCGACGAAGGCTCGCCGCTCGAAGTCTATACCGAGCGGCTCACGCACGCGCTGGAATCCCATTGGACCGAGCGCGGGCGCGAACCGCTCGTGCGCTGGGCCATGCGCTATGGCGAACCGAGCGTGGCCAAAGTGCTCGCCCGCATGAAAGAAGAAGGTCTGCGACGCCTGCTCGTGGTACCGCTCTACCCCCAGTATTGCGCCAGCACCACGGCTTCCGTGTTCGACGCCGTGGCCGCCGAGCTCATGAGATGGCGCGACGTGCCCGAGCTGCGGCTCGTGCGCCACTGGCACGACGACCCCCGCTACATCGAGGCGCTCGCGCAGACGCTGGAAACCCACTGGGCGCAGCATGGCCGCCCCGACAAGCTGATTCTCAGTTTCCACGGCATGCCGCGGCGCACGCTGGAACTGGGCGACCCCTACCACTGCGAATGCCACAAGACGGCGCGGCTCGTGGCCGAGCGGCTTGGGCTCGCCCCCGACCAATGGCTCGTCACCTTCCAGTCGCGCTTCGGGCGCGCCCGCTGGCTCGAACCCTATACCCAGCCCACCCTGGAGCGGCTCGCCCGCGAGGGAGTGGCGCGCGTCGATGTCCTCTGCCCCGGCTTTGCCACCGATTGCCTCGAAACGCTGGAAGAGATCGGCATGGAATGCCGCACCGCCTTTCTCGAGGCCGGCGGCAAACAATTCCATTACGTCCCCTGCCTCAACGATTCCCCTTTCTGGGTCGAACGCTTCGCCGCCCTCCTCGAAGACCACCTCGGCCATTGGCCCGATCGCACGCCGTCCACGGATGAAGAACTGCAGGCACGCCTCGCGCGGGCCAAGGCAATGGGAGCGAAACAATGAGACCCGGATTCTGGATGCTCATCCAGTGGCTGCTCAACGCAGTGGCGCTGATGGTCACTGCCCAGCTCGTCCATGGCATCACCATCACCGGCTTCGTGCCGGCGCTGGCGGCGGCGCTGGTGCTCGGCCTCATCAACCTCTTCCTCAAGCCGGTGCTCCTCATCCTCACCCTGCCGGCGAGCATCCTCACGCTCGGTCTCTTCACCCTCATCCTCAATGCGCTGCTCTTCTGGGCGGGAACGGGATTGGTGGCCGGCGTCGTGGTCGAGGATTTCTGGTCGGCCTTCTGGGGCGCCATCGTCTATAGCATCCTCACCTGGGTCGTGTCGCTGGCGCTGTCGCCACGCGGCACCGACACCATCGTGATCAAAATTCAGCGCCGCGACTGAATCCTCCCGCTTATTCCAGAGGTGCCTCCAACCCGGACGAGCGCAGCACGCGGCGCGCGATCGCCGCTTCCAGCATGGCCCCGCCCGACGGATCCACCAGAGTGAACCGCGAGCGGGCGCGGGTGATACCGGTATAGATCAGCTCACGGGTGAGCAAAGGGCTGGGAGTATCCGGCAACACCAGCACCGCGTGCCCGAACTCCGAGCCTTGCGACTTGTGCACCGTGAGCGCGAACACCGTCTCCACCTCGGGCAGACGAGCGGGCAGCACCCAGCGCAGCCCACCAGCGGCGGCAAAGGCCACCATCAGCCGCGGGGCTTGCCCTTCCGCCCCAGGCAGAGCAAGCGTCACCCCCACGTCGCCGTTCATCAGACCCAAGGCATAGGCGTTGCGCGTCATCAACACCGGACGCCCCTCGTACCAGCCTTCTTCGTCCGGCAACACCCCTTGGCGGCGCAACCAGTGCGCGATACGCCGATTCATCTCCCCCACGCCCCAAGGCCCCTCGCGCAGGGCGCACAGTATCTGGAACTCGGCGTAGGCTGCGAGCACCGCCCGTGCCCAGTCGTCCCACGCTGCCTGCGGCGCTTCGGGCAGCGGGCGCTGCGCATGCAGCACTTGCAAATAAAACGCGTAGCCCGCGGGATTCTTTTGCGTGCCGCACACGAGCCGACGCAACGCTGCGTCCTCCTGACTTTGGGGAACGAGAAGGGCCACTTCGGAGCGTGGATGGCCGGGCGTGATCGAGGCGCGCCCTTCCCCGCCCTCTTCGCCCGAAACGTCCGGATCACTCGCAAGGGGCCCACCCAGGACCCCCCGCGCCGCGGCCGCATCGCCCCGATTGACCGCCGCCGCGAGCCGGCCGATGGCGCTCCCAGCGGCGAAACGGTGGCTCTGGCGCAGCATGGCGATCGCCTGATCGAGGGCCGAGCCCTGGAAGTCGATGAAACCGGAGGGTTCCTCACCCTCCTCCACGCCAAATCCTTCGGGTAGTTCCTCGCCCACCGTCGCCCGCAGCCAGGCGATCGTCTCGGGTGTATAGTGCCCCTCGTCGGCGCGTCGACACAGACCGCCGAGCACGGCGCCGGCCTCGACCGAGGCAAGCTGATCCTTGTCACCGAGCAATACCAACTGCGCTGCCGGAGGCAAGGCCCGCAGCACCGCCGCCATCATCTCGAGGTCGACCATCGAGGCCTCGTCGATCACCAGCACGTCCAGCACCAGCGGATCGGCCTCGTCGTGGCGGAACCGCCGCGACCCGGCCCGGGCACCCAGCAGCCGGTGCAGCGTCGACACCTCCTGCGGCAGTGTGGCGCGGATCCGTCCGCCTTGGGGCAACGCCTCCCACGGCAACCGCTCGAGGGAACGACCGATCGATTCGCTCAGCCGCGCGGCCGCCTTGCCGGTGGGTGCGGCGAGCCGGATGCGCAGCGGCGCCTCGCCCCGCCCCGGTATCCTTCCCTGCAGGGCGAGCGCCTGCAGCAAGGCGATGAGGCGCACCACGGTGCTCGTCTTGCCCGTACCGGGACCGCCGGTAATCAGCGCAAAGCGTCGCCGCAGCGCGAGCGCACAGGCAAGCCGCTGCCATACGTCGCCTTCTCCGGAAGGAAAGAGCGCATCGAGGAGAGCTCGCACCGGCTCCGGCGCGAGCAGGACGACTTCCCGTACCCGGGCGAGAACACCCTGCCGCACGGCACGCTCGTTGTCCCACTGGCGGCGCAGATAGAGGCGATGCGCCCGGCGCACGAGCGGCGCAGCCTCTTCCTCCTCGCCCTGTCCCACCAGCTCGGGGCAGGAGAGCGCGGCGAACCAGGATTCGAGCGCTTCCCCCTGGGCCGCCCCCGCTGGCGTTGGCAGCCCGTTTGCGTCGCGCGAGGGGATCGCCAGGGTGAACACCGCATCGTCGGCGAGCGCGGCGAGATCGAGGCACACGTGGCCGCGCCCCAACTGGTGGCTCGCCAGGGTCGCGGCAAGGATCGCCCGTGACGGCGCCTGCGGCACTTTTTCCTGCAGGAATCGCGCAAAGGCCGCATCGAGCGGCCGCAACCAGCCATCCTGCACCCAGCGCGCCAGATCGTCGCGCAGGTCTGTCTCACTCATGTCAGTCTCCCGCCTGGGCCATCGAGCAAGGCGTCGAGCCCATCGAGCAGCGGTGCCTCCGCCTGCGCGAAAAACACGCCTTTGCCGGGTTCGTCGTGGATGCCGCGCAGGAAGAGCAGCACCGCGCCGCCCAGATGGTGCTGCGGATCGTAATCGGGCAAGCGCACGCGCAGATGCCGGTGCAAGGCATGCAGATAGAGCGCATATTGCAGGTCGTAGCGCCCCTCGAGCACGGCCGCCTCCAGGTTCGCCCACCCATAGGCGGAATCCGTCGCCCCCAGGACGTTGGACTTGTAGTCGAGCACGTAATAGCGCCCCTCCCGGCAGAAAACGAGGTCGATGAACCCCTTGATCATGCCCTTGATCCGCCCCGGCGTCAGCCTCGGGCGATCCGCTCCCTGCAAGGTGTGCCGCTGCACCAGAGCATCCAGCGCCTCGATGCGGGTCTCGGGCACCGAGAACCAGAATTCCATCTCCGGCAGATAATCGGATAATGCGGCCAATTGGCACGTTCCCCCACCCGGCAAAGGCAGATCGGCCTGCATCACCGTCAGGAGCCAGTCGGTGAGCATGTCGACGTGCGTCGTCCAGCCGCGCACCGCGCAGCGCCGTGCCACCTGATCGCGCAGCCGCACCCCTCCGTCGGCGCACACCGCGTCGAACCCCTGCTGCGCCGCCCATTCGAGCAGGCCGTGGAGGAAGGTGCCGGTCGCTGCCCCCGGCGGCAGGGCATGGATCCCCGTCGCCGCTCCCGTCGGCTCCGCGCGGGGCGCATGAACGAGCTCGCGCGCCTTGGCTTCGTCCGGTGTCTGCGGGTCGGCCGCGAGCGCGCCGCGCAATCCCGAATAGCTGGAGATCGCCCACGGTGCGAAGAGACGGCGCCGCGGCGTGCGCGCCGGGCCCAGGGCGATCCCTTCCCCGTCCGCCGGCAGGCGGTCCTCGCCCGGTACCGGCAAGGGCGCGACGGCGAGGGAATCGCACCCTTCGGCGAGCGCTTCCAGCGCCGCACGCACCTGAGCCGGGGAATCGCCCTGCCGCACGCCCAGGGCATAGCCCATGGCGCTCGCGGGCAGATTCTCCAGCGCCCCCACGCCGATCCAGGTGGCAAACCGCGCCCGGGTGAGCGCCACGTAGAGCTTGCGCACGTCTTCGGCCAGGCGCTCGCGCTCGGCGCGGACGAGCGCCGTTTCGTCGACGACGGGCGACACCCGACGCCGACCCGCTTCGTCGTGCCAGACGAGAGGAAAATCGTCTTTCCCGACCGGCCGGCAAGAACAGGCAAACGGCAGAAACACGAGGGGATACTCCAGCCCCTTCGCCTTGTGCACCGTCACCACCTTGACGAGTGCCTCGTCGCTCTCCAGGCGCAGCTGCCGCTCCTCGGCGCCCTGTCCGCCATCCTGGCGCGCCTCGGCCAAGGCGCGGATGAGGGCATGTTCACCGTCCAACCCCCGGCTCATCTTCTGCAAGAGCTCGCTCAAATGCAGCAGGTCGGTGAGCCGCCGCTCGCCGCTATCGCCGTCGGGCGTCTCCCCGGCGAGCAAGCGCGCAGGCACGTCGAAGTCGTGCATCAGGCGGCGCAGCATGGGCAACACCCCTTGCCGCCGCCACAAGTCGCGATAAGCGAGAAAGCGCGCAACCTCCGTTTCCCAGGCGAGGACGTCGCGCTCCAGCGACTCGATTTCTGCCCATGATCGCCCGAGCGTGGCGCTCGCCAGGGCCGAGCGCAGGCGCGCGTCGTTCTGCGGCTCGGCACAGGCCTCGAGCCAACGCTGCAGGTCGGCCGCGGCGGGGCTCGCGAACACAGAGCTGCGCTCGGAGAGATAGACGCTGCGCACACCGCGCCGCGCGAGCGCCGCCCGCACCAGCTTGGCCTCTTCGCCCGTATGCACCAGCACCGCCACGTCGGCAGCCCTCACCGGCCGCATCGTCCCTTTGCTCGAATCGACGAACCCCGCCCGCCCTTCCCGCCCCAGCCGCAGCAGGCGCACGATTTCCTCGGCGCAGCCGTGGGCGACCAGCTCTCGATACACCGTCACCTTGATCGCCTGACTCGCATCCTCGTTTTCCGCCACCCACCACGCCACGAGCGCCGGCGGCTCCTGCCCCTCACACACGAACCGTTCGTTAAGTCCCTGGGCGGTTGCCGGCAGGAAAGGCAGGAGATCCTCCTCTTCCGAGATTTTGAAGAGAAAGGCACCGGCCTCGTTCTTTTCCTGCGCGTTGAGAAAGACGCGATTGACCGCCTCCACCATCGCCGGGGTCGAACGGAAATTGCGCCGCAGGGTGTAGCGCCGCCCGTCGCAGGCCAGGCGCGCTTCGAGATAGGTGTAGATGTCGGCGCCGCGAAAGGCGTAGATCGCCTGCTTGGGGTCGCCGATGAGGATGAGTGCAGTCTGAGGGTCGTTCTTCTGCGGCGCATAGACCGCCTCGAAGATGCGGTACTGTACCGGGTCGGTGTCCTGGAATTCGTCGATCAAGGCCACGGGGAAAGACTGTCGGATGCGCGCGGCGAGCCGCTCGCCGTTGGGTCCGCGCAGCGCCTCGTCGAGACGGGTGAGCAGATCGTCGAATCCCAGCTGCGCCCGCCGCCGCTGCAGCACGGCAAAACGCTGCGCCACCCAGCGCGCCGCATGTGCAAGGACGCTCGCCTTGCCCTGCTCGCGCAGCCGTTCGAGCCGTGAGCGCAGGTTTTCCAGCGCGTCGATCGCCTCATGCCCGGGTGGCTCGCCGCTCTTCCACGCCTCGTCCAAACCCGCGCGCGTCAAACGATTCCAAGCCGCTTCGGACAAATCCGGCGCCTCCGCCAACGGGTCGTCGCGCCACCGAGCCAGCGCCGCCAACCAGTTCTGTACGATATTGGCGCGCAATTTCCGCCCGTCGAGCTCCTTGCGATTGCGCGCCTCATCAAAGAGGGCCTGCAACGCGGGCACCCATTTCTCCCACGGCGCCTTCGCCTCCCCCCATTGCCGCAGGACTTCCGCCGTCACCTCCGCCGGCCCGCTCTCCCCTTCCAGATCCGCGGCGAGCGGCAGCAGGCGGCTCAAGCGCCGCTGCATCCCTTCCGGCGTGAAATCCGCAGCAAACCAGCCGCGCAGCAGCGCCAACGATTCGGCCAGCAGCGGCGTGAAGAACTCGCGCCAGTAATCGCGCACCGCCTCGAGCAACAGGTCCTCCGTCTCCGTCTCCAGCGTCTCGCTGAAGAGGCTGCCGCTGTCGAACGCGTGCTCGCGCAGCATGCGGTGACACCAGCCGTGGATGGTCGAGACCGCCGCCTCGTCCATCCATTCGGCCGCAGCCTGCAGCCGGCGCTCGCATCCCGGCCAATCCTGTTCGGGATATTGGGCGCGCAATGCGCGCAGGAACTCATCCACCCATTCGGGGATTTCCTCCCCGGCCGGATGGCCGAACCAGCGCGCCGCCTCGCTCAGGCGCCGGCGGATGCGCTCGCGCAACTCCTTGGTGGCCGCCTCGGTGAAGGTCACCACCAGAATCTCGGGCGGGGTGAGCGGACGGCAAAACGCCCCCGCTCCGCCATGCCCCAGCACCAGGCGCACGTAGAGTGCGGCGATGGTATACGTCTTGCCGGTACCGGCGCTCGCCTCGATCAGGCGGCTGCCCCACAGGGGAAAACGCAGCAGATCTACCTCATTCGCATCTTCCGTCACGCCTGCGCTCCTTTTTTCCCTTCCTTGGTGGCCTCCACGTACTGCAGCAAAGGCCCGAGCAGCACCTCGGCCCAGTGCGCGAACCCGCCGCTCGCGCGCAAGTCGACAAACCTCGGCCAGGCGCGCGCCAGGTAGGGGTCCTGGTCGCGCTCGCCGTCCGTCCACCCGTTGCCTTCGTACGCCTTGCGCGCCGCCTCCCACGCCTCTTCCTCGCCTTTGTTCGGCGCTTTACACCACGCTTTCCGCCACGCCAGCGACGCCTGGAACGCAAAGGGCAGCGGCCGGCACATGCCCTCGGCCCAGGCGCGCAGCAGCGCCGCGAGCGGTTCGGCTGCCGCGTCCCCAAGCGGGGCAAAAGTGTAGTCCCCCACGCGGCTCAAGACCACCGTCCACGTCGGCCCGGCCCCGGCATTGGCCGCCAGATGCTGTACCCAGTAGCCCGCCAGCCGATCCGGGCGGTATTTGCCGTCTTTCACGAGCTCGCTCGGCGAGATCAATACCCGCGCCCGTTCGCCCTCATCGTTGCCGCGCCAGTCCCCCAGCCAGTCGGCAAGCTCCAGACCGTCGGCGGCAAAGCGCACCTCCTCGCCGCCTGCGTGCTCCAGCGGCCAAGGCGTCAGCGCTTCCTGATAGCGCGCGAAGAGCTCGTCCATCCCCTCCTCGAGTTCTGCCGCCCACAGCGTTCCCATCTCCCCGGCAGGCAGCACGCCGCGCCGACGGATGCGGCCGATCGCCGCCCTTCGCACCGCGGCCACGTCCCGTCCCTGCCGCAGGGCCACCCGCTGCGCGTCGATCACTTCCTGGCGCAGGCTCCACAGGGTCAAACCATCGAGCGCGAACGGCTCGGCCTCCTCGCTGCCCGGATCGTCCAGTTCGAGGAAGACGCCGAGTCGATCGCGCAGGAAGGACCGTACCGGATGGCGCAGGAACTGCGCGAGCTCCCGCACTCGCAGCGGCTCCTCGAGCACGGGCGGTTGTAACGGCTTGGAAGGAACACGGGGCTCTGCCTCACGTCGCGCACGCCATTCGCGGGCATAGGTAAAGAGCGCCCCCGGCGCCGATTCGGGCGGGAAATAGGCCGGACTGAACGGTTGCAGCCGATGCTCGGTCGTGAGCGCCGCCAGCAGATCCTCCCCTTGCACGGGCTCTTTCTTTCCCGCCCGATGCCCCGTCCAGCCCGCCGCCAGGTGCTCGCGCAGCTGGGCCACCAGCACGGAAGGCGGCTGCGGCGCATTGTCGGTGATGCGGTGCCCCACCCAGGAAACGTAGAGGCGCTCGCGCGCCGACAGCAATGCTTCCAGGAAGAGATAGCGATCGTCCTCGCGCCGCGAGCGGTCCCCCGGACGATAATTGCGCGCCATGAGGTCGAAATCGGAAGGCACGCGCGCGCGCGGATAATCTCCGTCGTTCATCCCCAGCAGATAGACGTGCCGAAACGGGATCGCCCGCATCGGCATGAGGGTGGCAAAAATCACCCGCCCGGCAAAGAAACGCTGCGACAGGCCCTGTTCCTCCAAACGCTCCAGCCACGGTTCGCGCACCACCGCCAGCGGCAAACGCTCCTCCAGCCCCGCCGCGGCGCACGCTTCCACCCAGTCCTGCAGGGCGGTCTCCAGCCGCATCAGGGTAACGGTTTCCTCGTCGTCCCCGGCGGCAAAAAAGCGTGCGAGCAGCGCCTGCAGCCGCTCGCCCCACTCGGAAGGCGTGAGCGGCTCGCGCAGCTGACGACGCGCCGTCTCCAAGGCCTCGAGCACATCCGCCAGCGGACCGACGAGGCCCGCCTCCAGCCCCCCGACCTCGTCGAAAGGTTCGACCCCCCTCCAGGCCGGCGCATCACCCGCCGCATAGCCGTAGAGCATGCGCTCAAGACCGAATCGCCAGGAATTCTGCTCGAGCCACTCCCCTCCCCCCTGCTCGCCCAAGCCCAGGTCGCGCCGATGATCCCCATTCAGTCCCCAGCGGATCTGCGCCCCCTCGACCCAGGAACGCAGACGCGGCAGCGCCTCGTCGTCGATCCCGAATCGCCGGCGCAGTGCCGGCACGTCCAAGAGATCGAGCACATCCCCCACCCGTGCCCGCCCCTGCGGCAGATCGAGCAGGGCTCCAGCCCCTGCAGCAGCGGGTCGCGCGCACGCAGCCCCTGATCGGCGAGCGAAAACGGAATGTGGCGCGGATCCTCGGGTTCGATCGCACCGAACACCGCCTCGATGTGTGGCGCATAGACCTCGATGTCCGGCACCATGACGATCACCTCGTCGGGGCGCAGGGTCGGGTCCTCGTCGAAAGCCGCGCGCAGCTGATCGTGCAGCACCTCCACTTCCCGCTGCGGGCCGTGCGCCACGTGAAAGACGAGGGAACGGTCGTGATCGAGATCCACGCCCGGCCATCGTTCCCGCGTCTCGGCAAGGGGACGCAATTCGAGGATGTCTTCCTGCAGTTGCTGCAGTAAAGTGTTCGTTGCTTCGGGCGCCTCGAACCAGTCGAGCCGTCCGCCGTTTCCTTCCACCTTCCCCGCGTAGCGCTGGCGCACCGCCTCCTCGTCGAACTCGTCGAGCAGGGCGATGAAATCCCTTCCCTGCTTGCCCCAGGCCGCAAGCAAGGGATGACCATGGCGATGGAGTTCCGCTTCCGGAATGGAATCCGGCTGCCCCTCACGCCGCCGCCGGCGCCGACGCCATTTCTCCTGCTGCCGCAATAGCTCGCGCCCATCGACCACGTCGGCCCAATGGTAACGGCAAGGGTTATGCACGAAGAGCAGCACCGGAATCCAGCGCCCCAGCGCCGCCAAGGCCTCCACCCACTGCTGCGGCAGGCTCGAAATCCCGAAGACGACGAGCCGCTGTGGCAGTCCCGGCGGGGGCGGGCCTTGCCAGGTTCCGACCGCTTCGAGAAAGGCCGAGTGCACGCTCGAGCGCGCCGTGCGCTCGGCGCCCGGCTCGGTACGCGCCACGTCGGCACACAACAGGCGCCACAGCGCCGCCTGCCAGCGCTGCCCCTCCTCGAGCGGCGATTCCGTGCCGTGCGCGTCGCGCAGCACGTCCCGACCTGCGCCCCAAGCCTGCAGCCAGTCGGCACGATAGACCTGATACTGGTCGAACAGCTCGGCGATGCGCCCGGCCAACTGATCGCGCTTGCGCATCGCCCGCTCCACGCGCACCTGCCGCCGCAGCTCCTCACCCGGCGCTTGCTCCTCGGCTTGCGTTTCTTCCGCGAGGAAACGGCGCAGCGGCTCATAGACCGGATCCTCCGGCAGTGATCCCAGCAAGCGCAGCAAGCGCCAACGCAGCAAGGGCAGATCGAAGGGCGAGCGCTCCGGCACCGCTTCCGCCCCCAGCACGGCCCGGTAACAGCGCCACAGGAAGGTCGAGGGCAAGGAAAACTCCAGCGCCGCCGCCACGCCATAGCCCCCTTCGTTGGCCCCCGCAGCCAGCGCGAGCCGCAGCCACTGCGCCATGGCGTTGCCCTGCACGAGGAAACACTCCGGCACGAGCGGCGGCAGCGGCTCCCGTCCCAGCCAGGTCACCGCCAGCTGGCGCAAGTTTTCCACCCGGTTGCCATGAAAAATCAGGAATCCCGCGCCGGAGTCCGCTTTGCCCGCCCCCTCGCCCATCGTCCATCTCCCATTCCCCGCCCCGGCGGTTGCGCCGACCGTCCCCAAGAGCATAAAGGGTCATTGGTGACCATGCAAGAGACCTTGGGGAAACGCTGAATAATTGGCTGCGCGGGCGAATCGCTGCGTTGCGCGGTGCTCGCTCCCTCGCCTATCTGCTTGATATGTCTCGGTCGCTGCGCTCCGTGCGCCTTGCGCTTCATCCCGCTCGCTCATTTCTTCAGCGTTTCCCCAGCAGCGGGGTGCGCGTAGACGCAAAAAAGCGGGCACGAAGCCCGCTTTTTTGGAAGAACTGGCGGAGTGGACGGGACTCGAACCCGCGACCCCCGGCGTGACAGGCCGGTATTCTAACCGACTGAACTACCACTCCGCACTCATGAACCTGGCGTCCCCACGGGGATTCGAACCCCGGTTACCGCCGTGAAAGGGCGGTGTCCTAGGCCTCTAGACGATGGGGACCCGTAAAACCGTTTCCCTGGTGGAGGTGAGCGGAATCGAACCGCTGACCTCTTGCATGCCATGCAAGCGCTCTACCAACTGAGCTACACCCCCGACGAAGCACCTGCGGTATTCCTGGCGGAGTGGACGGGACTCGAACCCGCGACCCCCGGCGTGACAGGCCGGTATTCTAACCGACTGAACTACCACTCCGCACTCATGAACCTGGCGTCCCCACGGGGATTCGAACCCCGGTTACCGCCGTGAAAGGGCGGTGTCCTAGGCCTCTAGACGATGGGGACCCGCACAACCGTTTTCTCTGGTGGAGGTAAGCGGAGTCGAACCGCTGACCTCTTGCATGCCATGCAAGCGCTCTACCAACTGAGCTATACCCCCGGCAGAAGAGCACGCATGGTAGCAAAAAAACCATTCACTGTAAACCGGTTCCACACGCCTTGCGGCATTGCCGATGAAACCTGGCGGAGAGGGCGGGATTCGAACCCGCGTGCCGGTTTTACCCGGCCATCCGATTTCGAGTCGGCGCCGTTATGACCGCTTCGGTACCTCTCCTGAAGGGCGGAATTGTAGCCAATTCCCCGAAAAAAATCCATACTCTCGCACTTGACGGCGCGCAGGCATAAAGTTTTCCGCGGCCATGCCGTTAATGATTCCATTCGCTCCCGCGAGGAGGACTCGATGCTCCGCCGATCCCTGCCCTTGCTGCTCCTTCTGGCCGCATCGCTGTCCGGCTGCGATGCCTTCTACGACGCCATCGGCCTCAACGACGCCAAGAAGGCCGAAGCGGAGGCCAGGGCGATCGGGGCCGCCTGCCGGCACGCCGGACGCTCGCTCGAAGATTGCTATGCCCTCAACCCCAACGCCTCGAAGTCGGCGATCTTCGAGGGATGGCGGGAAATGAACGATTACATGCTGCAGAACAACCTGCGCGAAGTACCCCCGGTGTTCGTCCCCACCGAACCGCTCAAACGCTCGCAGCCCATCATCCCCAAGCCGGAAAGCGCGCCCGGCGCTCCGGCTCCCGGAACACCACCGCCCACGACCGCACCACTGGGTCGCTAGTGTCCGGACCTTCTCAAGGCGCCGGATTCGTATAGCGCAGGTGGATTTCATCGATGCGCGCGAGCACCTCCGGGCTCGGGCGCCAATCCCAGGCCCGGAGATTTTCCTCCAGCTGCTCGGGGCGAGTCGCCCCGATGATGGTGCTCGTCACACAGCGTCGGTGATAGACCCAACCCAAGGCGAGCGTGGCCGGGCTCACTCCCAGCTCACGCGCCAACCGGGCGTAGGCCTCGACCGCCGGCTGGACGTTGGGTTTGGCATAGCGTTGCCCGAAGTTGGCAAAGCGCGTCAGACGCCCTTCGGCGTGGGGATCGGCGAGGTACTTGCCGCTCAACAGGCCAAACGCAAGCGGCGAGTAGGCGAGCAGTCCCACGCGCTCGCGGAAACAGACTTCTTCCAACCCATATTCGAACGTCCGGTTCATCAGGTGATAAGCGTTCTGGATCGAGACGATACGCGGCAAACCATGCTCTTCGGCCAGGCGCACGAACTGCATCACGCCCCAGGGATGTTCGTTCGAGACGCCGACGTAGCGGACCTTCCCTTCCTCGACCAACTTGGCCAGTGCCTCGAGCTGGGCGCGGATCGGCACCGTCGGTCGCTCCTTGTCCGGATCGAACTGCCATTGTCCGAACATCGGCTGGTTGCGATCCGGCCAGTGCAGCTGATAGAGATCGACGTAATCGGTCTGCAAGCGCCGCAGGCTGCCTTCGATCGCCTCGCGCAGATTACGCTCGTCGAACCCGCCGGGACCACCGCGGATCCAATCGAGACTGCGCGCCGGCCCTGCCGCCTTGGTGGCGAGGATCACCCGATCGCGCGGCTTGCGCCTGAGCCAGGTGCCAAGAATACGCTCCGTCGCCCCGTAGGTTTCGGCGCGCGCCGGCACGGGGTACATCTCCGCCGTGTCGTAGAAATTGATCCCCGCTTCCCAAGCGCGATCGAGCAGCGCGTGCGCTTGTGCCTCGTCGTTCTGTTCCCCGAAAGTCATCGTCCCCATGCAGATCGCCGACACCTGCAAGGCACCCTCTCCCAGCGTGCGATACTCCATGCCCGTTCTCTCCTTCGTCGAAAAGCGCGCCGCTGCCGGCACGCCGCGGTATCATTGCCATTTCGTTCGTAGTGTACGCCATGCATTCCCCGCCGCAAGGGTTGATCGCCCTCACCCGCCCAGGTTTCGAGCCCGAGGCCGCCGCCGAACTGCGCCGCTGGGCCGAGGCCCAAGGCGTCCCTGCCGAATTGACGGTACAGGCGCGCAGCGGCTACGTGCTGCTGGATGCCCGTGCCCCGCTGCCGGACGAGATTTCCCTGCCCTCCTGGCGCGAGCTCGTCTTCGCCCGCGAGTGCCTGCCCTGGTTCGATCGCCTGACGCTGCCCGAGCGCGATCGGGTACGCCCCTTGCTCAAGAACGTCGTGCACCATCACCCCCGCACGCGGTTCTCCGCCCTGCGTCTCGCCTTTCCCGATAGCGACGAAGGACGCCCCCTCTCCGGTTTCTGCCGCCGCCTGCGGCCGCACCTCGAAACGGCGCTCGCCGAGGCCGGCAAGTTCGCCGAGCGCGCCCGCGACGTGCTCGTCGTCTTCTTCCCTTCCTCGCGCGAAGCCTTTTTGGGTAATGCTCCCGCCGCGCTCCTCTCTCCCTGGGAAAACGGCATTCCGCGGCTGCGCCTGCCGGCGGAAGCCCCCAGCCGATCGGCGCTCAAACTCGCCGAAGCGCTCCTCGTGCTGCTCGACGAAGACGAACGTGCTCGCTGGCTGCGCCCCGGCACGAAAGCCGTGGATCTGGGCGCCGCCCCGGGGGGCTGGACCTGGCAGATGGTCCAGCGGGGATTGCGCGTGAGCGCGATCGACAACGGCCGACTGGATGCGCGGCTCCTCGCCTCGGAGCTCGTCGACTGGCAGCGCGCCGACGGGTTTACCTGGCGCCCGCGCGGTCGCGTCGATTGGCTACTGTGCGACATGGTGGAGCAACCCAGCCGCATCGCCGAGCTCGTCGGTCGCTGGTTTGCCCAACGCCTGTGCCGCTACGCCCTCTTCAACCTGAAACTGCCGATGAAAAAACGCCTCGAAGCGCTAGAAGACGCCCGCAAGCGGCTACAGCGGCTCACGCGCGAGGCCGGCGGCATCGAGCTGCGTTGCAAGCAGCTCTACCACGACCGCGAGGAAGTCACCGTCTTTGCCCGAGCCTTGGCTTGAGTTCGCCGCCGATCGCCCGATGCCGGCGTATAATTTCTTGTCTTTGCCATTTTCTTCCGTTTCTGGAGCGCACGACCTCTGATGACCTTCTCTGAGCTTGGGCTTCTGCCCGAACTGCTTGCCGCCGTCAACGACCTCGGTTACACCGAACCCACGCCGATCCAGGCCCAAGCCATCCCGCGCATCCTCGCCGGCAAGGATCTGCTCGGCGCCGCCCAGACCGGCACCGGCAAGACCGCCGGATTCACCCTGCCGCTGCTGCAGCGCCTCGCGCCCCACGCCAACACTTCGGCGAGCCCCGCCCGCCATCCCGTGCGCGCGCTGGTGCTCGCTCCCACCCGCGAGCTGGTGTTGCAGGTCTATGAATCGGTGCGCCAGTACGGCAAACATCTGCCGCTGCGTGCCGCGGCGATTTACGGCGGTGTGGATATCAAACCCCAGATCGAGGAACTGCGCCGCGGCGTGGAGATCGTCGTGGCCACGCCGGGACGGCTGCTCGATCACCTCGAACAGAAGACCATCCAGCTCAACCAGGTCGAATTCCTCGTCTTCGACGAAGCCGACCGGATGCTGGACATGGGGTTCATGCCCGACATCCGCCGCATCATGGAGCGCTTGCCGCAGCAACGCCAGACCGTGCTCTTCTCGGCCACCTTCTCGCCCGAAATCAAGAAACTCGCCCAACAGCTGCTACGCGATCCGGAAACGATCGAAGTCGCGCGGCGCAACACGGTGAGCGAGACCATCACGCACCGTGTCGTGCGCTGCGAGGCCGCACACAAGCGCGAAGCGCTCGTCGAACTGCTGCAGCGCCACCCCGGCCAGGCGCTCGTCTTCGTCGACACCAAGATCGCCTGCGGACGGCTCGCCTCGCTCCTGCAGCGGCGCGGCATTCAGGCCGAGGCGATCCACGGCGACAAATCCCAGCAGCAGCGTTTCGAGGTGCTAGAAGCCTTCAAGAACGGCTCGCTGCGGGTGCTCGTGGCCACCGACGTCGCCGCCCGGGGGCTGGACATCGAAGAACTGCCCTTCGTCATCAACTACGCCCTGCCCCCCAACCCCGAAGACTACGTGCACCGCGTCGGACGTACCGGCCGCGCCGGACATGAAGGCTTGGCGATCTCGCTCGTCGATGCGAGCGAAGAGGAGCGGCTGCAGGCGATCGAAAAAATGCTCGGCCGCCCCATTCCCGCCGAAACGCTGGAACCCCCGCCCCGCGAGCGCCGCGCCGAACCCACCCGCCGTCGCAGCGCCGAGCGCAGCGGACGCGCCCCCGACGGTTTCGACTTCTCCCGGCCCTACGAACCCAAGGCCGGCGCCGTGCTTGCCACGACGAAGCAGCAGACGGCAGCGCATCGCGCCGGAAGCAAGAAGGCGGTGGCGGTGTTGCTGGGAGGCAGCGGACGCGCGCAGTGAGGCGACGAGGTCGAATCACCGCGGCGTTCTTCTTTTGTCAGGTACCAGACGCTGCGCGATAAAACCACGCAGCGCCGGTGACCTCCACGTTGGACCTCACTACATGGCGCTTGATTCTCAGCTCACCGGCAACGCCGGCCTCTACTACTGTTGCTACCACCTCTCGCTGCTCGGGTGGAACGTTATGCCCACGGCACGGAACGCCCGTGGCGTCGACATCATCGCCTACAGTCGGGACGCAACCCGCAAGCTCGCCATTCAGGTCAAGGCGCTGAGCAAGCGATCCCCCGTTCCCCTTGGCACGTCCTTGGAAAAGGTCATGGGCGATGTCTGGGTCATTGTGAACAAAGTCACTTCGTCCCCGTCTGCCTTTATCCTCCTACCGTCCGAGGTAAAAGAACTTGCCCACCGAGGCGAGAAAGATGGCCGTGTTTCATTCTGGCTTCAACCAATTAGCTACGACCGAGAATGCTTCAAAGAGAAGTGGGAGCGCATCGGGCATGGTTGAACGGCTGCACGGGACTCCGTTGTTCCGCAAGGCACTGAGGCCGACACCGGGTCGCCCCCTGACGAGGACAAGCGCCGCTACCTTTTCGTGGCGATCGACCGAGCCACGCGTTGGGAGCTCAACGCCATCTACCCGGAGAAGACGGCCGCCAACGCCCGGCGCCTTCCTGCGCTCGCTCCTCGAGGCCGCCCCCTTTCGCCTGCGTACGATTCCCGCCGACAACGGCAAGGAGTTCACCGACCGCTTCATCACTCGCGGCGAGCGTACTCCTACGGGAACGCATGCCTTCGATGAACCGTGCCAGGCGCTCGGCATCGAACATCGGCTGACCAAACCTCGACGCCCGCAGACGAACGGCATGGTCGAATGGCTCAACGACCGCATCAGCGAAGTGCTTGCCACCCACCGCTTCGACAGCCGAGCCTCGTTGGAGGCGACGATTCAGCGCTACGTCTGGCTGTTGTACAATCATCACATCCCCCAGAAGGCCCTGGGACACATCACCCCCGTCGAAGCCATGAAAAGATGGTACAAAGAAAAACCGGAACTTTTCATAAAAATACCACGCAATCGTCCGGGACCTGACATCTAGAACCACGTACCGTCAAACGTAAGTTTTTTTTCGCAAAAGATCCACTCGCATTGGACGATCGAATCGCACCCCTGACTGTCCCATGTAAGAATCAAATAAGGTTCGTACTCGTTCTTTTATAACCGGACTAATCTCGAGCTTTGTGTGGGAAGGATTCATCATCCTGCGCTCGAAATCGTCAAAGTCAATAAAAGTGATTGGCGTAAGAAAATATATCTGTTCTATTCGTTCGAACAAACCCTTATCGCAGGAACGCTCCATCGCTGCGATAGCCGCTTCACGAACGATTTTTTCGTCATGAAACAAACGCATAATCTCATTAAATTCACCTTCGAAGACAGGCTCAGAGACATATAACAGTCCCCCGGGGCGTAAGACACGATGGATTTCTTCCAAGGCCCGATCCATCATATCGACCGGAACATGATGCAGCGACTTAAGCATCATCGCATGGTCAAAACTCTCATCTGGTTCATTGATGGCTTCTGCTGCGCCTCGACAAAACGTGATCGATGCTGGTCGATCCTTCGCAAGATTACGGGCAAGTTGCGCCTCGTCAACCTCAAGCGCGACGATCTCTCGCACGCCCGCTCGTTCGGCCAAGCGGCAACTCATCGTCCCATCTCCACAACCCAACTCGATGATTCGAGCGTTATTGAGTGGAAGTTTTTGTACAATTAATTCATATTCATCATTTATTATTTGAACTGTTTCGACTGCCGAATAATTTGTGCTCATCGTGAGCCCTCCAGCATACGCTTTGCCCGTTCGATCACCGGGCGATCGATCAGTTTCCCATTCAGGCGAATTGCACCGAATCCCCCCGATCTCGCGGCCGCATCGACCACCAATCTCGCCCATTGTAGATCTTCGTCACTGGGAGAAAAGCCCTCGTTCACCACCGCCACCTGCCGGGGATGAATACACAGTTTGGCACCGAATCCGAGTTTTCGTGCAAATGACACGTCACGAGCCAAACGCTCCAAGTCGTCGATAGCTACAGTCACGCCGTCTACTGGTGACTCGAGCCTCGCCGCCGCCGATGCAAGAACGATACGAGAGCGAGCATAAAGCAAACCATTCTCCTCATCTTCTATTCCGGTATCCAGCTGAAAGTCGACCGAACCGAATGCCAAACGAGTCACCCCTGGTACCTGCGCCAGTTCAAATACCTTCCACAAACCCAATGCAGATTCGATCAGCGGTATAACGGGCATACCCGCAGGCACGCGATTCACGAAGTCGGAAAGCTCGAACACCGCCTCTGCCTTCGGGAGCAGCGCAGCGAGTATCGACGCCATGTTCAAAAGGCGACAATCTTCCTCGTACCATTCAGTGTCGACACCATTGATTCTGATACAGGCCTTACCACCACGAGCTAGCCACTCGCGAATCGCATCACGGGCTATGCTTTTGTGTTCAGGCGATACTCCATCCTCAAGATCGAGGATCACAGTGTCAGCACCCGATGAAACCGCTTTGTCGAACCGCTCCGGACGGTCCCCGGGGACGAACAGATAAGAACGTACAAACACCACAATCTCCTCTTGGATATTCCTTCGTCACACCTTACGATCTATTGGAGAATCAGTCCTCTGCAGACGCGTGAACATCAGCATCAAGCCAATCAGCATAATAGTCGTCCCAAATACAACAAATCCGCTCGCATGTTCGCCAGTCAGGGATACAATCCCAACAAACAATGGCGGTCCAGCGACCACACCGGCATAGGTCAAGAACAATGCACCACCCGTTATCGTCCCGGCTTGCCCAGCTGGCGCAAGACGTGCGATTTCCGCAAGATAAACCCCGTTCCAACCAATAGCCATTCCGCCGAAGGTAGCGCCCAGAACGAGCACCCAGGCAAATGACCACCCATGCGCAAAGATTGCCAGTAACAGCGCACAGGAACCCATGCCTAATGCAAGGAGGCTGAGTAAGACGCGCGGGGCAATCCAGTGATCTGCCACCCAACCCCATAGCAGGCGACCAACGATTCCCGCCGCCTGCGCCACTGACAAAACCAGTCCGGCTGTAATCAGAGGAAAACCGAACTCCTTGGTAAGATAGGTCACAAGGAAAGTTGTCAAGCACAATTGCATCGCACTAAAGAAAAATGAACATATCGCCAAATCTCGAATAGGTTTGTAGGCGAAGACCATTCTCAACGGACCGAGTGCGCCACTAAGCGAAATTCGTCTGCTGGAATCACGATCGGCATCCAATTCCATACGAATAGCTTGTGTCACAACCGTCATGGCCACACAGAACAAGGCCACGGCGCAAGCTGCTCCACGCCATCCGGCAAGCAATACCATCGTGGGCACCAGCGCGCCAGCCATCATGCCACCCAATGGCACACCGGTTTGCTTCAATGAAAACACTACACCCATTCGCTTTGCAGGCGTAGTTCGAGCCAAAACGTGGCTACTCGCAGGCGTCACCGGACCATAACCAAACCCGATAAGTAGCGCGCCTAACACAATGGCCCACGGAACTCCTATGGTCGCAAGAGCAAGTCCGGACGCGCACAAGATGAGACAAAACTGACTGACCCTAATCGCACCGAAGCGTTTGATCAGATCACCACTGCCCAGACTAGACAGCATACTGCCGATGTACACCAGCCCAACGAATAAGCCAATCATCGATACCGGCATGCCAATTTCAGCTGCGGCCACAGGCGCAAGTACCGGCGGCGTCAACGAGGCCATAGAAACGAGTGCCTGAATCCCTAACGTCATCAAGAGAGGCATCAGGCCCGCTACAAGGGAAGGTTTCACTGCGAGTCAGCTCCATCGAAACGAGCGAGGCGCTGTGTGGTCGAATAGCTAAAACGATCACCTGGGTAAAGGTTGACCGCCACCTCAAAAAGCTCGCCGTTCGTCGCGAAGTACTTGCGCACGACTCTAAGTCCGGCCGCACCGGAGATGGTGCCGAGCCTAGAGGCTGCCGTGTCGTCGATCAAAACCGCGCTGATCTCTTGGCGAACTTCGACCACCATCACGCCGTACTTTTGTTCGATGATTGAATAGATCGGCACGGAAGGATCATCCAACGCATCCAGGACCCCGTAATACGGACGAGCGATGTAGACATCTGTGAGCGACAAGGGCAACTGCTGATCTGGAATATAGCGCTCACCACTCACCTTAAGCCATGCCTGACCGACCTGACATTCAAGAAGATCAGCCAGTTGTTCATCGGCGAACACCTCTTCGCTACTACAAATCTTCAAACGCACGTCGTGAACATACTGGAACAGATCGGAGATACTCTCACTCGCCTGTATGTAGCGTGAAGCGATCCGAGTGGCCTTGACCTTCGTTCCTACGCCTGGCTGACGTGTGACGAGTCCGAGTTCCAATAGCCGGCGAATCGCCTCGCGTACCGTATGCCGACTCACGCTGAACTGCTGACACAGCTCATTCTCGCTCGGCAACAGGCTACCGATTGGATACCGACCGACACGAATATCGTCAATCAAAGCTTGTGCCAACACCAGATACCGAGGCTGACCAGCCGCAAGCAAGTTAGGAGAGGAATTCGTCATATTACCCTTTCCGATTCCAATGTAGCGATCCATTCATCGTCGTCACGAATCGCTTTAAGGATTTCACGGGTATCCGCACCGAGCCTCGGTGCAGGATGAGTCGGCAAGACCTCCCCCGGACACCGAATAGGGCATGCTAAAGTCTTAATCGATCCACGCACAGGGTGTGGGACGTCTACGATAATCCCCTGCTCCCGGACGAACTCGTTGTCAAGAGCTTGGGCAACATCATATACTGGCGCAGCTGGTACTTTGCCGGCGAATCTCTGCATCCACTCCATCGTGGTCGCACCACTGAGAACCTCATCCAGTAGCTTTGTCAACTCATCCCGGTGTGCGAGTCGTGCCTTGAAGTCCACGAAACGAGAATCAGTCGCCCACTCAGGTCGTCCGATCACTTCGGTAAGCACACCCCAGAATTTCTCCTTGTTACACATAATGAATATCCAACTATCCTTAGTTTTGTATAACTGGCTGGGTGTCAACGACGGGTGACTTGAGCGCGGCAGACGAGAAGTAATGACACCCTCGTTGAGATACCAAGTACCGACATAGCTCAAATTGTGCATTGCAACATCGAACAAGCTAACGTCGATATCGCGCCCGATCCCTGTTTCACGTGCGCTGAGCACCCCCGAGATCAACGCCAACGCGGACATTGTTCCAGTCATCATGTCAATGATCGACAGTCCGAATCGGACAGGAGGACCATCAGGCTCGCCGGTCAGGGACAGATATCCTGCCTCAGCCTGCATCAGATAGTCATATCCAGGCCACGTGACCCTTGAGCCATTACGCCCATACGCCGAGAGATGAGCGCAAACGATCTTTGGGTTATATACCTTTAGCTTTTCGTAGATAAGACCGAGTTTTTCGGGCTGATCACCGCGAAGGTTATTGAAGACCGCGTCGGCACTCTTGACCAGCTCATGCAGTACTTCCTGCCCCTTAGGCTTTTTGATGTCGAGCGTAATACTTTTCTTATTGCGGTTGAACGACTGGTGAAAATGACTGTCGCCAGGAGCGAAGAAATACGGCCCAACGCTGCGGCCCACATCCCCTCCATCAGAAGGATTTTCCACCTTGATGACTTCGGCACCCAAATCCGCTAGGTGCTGAGTACCGAATGGCCCTGCTCCATATTGCTCTACGGCAATAATGCGAATACCTTCGAGAGGAAGACTCATACCGGATTCCTTTTGATCAATTGCTTAGCAATAATGAGTCGTTGCAGTTCGTTTGTACCCTCACCGATGACCAATAGCGGTGCGTCACGGTAGTAGCGCTCAATATTATATTCTTTCGAGTACCCATATGCACCATGAATTCTCATCGCATCCGTTGAATTACGTACAGCAGATTCTGTCGCGAAGTACTTCGCCATGCCCGCTTCCATGTCACAACGCTCCCCGCGGTCGAACGCCTTGGCTGCAGACTCTACAAGCAGGCGGGCCGCCTCGACCCGCGTTGCCATTTCAGCCAACATGAGTTGAATGGCTTGATGTTCGCAGATCGGCTTACCAAAAGTCTTGCGCACTTGGGCATAGGCCACTGATTCTTCAAGCGCGGCACGCGCAACGCCGACACCACGGGCAGCAACGTTGATCCTGCCTAACTCGAGACCTGAAAGGATCTGCTTAAGACCGACCCCTTCAATACCGCCGATCAGTCGGTCGACCGGTACACGGTAGTCTTCGAAGACTAGTTCGCAAGTATCGATTCCGCGATAACCTAGTTTCTCGAGTTTTCGAACGACCTTAAACCCTTGGCCTTTTTCAGCCAATAGAAGACTCATCCCTTTATGAGGTGGATTTGCGGTTGGATCAGTCTTGACCAGCAAAGCGATGCAATTACCATACATGCTATTGGTAATCCAAGTCTTCGCACCATTGACTATGTAATAGTCCCCCTCGCGTTTGGCAACGGTACGGATAGCCTGAAGGTCTGTGCCTGCATCCGGTTCAGTCAAACCAACACCACCGCGCAATTCACCAGTAGCAAATCGTGGCAAAAAGTATTCTTTCTGTTGAGGTGTGCCATGGCGTTGTACGATTGAAGCCATGATCAAGTGAGAATTGATGATGCCCGACAGCGACATCCAGGTGCGTGCAATACATTCGACGATCTTCGCATAGGTGGAAGTGGACAGTCCCAGACCACCATATTCTTCGGAGATGATACAGCCAAACAGCCCCATCTCCTTCATTTTTTCAACAATCTCGCTCGGATAAATATCTTGATGATCAAAATGTCTGACAAAAGGTCTCACCTCCGTCTCTAAAAATCTATTTATCATATCAAGAATCAGGTTTTCCTGTTCGTTGCTCTGGTCAACGTTGTTGTTCATTTCATACTCCATTATTCATTAGGATTCATGGATTAGACGCGACCACCCAGGTTACGTGAAAACTCATTGGCTTTAATATCGTCCAATGCGAGAACAGTTTCAAGAATTTGTTTTGCTCGCGCCTCGGAAACCGCCATACTCGCATTCTCAAGATACTTGGAAATGATATCGCTGGCACTGAGCGGTCTATCCGACGCACCTCTATTGACATGCTCACGGTGGCGTAACTCACGTCCATCCCGCAGGGTCACGACCACCTCGCCCGAGTAGTACTTCGGAAAAGCTGATGCGGGATCAGCCTCATAGGCAACCTTATTTGCCACTTCTAGCACGATTGGATCAGCGATCGACTCTGGTTCAAGCTCCGCCAGTCCAAATCGACCTCGCACCAGACCTGAAGCAACCGCGTAGGGGATACTAAACTGGGCATCATAACTATTCTGTGGTTTTCGCTTGTTGGCTAATGGCTCGCACACCGTTTTGATGACCTCAGCCGGGACCAATGCACGTACAGCGACGATATCCCGGGGATCAAAATCATGTTCATGGTGCAAGAAAATCGCCGAATCCGCACATGCATGCGTGAAGTGACAGGCAGGCAAGGGTTTAACAGCCACCGCCGATACTTCCCAGGTTTCCCCAAGCCCTTCGGTTGCCAGCGAGTAATCACACTGCTCAGCCAACGCACCGAGATGACTATTGAACAGACCAAACCGCCCTTCATAGACCGCCTTCGGACCAATAAATCCATTACGCGCCAACGCGGCAGCCGTAATTCCCGCTGCACCGGCCCAACCAGGGTGAATGCGCTTGGTCCAGGCACCATCTTGGAGAAATTCCAAGCTACCAGATGCAAGCGACAAGGCGATCCCCTGAGCCATGGCGAGCTGACGCTCGTTCAGTCCGCGCAACCGCCCTGCGATCAGCGTACAGGCAAAGGTGCCGATAAGACCGGTGGGGTGGAAACCAGTCTGATGAAACCCGCCTTTTGCGACGGAACCGAGTCGTGCTGCTACTTCCACGCCAATCACATAAGAGGTAACCAGTTCTCGACCCGACAATTTGCTGGCCGCAGCGACACCAAGTGCACACGGGAAACAACTCGCAGTAGCATGGATCACACCACGCGTGTGAGTATCGTCGTAATCGAGGCCATGTACCAACAATCCGTTGATCAAAACCGCATCACGCAAGGCTAGACGAACACCGAAACCAATGACATCACTGTCACCATCACCGAATTCGCTCGCCGCGGAAAGGGTACGATGGGCAAATTCATACTGTGTAGATGCAAGTGCGATACCTACCGCATCCAAAATCAGATATCGTGCCCGCTCTCGTACCGACTGAGGGATATCGCCATCTCTCAGCTGGTTCGCAAAACGTGCGAACGTCTGCGCAATTGGCATATCGTCTTTAGTATCGGCAGAGGTTTTGCCTTGAATGTTCATGATCTTTATTTCCTTATTCAGCGAAGAAGAACGAGCGAAATGCTTGGAATATATGTAATAAGCATTAAACCTATAATACGGACACCAAAAAAGGGCAAAACTCCGCGAGCAACTTCATGTACGGGGATCTTTGCAACACCACTCATAACAAAAAGATTAAGCCCGATCGGCGGCGTAAGCGTCGCAATCTCAACGTTGGCCACCATGATCACTGCAAAGTGAATAGGATCGATTCCAAGTGCGCCGGCAATAGGAAACAGCAAAGGCGCCGTAAGAACGACCAGCGTGACGCCGTCGAGAAACATGCCGAGAATGAGAAGTACGACGTTGACCACCAGCAGGAACTGCCAGGCGCTCATCCCCATATCGGTGATGTAACTTACCAATTGCTGCGACACCCCCATGCGCGCAAGCATGAACCCTACCAAACTACCGCCCATCACGACCGTAAAGATCATCGTCGTTTGCAGCAGCGACTCCTTAGCCACACTCCACATCTTGCCGGCAGTAATGCTTCGATAGACGAACAAACCCAGCAGCGCCGCATAAGCTGCCGCAAAGGCTGAAACCTCAGTCGGTGTCAAAAACCCGGTGTAAATACTTCCTAGCACCAACGCTGGCATGGACAATGCGGCGGTAGCAGCAGGCAGGCGCTTGCCAAAACCACGCCAATCCGGACGACGCACATTAGTTCCATAGTTGTTCCGCTTGGCAAGATATACCGTAGCAATCATCAGCAAGACCGCTTCCATCAAACCCGGCACTATGCCGGCGATGAACAGCTTGTCGACTGGCATACCAACGATTGAACCGATCAGGATGAAAAGAAGCGAGGGTGGAATCATAAGACCCAAGGTTCCACCGACTGCAACGAGCGCAGCCGAGAATCCAATAGGATAGCTCTCGCGCTTCAAGCCCTCGACCGTCGAAGCTCCGATGGCCGCTGCCGATGCCACACTCGAACCTGATATCGCCGCGAAGAACACGCTGGTAATCAGCACGGTAAGAGCCAAGCCCCCTTTGATCGCACGAACCACGCTACCAACCAGTTCGATCATGATGTTAGCGATTTGCCCCTTCATCATCAGGTTGCCAGCAAGCACAAACATGGGTATGGCCATTAGTGGATAACTATTGACCGACTTGAAAGCAGTCTGAGCAATCACAGTCGTTGGCACACCGTCGCTCAGAAGTGCCAACCCGACCGCGACCAAACCGAGAGCAACCGAAACATGCGTGCCAATCGCTAGAAATATCAGCGTAAGCACCAGTGCGCTGAGCAGAAACACTATCTGTCTCCTAAAAGTCGATTTTGATCGGCGTACCGCCCGCAAAAGGGTCTTCACCCTTGAGCGTTCGCCAGAGACATGAAAAATAGTAAATAAAGTACAGCACAGCCCCAATCGGCATAGCAAGGAACAACACCCAGAGAGGAATATCAAGATTTGACTCTGTCATCATACCCATCGTATAATAACGATAAATCTGGGGAAACGAGGCGTAAAATAGGATTGCGCTAAAACTCAGACCGATGGCACTAGACAGGAAATGGCAAAGTTGTCGCCATCGTTTCCCGAGCCGCTCGACCAACAGTTCGGTCCGGATGTGGTAACCAGCCGAACCAGCTGCTCCGACTGTCAAAAAAAATGCCCATACCATGAGATAACGAACCGTCTCCTCAGCCCAGAAATAACTGGTGTTCAGTAACGCTCGGCCGAAAGCTTCATTCAGCATGATCACGGTCGATGCCAAGAACATTACAGTCGCCACGTTCAACAAGAATCCCAACTCGAATCGGCACCAAAATCGGGATCGCCTCGCCTGTGCCGCATCTTTATTTAGATGATCAATTGTGGACGCCACAGCGCGCTCCCAGTTCGTTGAACTGTTTGATTACTTCATCATAGCGCTCAGAAAAAAGGCTGGTGTTCTTCTGTGCCAGCGATCGCCAACGCGCGCGTTCCTGATCGTCGGCAACATGAAATACCGCGCCCTGGTCAATCATTTTTTGGATCAGTGTATCGTCTTCTGCCTTCACTTCCTGCCACTGGCGAGGAGAAATATCGGCAATTGCATCGACGATCGCAGTACGGTGCGTAGCAGGAAGAGAGTCGAACCATCCTTTATCCACCACGATAGAGTAGGTCGTGAGTGAGAATCCCGGCACGTACCAGCCATACTTCCCGGTGATACCGATCATCTCCGCCCAACCAGCTGGTGAGGTAAAAACGCCATCAATCGCACCTTGTGCCAACGCCGTACTCATCTCCGAGGCAGCCATCGACACCGGGCTAATCTGCAAGCTACGCATGGTCTCCAGAAAGACACGGCCGCCAGTTACCCGAATTTTCATACCTTTCAGATCCTCCATCCGTTTGACCTCGCGATCACGGAGTACGAACATGAGATCGGCTGTGCGCAAAAACCCAAGGATCCGAAGATTTCGCGGCTCAACGTACGAGGACATCAATCCGGAAAGTCCAGACATAAAACATGAATTATTCATCATACTGTCACTAACAGCAAACGGTAGATTGATAACACCTGTGCGGGGTTCAATTGTCTCGATTCTGACCGAGACGGGCCAGACCATGTGCACGGCCCCAGTACCTAATGCTGCTAATGCATCTTGGTCGTTATACAGCTGCCCAGCAGTAAAAATCTTTACCTTAACCTCACCCTTGGAACGCTTTGCCACTTGTTCCGCAAACTCGTTCATATAACGAGTCTTCCAGTGTGTAGTGGCAACTTCACTAGTCAGAACAAGTTCGGTTGCCGTGGCGTTTTGAACCAATAAAGCACCGAAAATCAGCGACACGCCTGTTATGAACCGGGTAAATACGCTCATTGTTGCCTCCTCCTTTAGTATGTTTCGGTCGATGATCCACTAATTATTCCCAAGGACATCCTTACGCCCCTGGTTCATTACAGCTCAATAATCGGCAGCTTCGTCAATATTTCCTTCACGCATCTGAATCAGTACGCTACGTTCGAAGCTCATAAATACCGTTCCATCAGCTTTTTTGCCGATCGTGCGAACGGTAACGATGCCCTGTCCAGGACGTGATTGTGATGCTCGCTTGGCCAACACTTCGGATTCTGCGTAAATCGTGTCTCCAGCAAATACCGGTGCGACTAGCTTGATATCTTTCCATCCAAGATTCGCAATCGCCTTACCGCTGACCTCGGGCACCGACATACCGAGCACTATTGCCAGAGTCAAACCGCTATTGACGATTAATTTGCCGAACTCACTTTTCTCCGCGTAGGCAGCATCGCAATGCATTGGATGATAGTTCATGGTTATCAGAGAGAAAAGAATATTGTCGGCATCCGTCAACGTTCTTCCCGGACGATGCTCATACACATCCCCAATTTCGAAATCCTCGAAGTATCGGCCGATCTGACCGCGGTACCGTTGTTCACCAATTTTCTTCAAACTCATTTACGAATTCTCCGTATTGCTTTGTTACTGTTCCACGGAGTGGCGACACTCACACACTCACCCCGCCCCGTCCTAAGAATCAATTACCCAGACACATTTTATTTAGCTGTTTGAGTGCAAAAACAGCATCGGCATTATCGCTTACGTACTTTGCACTGGCCTGTTGGAACACTGTCCTCAGCTTTTCCACTTCAGTCGACGCAACCACGCGATAGTTTGCCCCCTGAGCAACCATCTGCTCGATCAACTCTTTATCCTTGGCCACGGTTTCTCGCCACTGTTGATCAATGAGCGAATCAAGCACCTCGGAGATGAGAGTACGGTAATTTTCTTCCAGCCCTTCGAACCACGACTTATCGACAACCACCGGAGAGATCGCCAATGCCATACCAGGAAAGAGCGATCCGTACCTCGCTGAAATTCCCAACACATCCACCCAGCCCGCAGGCGACGTCAACGCACCATCAATCGCACCCTGCGCCAGCGCAACTCCCATCTCCGAGGCAGCCATTGAGATTGGATTTGCCTGCACTGCACGCATCGCATCGAGCATCACGCGCCCTCCCACAACCCGGATCTTCAACCCCCGCAGATCGTCGACGCGTTGGATATCCTTATCCCGCATAACAAATAAAAGCTCGGCGGTCCGTAGAAAACCAAGAATCTGTATACCTCTCGGCGCAAGATAGTCTGAAATTTCTTTTGCTAGACCGTTAGCAAAGCATTTGTTAGTCATCTGCTCCTCGGTTAGACCGAACGGCAAGCTCAAGACGCCAATACGCTTGTCGAACAACTCTAGACGGGAAACAACTGGAAAAACCATGTGTACCGCCCCCGTACCTAGAGCAGCCAGAGCGTCACGGTCATTATAGAGTTGCGATGCGGGATAATATTTTCCAGTTACAGCACCATTCGTTCGAGATTTTATTTCCTCAATAAACTTAATGATGTAAGGACTAGGATTTGTGGTAAGCGGAACCTCCCCGGTGATGATAATCTCCATCGCTTGTACATGGACCGGCACTAGGCCAATTGCCAACAATGCAATTATAATAATCTTTTTCATACAAACTCCACTTTACATCATATTAATAACTTTAATTTTTCGGCAAGGGCGCATATAAATGCCATTCAGACAAAGACTGAACAATGTGACCGATCGCAAGCAAACGCTCTTCGTCAAATGGCCATCCGACGAACTGCGCCCCCAAAGGCAATCCATTCGAATCAATGCCAACAGGCAACGAAAGGGCAGGAAGACCGAGATAGTTTATCCCACGCGTCCAATACGACAGTCTACTAAAATCTTTCTCGAGCTTGATGTGATCATCCCCAATGGTATCTTTGATAAGTGGGGCCCCCGCGGGAGTCGTCGGCAACAACAAAGCATCAGCACCTGCGAGTGTTTCACGCAAAAAGCGGCGCAATAACCGTGAACGCAGGCGATGGGACTCATGGTAATCTAATCCATTGATGAGCATCCCCCGAAACAAACGCCGACGAACCTGCCGGCCGAATACTTCTGGCTGATTAAGCAAGTTACGTCGGTGTACTGCTGCCGATTCCACTGCCAGCAACACCGAGGCAAGATCCCCATAAAGCCCAAGATCAGGCAACTCAATCTCCAAGAAACGCATGCCCGCCTCGGACAGTAGGCCGCGCAAACGCGCGAGCGACTCAAACATCTCGTTGCTCAACATATCGCCGACAGCGAGCCGCGGAACGACGACAGTGAAATCACTCGCCTTGCGTCCGAGCCAACCGCCTGCGTAAAGCGGCAGATCCACACAAGAGGGATCGAATGGATCGGCTCCTACCATTGCCACAAGCGCCCTGCCACACAGGTCAGCACTCAAGGCCAGGGGTCCGATGCAATCAAGACTTGGGGATAATGGCATCGCACCTGCTACGCTGACGCGAAATTGGGTTGGCTTAAGACCCGTCACCCCGCACAAAGCGGCAGGTAAGCGCACCGACCCCCCGGTGTCGGAACCGATTGCGAGTGGAACCTCTCGGGCAGCCACCGCCATGCCGGCTCCGCTGGAACTTCCACCGGAAACTCTTTGCGGATCAAAAGGGTTACTACCATGGCCAAGTTGATCATTGCGGCCTGTCGGCGACATCGCGAACTCGGCCATATGCAAAGCGCCGATTATTACGGCGCCAGCACATTCAAGTCGACTGACGATGGTCGCATCTCTGCTAGCGGGTGTTTCGTGGCGTCGAATCGTCGAACCCCAACCGGCAACCCGCCCTCGGCAGTCAAACATATCCTTCAATCCGACCGGAACACCATGGAGAATCCCAACTGCCGCACCCGAGGCATAACTTGCGTCGAGATCACCCGCTTGTGCCAGCGCCTCATCTCGCTCCAAGCGCACCCAAGCAGAAGGCATCATCCGACTAACAGTGATCTTCGCGAACGACCTCCTGACAGCGCCAAGAGCCCCGTCATCCAAAATTTGATCTAGAACAAGCTGCGCACCCGTTATAGGCGGCATAGGGCGTCGTCGTGATGCCAATAGCACTTCAGCGAAGGGCTCCCAGGCATCTACCGCTCTCAGACGATCCGCCGCCGATGCTACTACGGCGGACAACCCTTTCACCGCACTTTGGACATCAGCCCAATCTTCCGTTGGTATCTCCAACGCCGCCCCCCCCCGTGCCCATTTCGTAGCGCACCGATGGTGCACTTTTTAGTACGGACATCAGGATGTCCGTATGTCTGGATAAATAGTAAACATCAACATGATGGATGTCAACATTAGTTGCACAGAGTATGTAACATTTTGTAACATTGATAATATTCACTCTGGGCAACTTGAAACATACTCGCACGGAGTGAATGCGGAGTTTAAATGGAGCGAATCGAGGTAAGTCACGAGGAGAGGTAAAGCGTCTGGAGATACTGCGCCGGGTGGAGGACGGGGCGATGAGTCAGAAGACGGCCCAAGAGTTGGGGCTGACGGATCGAGAGGTGCGGCGACTGTTGCGGCACTATGAGCAGCAAGGAGGCAGACAGTTTGGTCAATCGTCGGCGCAGCAAGCCGTCGAACCGACGACTTGCTGCGGTTTCAAAGAACGGGTTTTGGCACGCCCGTGGAAATGCTAAACAGATTTTTCTGCCTAGCACTGGTGGTCGAGTCCTTGAAGATGTCTCGAAGGAGAGTTTGCAGGGCTGGATGACCGCAACAGGGCTACGGTAGGTGGCCAAATGGTGGCAAAATGCCAGACGCCAAATCACTCCCACTCGATCGTCGCCGGCGGCTTGCCGGAAATGTCGTAGACCACCCGGTTGACGCCGGCCACCTCGTTGATGATGCGGTGCGACACTTGGGCGAGCAACGCGTGCGGCAGCTCCGCCCAGTGCGCTGTCATGAAATCCTGCGTCTGCACCGCGCGCAGAGCGATCACGTGCTCGTAAGTGCGGGCGTCCCCCATCACGCCGACGCTGCGCACCGGCAGGAACACGGCAAACGCCTGGCTCACCTTGTCGTACCAGTCGGCGCGGCGCAGCTCGTCGATGAAAATCGCATCGGCCTGGCGCAGGGTGTCGGCGTACTCGCGCTTCACTTCCCCGAGGATACGCACCCCAAGCCCCGGTCCGGGGAAAGGATGGCGATAGACCATGTCGTGCGGCAGCCCCAGGGCGATGCCCAGCTCCCGCACTTCGTCTTTGAAGAGCTCACGCAGCGGCTCGAGGAGCTTGAGGTTCAGGGTCTCGGGTAGCCCCCCCACGTTGTGGTGGCTCTTGATGCTCGCCGCCTTCTTCGTCTTGCCCCCGGCCGATTCGATCACGTCGGGATAGATGGTACCCTGGGCGAGCCAGCGCGCACGCGGCAGCTTCGCCGCCTCTTCCTGGAAGACTTCGACGAAGATGCGCCCGATGATGCGCCGCTTCTGCTCCGGGTCGGCCACGCCGGCGAGCGCCGAGAGAAAGCGCTCGCTCGCATCGACGTGAATCACCTTCACACCCAGATTGCGCGCGAACGTCGCCATGACCTGCTCGGCCTCGTTGAGGCGCAGCAGGCCGTTGTCGACGAAGACGCACGTGAGCCGATCGCCGATGGCACGATGGATGAGCGCCGCGGCGACCGACGAATCCACCCCGCCGGAGAGCCCCAGGATCACTTCCTCGTCACCGACCTGCGCCCGGATGCGGGCAATGGCCTCGCCGATGAAATCGGGCATGGTCCAGTCGCGTCCGCAGCCGCAGATCTCGTGCACGAAGCGCTCGAGCATCTCCTTGCCCTTGAGCGTGTGCGTGACTTCAGGGTGGAACTGCACGCCGTAGAAACCACGCGCCTCGTCGGCCATGGCGGCGATGGGGGTGGACTCGTTGCTGCCGATCACGGTGAAACCCGGAGGCAACTCGACCACCTTGTCGCCGTGGCTCATCCACACCTCCAGCACCGCGTGCCCTTCCTCGTCGCGGCGATCGGCGAGCGATCCGAAGAGGCGGTTCGGGGCGGTGACGCGGACCTGGGCGTAGCCGAATTCGCGCTTGCCGCTCGCCGCCACTTTGCCACCCAGCTGCTCGGCCATGGTCTGCATGCCATAGCAGATGCCCAACACCGGCACCCCTAGCGCAAAAACGATCTCGGGCGCGCGCCAATCGAGCGCCGCGTAGGCCGAATTCGGCCCGCCGGAAAGGATGATCCCCTGGGGCGCAAAGGTACGGATGAAGTCCTCGCCCACGTCGAAAGGATGGATCTCGCAATAGACCTGCGCCTCGCGCACGCGCCGGGCGATGAGCTGGGTGAGCTGCGAGCCGAAATCGAGGATCAGGATCTTGTCGTGTCGGGTCATGGGATCATTCGACGTGGTAATTGGGGGCTTCTTTGGTGATCTGCACGTCGTGCACGTGGGATTCGCGCACACCGGCCGCGGTGATCTCGACGAACTGCGCTTTTTCCTGCAGCTCGGCGATGGTGCGGCAGCCCAGGTAGCCCATGGCCGAGCGCACGCCGCCCACCAGCTGGTGGATCACCGCACTCACCGGCCCCTTGTAGGGCACCCGACCTTCGATGCCCTCCGGCACCAGTTTCTCCACGTTGGCGCTCGCGTCCTGGAAATAGCGGTCGGCCGCTCCCTGCTGCATCGCCCCGAGCGAGCCCATGCCGCGGTAGGCTTTGTAGGAGCGCCCTTGATAGAGCACGGTCTCGCCGGGCGCCTCTTCGGTCCCCGCGAAGAGGCTACCGAGCATCACGGAATCGGCCCCGGCCGCGAGCGCCTTAGCGATGTCGCCCGAATAGCGGATGCCGCCGTCGGCGATGAGCGGCACGCCGGTGCCGGCCAGCGCCGTGGCCACGTCGTCGATCGCGGTGATCTGCGGCACACCCACCCCCGCAACGATGCGCGTGGTGCAGATCGAGCCCGGGCCGATGCCCACTTTCACCCCGTCGGCGCCGGCATCGAGCAATGCCCGCGCCGCCTCGGCGGTGGCGATGTTCCCCCCCACCACCTGCACTTGGGGATAGGTGCGCTTGACCCAACGCACGCGATCGAGCACCCCTTGCGAGTGGCCGTGCGCCGTATCGACCACCAGCACGTCCACGCCGGCGGCCACGAGCAACTCGGCGCGCTCCTCGGTGCCGGGCCCCACACCGATCGCCGCCCCCACGCGCAGGCGGCCCTGCTCGTCTTTGGTGGCGAGGGGATGTTCGCTCGATTTCTGGATGTCTTTGACCGTGATGAGCCCTTTGAGCGTATCGTGCTCGTCGAGGATCAGCACGCGTTCGAGGCGGTGACGCTGCATCAGCGCCTTCGCCTCTTCGAGCGAAGAGCCTTCTGGCACGGTGACGAGCCGCTCACGCGGGGTCATGATGACGGACACGGGTGCCTCGAAGCGCGTCTCGAAGCGTAGGTCACGGTTGGTGACGATGCCCACCACTTTGCCGTGCTCGACCACCGGCAGCCCCGAGACCCCAAGCTGGCGCGTCAACGCCAGCACTTCGCCCACGGTCATCGTCGGCGGGATGGTCACCGGATCCTTGAGAATGCCCGATTCGAAACGCTTGACCTTGGCGACTTCCGCCGCCTGCTGCTTGGGCGTGAGGTTCTTGTGGATGATGCCGATGCCGCCTTCCTGGGCGAGCGCGATCGCCAGGCGCGCTTCGGTGACGGTGTCCATCGCGGCAGACACCAGCGGCAGATTCAAGCGGATGTCGCGCGTGAGCCGGGTGGAGAGGTCCGCGTCGCGCGGCAGAATGGCAGAATGGGCGGGAACGAGGAGGACGTCGTCGAAGGTGAGGGCTTTCTTCAGCAATCGCATGGTACAGTCCTTGGACCAAAACGGAATTATACCGGCGAGGCAGCTTCGAGAGGGCTAGTTTTTGTTGCGAGACGTTCGGGCGCGACGCCGGCGCACCGCTTTCGGGTCGGCGATGAGCGCGCGAGTGAGTTCCAGCCGGTCACCCTCGGCAAGGGGCGTCTCCGGCGGTACGAGCCGGCCGTAGAGGCTGCACGCGCGCTCCCAGTCTCGCTGCAACGCCGGATGGCGTTCGAGCACCCCCGAGCGCAGCACGGCATCGCGCACCGTCGCCCCTTCAGGCAACACGAGCGATACGCGATCGATCACCCTCGGGGAGGGGGCGCAGACGAGCTCGATACGCAGTTCAGCCACTGCCCTCCCCCTTGATCTGACGGGCCCGGCGCACGAAGGCATCGATGAAAGTGGCCGCGATGCGATTGAACACCGGCCCCAGCACCTTCTCCAGCACGCGCGACGAGAATTCGTAGGAGAGGTCGAACTCCACGCGGCAGGCCTGCTCCCCCAGCGGCACGAAGCGCCATTCTCCCTCCAGGCGGCGAAAAGGCCCCTCCTTGAGGCGAATGCGCATGCGATGGGGAAATTCCTTTTCGTTGACCGTGGTAAAGTGGGTCTTGATGCCATGGAAATCGACGTGCAGCGTCGCCTCGGTTATCGCATCCGTGCGTCGGTGCAGCTCGACCCCGCCACACCAGGGCAGGAACTCGGGGTAGTCCTCACAACGGTCGACGAGTTCGAACATCGTCTCCGCTGGGGAATCGATCAAGACGCGCTTGTGGACTTCGGCCATCCGTGCCCTTTCGCCGGCTGCTCACCTATAATTGGGCGATTCTACCCCAGCACTTCACCGGAACGTCGTCCATGAGCATCGTCGAAAACCGCAAGGCACGCCACGATTACTTCATCGAGGAGACGTTCGAGGCCGGCATCGAGCTACAGGGCTGGGAAGTCAAGGCGATCCGCGCTGGCCGCGTAAACCTCAAAGAGGCCTACGTGATCGTCAAAGACGGCGAGATCTTCCTGCTCGGCATGCACGTCACACCGCTGGCGAGTGCCTCGACCCACGTCCACCCCGACCCCACGCGCACCCGCAAACTGCTGCTGCACCGGCGCGAGATCGATCGCCTCGTCGGCCAGGTAGAACGCGCAGGCTATACGCTCGTACCCCTCGATCTGCACTTCTCCCGCGGCCGCATCAAAACGACGATCGGTCTGGCCAAGGGCAAGAAACTGCACGACAAACGGGAGGCCGAGAAAGAACGTGACTGGCAGCGCGAGAAGGCACGCCTGATGCGCGAGAAGCGTTGAGGATCACGGACGCCACGAAAACCGCTACGCGCGTTTGCCGAGCAAGGCGCCCGAGGCACGGAACGCAAGACAAATCACAAAGATGGCCGAGCAGCCGAACCCGCATAACGACGCGATCGGACCGCACGACGTACGATTCACCGGCGCCGATACGAATGCCCCTTCGGGCTTGCCGTATAATCGCCGCCATAAGATAACCATGACGGAGCACACCCAATGGGCTTTCTCACCGGCAAAAAGATCCTCATCACGGGGATGATGAGCAACCGTTCGATCGCCTATGGCATCGCCAAAGCGATGCACCGCGAAGGTGCCATCCTTGCCTTCACCTACCAGAACGAACGCTTCGAGGAACGTATCCGCAAGATGGCGTCTGAATTCGGCTCGGAGCTGGTCTTCCCGCTCGACGTCACCGACGATGCGCAAATCGAAGGGCTGTTTACGGCGATCAGTCAATACTGGGACGGCCTCGACGGCCTGGTGCACTCCATCGCCTACGCCCCCACCGAAGCGCTCGATGGCGATTTCCTCGATGGGTTCACCCGTGAAGCCTTTCGCATCTCTCAGGAAGTGAGCGCAGCGAGCTTTCCCTTGCTCGCCAAAGCCGCCAGGCCGATGATGCGGGGACGAAACGGGTCGCTCCTCACCCTCACCTACCTTGGCGCCGTGCGCACCATGCCCAACTACAACATCATGGGTCTGGCGAAGGCGAGCCTGGAAGCGGCCGTGCGCTACATGGCCGCCTGCCTCGGGCCCGAAGGCACGCGCGTCAATGCCGTCTCGGCCGGCCCCATCAAAACGGTGGCCGCCTCCGGCATCGGCAGTTTCGGCAAACTGCTGCGCTTCAACGAGCACAATGCCCCGCTGCGGCGCAACGTCACCATCGAAGAGGTGGGCAATGCCGCCGCCTTCCTCTGCTCGGATCTGGCAAGCGGCATCACCGGCGAAATTCTCTACGTCGACGGGGGGTTCAACACCACTGCGCTCGGCAACCCCGAACAGGAGTAAACCGGCAATGAGCTTCTGCTGCGCCGGGCCTTACCAGCGCAGGGTCATTGTGCCGTCGTGAGCGCCTGCAGCGCCTCACGGCGGATCACTACGGGGTGGCGCGCTTCCAGCGTCCTCAGCCAGGCGCGCCACTCGACGTTGCCTACCACCGAGCGGATGCGCTCACCGGCAAAACGCACCATGGGGTCGTCTGCCTGTAATTGCGGACGCCGCGCCCCCTCGATCCGTACGAACCAGTGATCACCGTTCTCGGCTTCCCAAGCAAGGTAACGGGGCCAAGGCGCAACGGCCCTGAAAACCTCATCGACGAGCTCGGGCGGCAACACGCTGGAGGCCCGGGTCACACTACGCGCGGGCTGCCAGGACAGCTCGGGGAGCGCTTCGCCCTGCGTCAGCCGATCCAGCCACAGCGGCGCCAGCTCGCGCAGCCGCTCTCGTCCTTTTTCTCGCGCCAAATCCTGGGTCACTCGCTCGCGCGCCTCGTCGAACGTCATCTGCCTCGGCGGAACGTATTCGGCTACCCGCACTGCGGCGAGCTTGCCCGGCTCGAGTTCGATCGGATCGAGATTTTGTCCTTCCTTCGCTTGCGCTTCCTGAAGGGCTGCGATGAGTTTGTCGCTCTTCACGCCGGCGATTTCGACTTCCTGCAGAGGGACGAGCCCCGTCTCGTGGATCTCCAGACCAAAACGTTCGGCCACCGGATCGAGCCGGTCGATCGCCTCGAACACGGCGTTACCCAGCTCCTCGTGCAGCTCCCCGTAGCGTACCCTCGCCTGGCGAGCGCGCCAGGAATCGGCCAACACCTCTCGCACGTCCGCGAAAGCCCGTAGTTGCTGGGTAGCCGGATCGCGAAACAGCTCTGGCGCCTGCTCATAGAGAGAGCGCAAGTCGGACTCGCTCGGCGTCAGCGACCGTCCGATCTCTGCTTCATCGACGAGCAAGTATTGCAGCCGGACCTTGGCCGGCTCGACGTAGCGCGAGGCATTCGCCTCGTAGTAGGCACGCAAGTCATCCTCCGAGAGGCGAGCGGGATCGGCTTCGTGCAGCGCCGTACGTACCGCCACGCGCACTTCACGCTCTTCGAGCTGCTGTGCCACCAATTGCAGCATTTGTTCGCGCGGGACGATGGCCCCCTGCGCGATCGGCTCCACCAGACGCTGGACCGCGAGATCCTGTGCGAGCATCGCTTCGAACGCCTTGGGAGTCAGTCCCTGAGCTCGTAACACGGTCTCATAGCGCGTGTAGGAAAATTGACCGTCCTGCTGGAACACCTCGAAGGATGCAATCGCGCGCTGCAAGGTCTCGGGCGTCACCACCACCCGCGCCCGGGCAGCCTCGGCCTGAATCAGACGACGTTCGATGAGCTCGCGCAGTATCATCTCGACGAAGGCGGGGTCGCGTGCGATGCGCACGTCGAAGTTCGCGCCGAACTGCTGACGCAATTGCGCCGTACGATCTTCCAGTGCGCGCTGCAATTCGGCCACGGTCACGACCGTATCCCCTACCTTGGCCACCTCCAGACGATTGGGCCCGCCGGAGAAGTAGTGCTCGACTCCAAAGAAAGCAAAAGGCAGAATCAACAACAGCAGGATGCCTTGGGCGATGCGTTTCTTCTTGCGAATGACCTCGAACATGGAACCGCCTTCCTTTACGATGAGCGCAGGACGGCCATGCGCCCCTGCAACGAAAGGGCGATTATCGCATCAAATTTTGGATGAGTGGGGGTGTGGCGGGCTGGGCTATAATGGTTCTTTTTGTTCGAGGCCGGGACGACAATTTGGCAGGCCATCCATGAAACCCAATGTACATAATTTCTTGATCATCGGGCTCACTTCCGAAGGCAAACGGTTCCGCCCCAGCGACTGGGCCGAACGCCTGTGCGGCATCATGTCGCAGTTCGGCGCCGACCACAAGATGCGCTATTCCCCCTACGTCCAACCCGGCCCCGACGAAAACGGCGCCAAGACCGTACGAGTCGACGCCCGTCTCTACGACATCGAACCGCTCGCCTACCACTTCTTGCTCAATTTCGCCAAAGACAACGACCTTCAGCTAAGATTCCTCGAAGAAGAATCCTCGATTTCCAACGGCGGCGAGCGGGAAAATGAAAAAGGCAGCCTTTGAGCTGCCTTTTTCGCACCGATGTGGCGATCCCTGTCGGGCGACTTCTCAGCCGAGCGCCTTGATCCGCGCCATCAACCGACTCTTGTAGCGTGCAGCGGCATTCTTGTGAATGATGCCCTTGCCAGCCATCGAATCGATCACACCCTGAGAGGACTGGAAAGCAACGAGCGCTTGTTGCTTGTCACCAGCGGAAAGCGCCCGCCGAACCGCTTTGATCGCGGTACGCAGACGCGAGCGCAGACTGCGGTTGTGCGCGCGGCGCTTGAGCGCCTGACGGGCGCGCTTGCGAGCTTGAGCCGTGTTGGCCATGTCCTTCAACCCCGAAATACTTGGAAGAAACTATAATTTTAGCCTTTCCGCCATTCCGATGCAACCAACACGATGAATCTGTTGCGCGCGCTGGCCACCGTCAGCGGCTTTACCCTGGCATCCCGCATCCTCGGTTTCGTGCGCGACCTTCTGATCGCCGCCGTCTTCGGTGCCGGCCCTGCCACCGACGCCTTCTTCGTCGCCTTTCGACTGCCGAATCTCTTGCGGCGGCTCTTTGCCGAAGGGGCGTTTTCCCAAGCATTCGTGCCGGTGCTCGGGCACACCCGCGAGCGCCACGGCGCTCGCGCCACGCAAACGCTGATCGATCGCATCTTCACCCTGCTCTTCACCTCCGTGAGCGCCGTAACGCTCTTGGGAATCCTCGCCGCCGCGGTCCTCATCTCCGTTTCCGCTCCCGGATTCCTCGCTCAGCCCGAAACCTTCGCGCTCGCCGTGTCGCTGACGCGAATCACCTTTCCCTACATCTTGTGCATGACCCTGGTGGCGTTTTCTTCGGCCATCCTCAACACGTGGGGCCGGTTCGCGGTACCGGCAGTCACGCCTGTGGCGCTCAACATCTCCTTCATCGCTTTCACGGCGCTCGTGCTCGCTGGCCCGCCCCTCTTCTCCGTGCCGGTGAAGGCGCTCGCGTGGGCCGTGCTCGTCGGGGGACTCGCCCAGGTGTTGATTCACGCCGTTGCCTTACGGCGGATCGGCATCTGGCCTCGTTGGGACTGGGCACCGCGCGACGAAGGCGTGCGCCGCGTGCTACGGCTCATGGCCCCAGCCGTACTCGGGGTTTCGGTCGCCCAGCTCTCGCTGCTCATCAACACCGTATTCGCCTCCTTGCTACCCAGCGGCAGCGTCTCCTGGCTCTACTATGCAGATCGCCTCATGGAGTTTCCCGCCGGGCTCTTGGGAGCGGCGCTCGGCACCATCCTCTTGCCGAGCCTGTCCCGAGCCCACGCGCGCGCCAGCCAAGCAGACTACCGAGCTCTACTCGACTGGGGACTTCGCCTGACGGTGCTCCTCACGCTGCCCGCAGCGGCGGGCATGGCCCTGCTGGCCGAACCCCTCGTGAGCACCCTCTTTCAGCGTGGGGCCTTCGGGGTACCAGACGTAGCAGCCACCAGCCGCGCGCTCCTCGCCTATGCCATCGGGCTTACGCCCTTGATCGCCGTAAAAATCCTCGCCCCGGGATTCTATGCCCAACAAAACGTGCGCACGCCCGTGCAAATCGCCGTGATCTCGCTCGTGGCCACTCAAGCCATGAACGTGGTGTTCGTCTTCGTCCTGCAGCTCGCGCACGCGGGTCTGGCGCTGTCGATCAGTCTCGCGGCCTGGCTCAATGCGGCGCTGCTGCTGCGAGGGTTGTGGCAGCGCAACACCTACCGCCCCCTGCCGGGCTGGGGAAAATTTCTTTTCCGAGTCATGTCGGCTACGATCGTGCTCGGAGCCATCGCCTGGATCGGGGCGCAAATGGCTGGCGACTGGCCCCATCTACCCTCCCTCGAACGCGCCCTATGGCTTTCTGTGCTCCTGGCCGCCTGCGGCCTCGCCTATTTCGGCACGCTCTACGCCTTGGGGATGAGATTGGCCGAGTTCCGCCGCCAAGGCGGTGCGTGACGAGGCACGGTGCGCCTACATCGCGTCGGGATCGAGCCAACCATAGACGTAGCTCACGCTGGTGCGCTCGACCACGCCATTGCGGAAATGCACGTTGAAAAGTGTGAAGAGCACCCCGCGCCACTCGGTCTTGATGTTCCAGTCCCACACTTCCTCGCCCGAAAGCCTGAAGTAACGTTCGCGGCGATGCGTCCCCAGAATACGGGAGACCTCGGCCTTGGTCATACCCGGCTTGACCCGCTCCAGGTTCTCGGGCGCAAGAGCATCGTACTGCTCGACGATACGCCCCTCAGCATCCACCGTGTACATCCAACAGGTCCAACCATAAGGTTGCGTGGCGTATTCCAGGGTGCGCGTGCCGTCGGGATTTTCCCAAACCCGCGTGGGCGAACCGCGTGCGGCAAGGAGCTGCGCCTCCGTCTCGAAGACGGGCGTATGGATGAGCGGTGTGGTGCATGCCCCCAGCAGCACCGCAACGATGACAACGACGGGCAATAACCGGGCGCGCATCCTCGTCTCCTGTCTCCATAGTCTCAAGGAAATTATAGGGCACCGCGAATAACCTGCTGCGCGGCTGCATGGCGGCGTTGCGCGGTGCTCGGATGCTCGCCTATCTGGGTGATATGTCTCGCATCCTGCGCTCCGGGCGCCTTGCCCTGCAGCCGTTCGCGACGGTTCTTCGAGCTACCCTATAGTCCCGCCATCCGATCAAGGCATGGACCAAGGCGTACAGCGCTTCGGCAGGCTCTCCCAGACAGGCAAATGCACGTCCGGCAATCCACCACGGCAAGGGGTAGACAAGGTTCCTTCGATGAGGGGCAAGAGCCAGCGCGAAAAAGCCTCGTTTACGCCACAGCCGGCGGTATCGATCCATTGGGGCGGAAAACCTCGCTCGCGGTTGGCCGGCGTATCGATCGGCACCGTCACGCACCGATGACGGCAAGGGGCTTCGTCGAGGCGCTCCACCGCCACCATCACCGCCGAACTGCCCCCGAGCGCCGTTTCCACGGCGAATTCACCCAGGCGAGCGGCCACCTCGTAATCGACTGGGCTTGCCCAATGCGCCGCGGCCCGCTGCAGATAATCCGGCACGGCAACGTGATACTTCACTCCGAATTCCTGCGCAAGCCACTGCGCGAGCGCCATTCCCGCCCCGCCGAGTTGCACGTAGCGCCCATCCTCCACCCCGCGCATCGACAGCAGTCGCCCCGTTTCGTCCTTGACCCCTTCGGCGACGACGAGGGAGCAAAAACCGAGGCGGGAGAGCGCCTCCTCCACGCGAGGGAAAACCGCTTCAGGACGAAAAGGCGTCTCCGGCAGCAACACCAGGTGCGGCCCTTCGTCGGGCGCGAACCGCTGCACGAGCGAGGTGCTGGCGGCGAGCCAACCGACGTTGCGCCCCATCGTCTCCATGACGAAGAGCCGGGGCTTGCGCACGTAAAGAGAGGCCAGGTCGAGGCTCGCTTCGAGATAGCTCGTGGCGAGATACTTCGCCGCCGAAGGATAACCGGGAGAAAAATCGGTGCCGAGAAGGTCGTTGTCGATGGTCTTGGGCACCCCCACCACGGTGAGGGGATACCCAGGCGTTGCGCACTCAAGTGCAGCTGGCGCACCGTATCCATCGACCCGTTGCCGCCGTTGTAGAGCAACCAGCGCACCTCATGCGCCTCGAGCACGGCAAAGAGCCGCTCGTGGAGCGCCGGTGCTTCATCGAGCGGCGGCAAGTCGAAGCGGCAGGAACCGAAAGTCCCGCCCGGCGTGCGCGAAATGCGCGCGAGCACGGAAGAATCGAGCGTACCGGGCGCGACGAGCTCCTCTTCGAGCACACCGAGGATGCCGTGCCGGGCGGCGAGAAACGACACCCCCGCCGCGGCGCAGGCGCGCATCACGCCCACGGCGCTCGCGTTGATCACCGCCGTCATTCCGCCCGATTGGGCGTAGAGGAGCGCGCTCATGGTGTGGGCAGCCCGAGCGCACGTAGCCGCGGCAGCGCGAGCAGGATCGCCGAGAGCGTCTTGCCGTCGATGATCTCACCGGCGAAGATCGCTTGCCACAGGCGCGGCAGCGGCCAGTGCAGCACCTCGAGGAATTCGCCATGATCGAGACGACGGCGACCGGCACGCAGCCCGCGGGCGAGAAAGACGTGAATCACCTCGTCGGAATAGCCGACACAGGGATGGAAGCGCCCGATCGATTCCCAGTGCTCGGCCGTATAACCAGTCTCCTCTTCCAGCTCGCGCCACGCACAATCGAGCGCGGGTTCGCCTGCATCGAGCTTGCCTGCCGGCAGCTCGACGATGCTGCATCCCAGGGGATAGCGGAACTGGCGCTCCAGCACCACTTCGCCTGCGTCGGTGAGTGCGATCATCGCCGCGGCGCCAGGATGGCGCAGATATTCGCGCGTCGTCTCGTGCCCATCGGGGAGACGCACGCGATCGCGCAGCACGCGCAGAAAACTTCCTTCCCATACCGTGTCCGAGGCCAGCGTCCGCTCGCGCAGGAGGTCGTCGGCCGAGGACACGGGCACGCCTCGCTCAGAAGGACGTGAGCACGGCGTAGCCACACACCGCCATCAACCCCTGCGGCATGAGTCCCGCCACCGCCAGCGTCAGGGCATTGGCCGAGAGCAGCACGCGCGTCTCGCTGGAGGCGATGAGCGCCGTGCGATCCATCGGCTCATCGAAGTACATCACTTTGACCACCCGTAGATAGTAGTATGCACCGATCACCGACATGATCACGGCGAGCACGGCGAGCCAGGTATGCCCCGCGCTGACTACCGCTTCGAGCACGGCGAACTTGGCGAAAAAGCCGAGGAAAAAGGGGATGCCGGCCATGGAGAACATGACGAGCATCATCATCGCCGCGAACCAGGGACTACGGCGGTTGAGTCCCTTGAAGTCGTCGATGTGCTCGGCCTCGAACCCGGTACGCGCGAGCAACAACACCATGCCGAAGCTCGCCAGGCTCATGAGTGCGTAGGACACGGCGTAGAAGAGCGCCGAGCTATAGGCATTGAAGACCTGTTGATGACCGCCATCGGTGACGCCGGCGAGCAAGCCAAGCAGCACGAACCCCATGTGGGAGATGCCCGAGTAGGCAAGCATGCGCTTGATGTTGCTCTGGGCGATCGCCGCGAGGTTGCCGAGCACGATAGAGGCCACCGCGAGCAGCATCAACATGGGTTGCCAGGTCTCGGCCAGGCCGGAAAAACCACCAACGAGCAATCGCACCGCCAAGGCAAAGGCTGCCAGCTTGGGCGCCGACGAGATGAGCAGCGTCACCGGCGTCGGAGCACCGTGATAGACGTCGGCCACCCACATGTGGAAGGGCACCACGCCGAACTTGAAGGCGATGCCGGCCACGAGGAAGGCGAGACCGAACTTGAACACCAGCTCATCGCCTGCCCCTAGGGACACCGCCTGGCCCACCACGCCCAGATCGAGCGAGCCAGTGGCGCCATAGATCATCGACATACCGTAGAGGAGCAGTCCCGAGGAGATCGCCCCCAGAACGAAATACTTGATCGCCGCCTCGGAACGCAAACCATTGTCCCGGTCGAAAGCAACCAGGGCGTAGAGCGCCAGCGTCATCATCTCCAGGCCGAGATAGAGGACGAGCAGGTTGTTGGCCGACACCAGGATCATCGCTCCCAGCATCGACAGCAGCATCAACACGTAATACTCCGCTTTCTCCAGCCGCCGTTCGATGAGGTAGAGCCGTCCGTAGAGAAGCGAGGCGAACACCGACAGGTAGATGAAGAGCTTGAGCACTTGGCCGAGCCAGTCCGAGACGTACATCGTGCCGAAGGTGTAGCGCACCGTCGGGTCGTCGACCGAAAAGACCGTGATGAAGGCAGCGCCGATGACGGTGAGCTGCGCCAGCGCATAGCCGAGCTCCCGGCTGATGCGGCGCAGGAAAGTCCCCGTCACCATGACGACGAGCGCCATCACCGCCACGAAGATCTCGGCAGCTGCCAAGGAGAAGTCCGGTCGTTCGAATTCCATGTTCTATCCCGTCCCAGCGTAGAGGGCTTGACTCAGTGCAGTTTGCCGGCGGCCACGTGCCGCAGCAGTTCATCGACGGAGGCGTGCATCACGTCCAGGAGCGGCGCCGGATACACCCCCAGCAGCAACACGAAGAACGCGAGCACCGCCAGCATCCAAAATTCGCGCGCCCCGATGTCGTCGAGCGCCGCGACGCGGTCATTGGCCACCGGACCGAAGACGACGCGCTTGTACATCCACAGCGAGTAGGCCGCGCCGAGGATGAGCGTGGTGGCGGCCACGAAGCCGATCCAGAAGTTGGTCTTCACCGCAGCGAGCGCCACCATGAATTCCCCGACGAAACCGCTGGTCGCCGGCAGACCCGAGTTGGCCATGGCGAAGAGCAGGAAGAAGGCCGCGAACTTGGGCATGACGTTCACCACCCCGCCGTAGTCGGCGATGCGCCGAGAGTGCATCCGATCGTAGAGGACGCCGATGCACAGGAACATCGCCCCCGACACGAACCCATGCGAGATCATCTGCACGATGGCCCCTTCCACCCCAAGCCGGTTGAACAGGAAAAAGCCCAAGGTGACGAATCCCATGTGCGCGATGGAGGAGTAGGCCACGAGTTTCTTCATGTCCTCCTGCACTAGGGCGACGAAGCCGATATAGACCACGGCGATCAGGGACAGGGTCACCATCAGCCACTGGAAACTCATGGAGGCATCCGGCGCGATCGGCAGGGAAAAGCGCAGGAAACCATAAGCCCCGAGTTTCAACGCGATCGCCGCCAGCACCACCGAGCCACCGGTGGGCGCTTCGACGTGCGCATCCGGCAACCAGGTGTGCACCGGCCACATCGGCACCTTGACGGCAAAGGCCACGAGGAACGCCAGGAAGAGCAGCTGCTGCGTGCGCAGATCGAGCGGCAGCCGGTGCCAGTCGAGGATCTCGAAGCTGCCGTTGGAGGCGTAGAAGAGATAGAGCAACGCCACCAGCATCAGAAGCGAGCCGGCGAGCGTATAAAGGAAGAACTTGATCGCCGCGTAGACCCGGTTCGGTCCGCCCCAGATGCCGATGATGAGATACAGCGGAATGAGGGAAGCCTCGAAGAAGACGTAGAAGAGCACGGCATCCATCGCCGAGAAGATGCCGTTGATGATGCCGGACATGATGAGGAAGGCGGCCATGTACTGCGCCACCCGCTCCTGGATCACCTGCCAGCCGGCGATCACGACGATGAGCGTGATGAAGGAATTGAGCAGCACGAAAGGCATCGAGATGCCATCCACGCCGAGGTGATAGCGCACTGAATAGCGGGGAATCCAGTCGCGGATCTCGACGAACTGCAGCGCCGAGGTGCCCGCATCGAACTGGAACCACAAGGGAAGCGTCACCGCGAAGCCGAGCGCCGCCGCGAAGAGACTCGTCACCCGCGCCAAAGGCGCGTTGCGGTCGTTCCCTCCCACCGCCAGCACCAGCAGCCCCCCGAGGATCGGAATCCAGATCGCCAAACTCAATAAAGGAATTCCCGCCATATCGCTCTTCCGTGTGCGCGTCGTCTTGGTATCGTAAAAATCGGGACCTGATCCCGCCTCAATGTCCACCGTAGATGAACCAGAGCAACACCACCATGCCGACGATCATCGCGAAGGCGTAGTGGTAGAGCCGCCCGGACTGCAAGGTGCGCGCCGCAGCAGCGATCTCACCCACCATGGAGGCCGAGCCATTGACCACGGCTCCGTCGATGATGGTGCGATCGCCGATCTGCCAGAGGAAACGCCCGAGCAACCGCGCCCCGCCGGCGAAGACCACCTCGTTGAATCGGTCGAAATAGTACTTGTTCTCCAGCAGCACGTAGATCGGGCGGAACGTGCGCGCGAAGAATTCCGGCACCTGCGGACGTACCAGGTAGCAGAACCAGGCGAACACGACTCCGGCGAGCGCGAGCCAGAACGGTGCCGTGGTGAAACCGTGCAAAGCCATCGCCAGAGGCCCGTGGAATTCCTCGGCGAGTTTCTCCATGGCCGGGTGTTTCTCGGCGAGCACCTGAATCGCGTCACCGAACCAACCACCGTAGAGCATGGGCTCGATCGTGAAATAGCCGATCACCACCGAGGGAATGGCCAAGAGCACCAGCGGCACCGTCACCACGGCAGGGGATTCATGCGGTTTCTCGCCCGGCGCCAGCCCATGATGCTCGTCGTGACCATGCGCCTCGTGCCCATGGTGCGCCTTCCCGAAACGCTCCTTGCCGTGGAAGACGAGGAAATACATGCGGAAGGTGTAGAACGCCGTGACGAAGACGCCGGCGAGCACGCAGAAATAGGCGTACCCCGCGCCGAAGACGTTCGCCTCGGCCACCGCCTCGATGATGGTGTCTTTGGAGTAGAACCCGGAGAAGAAGGGCGTGCCGATGAGCGCGAGCGAGCCGATGAGCGCCGTGATCCAGGTGATGGGCATGTACTTGCGCAAGCCCCCCATGTTCCGCATGTCCTGGTCATGGTGCATGCCGATGATGACCGAACCGGCGGCGAGGAAGAGCAGCGCCTTGAAGAAGGCGTGCGTCATGAGATGGAACACCGCCGCCGAATAGGCCGATGCCCCCAGCGCCACCGTCATGTAACCGAGCTGCGACAGGGTCGAATAGGCCACCACGCGCTTGATGTCGTTCTGCACGATCCCGAGAAAACCCATGAAGAGCGCGGTCGTGGCACCGATGATCAGCACGAAGGAGAGCGCCGTGTCGGAGAGCTCGAAGAGCGGCGACATACGCGCCACCATGAAGATACCGGCCGTGACCATAGTCGCGGCGTGGATGAGCGCCGAGATCGGCGTCGGACCTTCCATCGAATCCGGCAGCCAAACGTGCAAGGGAACCTGGGCCGATTTGCCCATGGCGCCGACGAAGAGCGCGATACAGATGGCGGTCACGAGCGGCCAACCGGTGACCGTCTCGGTGAGCCCCGCCAGATGCTCGGCCTTGGCAAATACTTCGACATAATCGAGAGAACCCGCATAGGCCGCCACCAGACCGATACCCAAGAGGAAGCCGAAGTCACCGACGCGATTGACCAAAAAGGCCTTGAGATTGGCGTAGATGGCACTGGGACGCGTGTACCAGAAACCGATCAGCAAGTACGACACCAAGCCCACCGCTTCCCAGCCGAAGAAGAGCTGCAGGAAGTTGTTGGCCATCACCAACATCAGCATGGAGAAGGTAAAGAGCGAGATGTAGCTGAAAAAGCGCGTATAGCCCGGATCATCGGCCATGTAGCCGATGGTGTAGATATGCACCATCAGCGACACGAAAGTGACCACGAGCATCATCATCACCGTGAGCGGGTCGATGAGGAATCCCACCTGGAAGGAGAGCCCATCGCTCGTACCCCAGACATAGAGCGGCCCGTTGAACGTGTTACCCGCCTGCACGTCGAAATAGATCGCGATCGAGGCGAGGAAGGACACGAGCACACCGAGGATGGTGACCGTATGCGCCCCACGGCGCCCCACCCAGCGACCGAAGAGCCCCGCCACGATGGAACCCACCAGCGGCGCGAACGGGACCAGGAGATAGAGCGTTTTCATTTCGTTCATCGCGCTCATCACAATCAACCCTTCAGTTGGTCGAGGTCATCGACGTGGATGGAGCGGCGGTTGCGGAACAGCACCACCAGGATCGCCAGCCCGATCGCGGCCTCGGCCGCCGCCACCGTCAGGATGAAGAAGACGAAGATCTGTCCATGGATGTCTCCCAGGTAGCGGGAAAAAGCCACGAAATTCGTATTCACCGCGAGCAGCATCAACTCGATGGCCATCAACAACACGATCAGGTTCTTGCGGTTGAGGAAAATTCCGACCACGCTGATCGCGAACAGGATGGCGCCGAACACCAGATAATGGGACAAAGTCAGCATGATGTCTCCCCGCTCACTCTTTTTCTGCGGGCATGGAGATCACCCGCAACCGATCGGCTGCTTTCACCTTCACCTGTTCGGCCGGATCGAGATAACGCACGTCCTTGCGCTTGCGCAGCGTCAGGCTCACCGCAGCCACCATCGCCACGAGCAGGATCATCGCCGCCAGCTCGAAGGGATAGGAATAGAGGGTGTAGAGCACTCGACCGATCGATTCGGTATTGCTCGCATCGGTTGGCAAGGCGGGTGGAGAGGAAGCCTGGCGGAAGACATCTCCCGTGAGCACGAGCAGCATCTCGACTACCAGCACCGCCGCCACCAACAAACCCAGCGGCAGATTGGACCAGAATCCCTCGCGCAAACGATCGACGTTGATGTCGAGCATCATCACGACGAAGAGGAAGAGCACCATCACGGCGCCCACATAGACGAGCACCAAGGTGATGGCCAGGAATTCTGCCTCAAGCAAGAGCCAGATCGCCGCGGAAGAGAAGAAAACGAGCACCAGGCACAGGGCGGCATGCACCGGATTACGCACCAGAATCACCCCTAGGGCTGCGGCTACCGCGATCGCGCCAAAGAGATAAAAAACGACGGTTTGGAATTCCATGGCCTGTCCTTTTCCCGGCTCAACGATACTTCGCGTCGGCCGCACGATCGGCAGCGATCTGCGCTTCGTACTTGTCGCCCACTGCCAGTAGCATCTGCTTGGTGTAATAGAGATCGCCGCGCTGCTCCCCGTGGTACTCGAACACCCGCGTCTCGACGATGGCATCCACGGGGCAGGCCTCCTCACAAAAGCCGCAGAAGATGCACTTGGTCAGGTCGATGTCGTAGCGCGTGGTACGGCGCGAGCCATCGGCACGCGGCTCGGCCTCGATGGTGATGGCCATGGCCGGGCAGATCGCCTCGCACAGCTTACAGGCGATGCAGCGCTCTTCGCCGTTGGGATAGCGACGCAGCGCGTGCAACCCGCGAAAACGAGGACTCTGCGGCGTGCGCTCTTCGGGATATTGCACCGTGATCTTGCGGGCGAAAAAGTGCCGCCCGGTCACGGCGAGCCCTTTGAAGAGCTCTTTGAGGAACAAGGTTCCGATCAGGTTGTGCGCGCCCATCGTATTCTCCTCAGCGCCAGATCGACAGTGGCGAGAGCAGCCACACCGTCACCACGAACAGCCAGATCAAGGTGATCGGGACGAAGACCTTCCACCCCAGACGCATGATATGGTCATAACGGAACCGCGGGAAGGTGGCGCGGAACCACAGAAAGAGGAAGAGGAACACCGCCGCCTTGATGAGCAGCCAATGCAGGCCGTCGGGCAGGAAACCCACCGGAGAGAGCCAACCCCCGAAGAAGAAGATCGAGGTGAGGAAAGAAACCAGGATCATGTTGGCGTATTCGGCGAGGAAGAAGAGCGCGAACGCCATCCCCGAATACTCCACCATGTGCCCGGCCACGATCTCGGATTCACCCTCGACCACGTCGAAGGGTGCACGGTTGGTCTCGGCCACCCCCGAGATGAAATACACCACGGCCAGCGGCAAGAGCGGCAGCCAGTTCCAGGACAGGAACCCCAAGCCCATCTCGGCAAACCGACCCTGAGCCTGTGAATGCACGATATCGATGAAATTGAGGCTACCGGCCACGAGCAGCACCGAGATCAGGCCGAACCCCATCGCCACTTCGTAGGAAACCATCTGGGCCGAGGCACGCATCGCTCCGAGAAACGGATATTTGGAGTTCGAGGCCCAGCCCGCGATGATCACCCCGTAGACTTCCAACGACGTAACGGCCAAGACGAAGAGGACACCCGCGTTGAGGTTGGCGATCCACGTGTTCTCGCCGAAAGGAATCGCCACCCAGGCGAGCAGGGCCGGTGTGAGCGCCATGATCGGACCGATCACGTACAGCCCTTTGTTCGCCTGGGTCGGGAAAATCACTTCCTTGAAAAGGAGTTTCAAGGCGTCGGCGATCGGTTGCAACCACCCCTTGGGGCCGACACGGTTCGGACCGATGCGCACCTGCATGTAGCCGATGACTTTGCGCTCGGCAAAGGTCAGGTACGCCACCGCCAGCATCAAGGGGATGAGAAGGGCGATGATCTTCAATAGCACCCAAACCGCCGGCCAAGTCGGGCCGAACCACGTCGCGAGAGTTTGCCACGTCGCTTCCATCATGCACGCTCCACAGTCAGCACCGCCCATGGATGCCCTGCCCGGGCAAACGTCTCGTCACAGGCAAGCAACACGGCGCCCGGCGGCACCCCGGCATCGAGTGCCGCCTCGGCCACACACCCCATTCCCACACCGATCCGATCCCCTTCGGCCACGTTCAGCGCCCGAGCCGTATCCGGATGCAGACGCGCCATGCGCAGACGGCGCGCTTCCGCCGTCTGCTGCAACGGCGGGGAACGGCGCACGATCGGATCGCGCGCGTAAGGATGCACGAGCGGGATACGCTCTACACCTTCGCCGGAAGGCCACGTCGCCGCACTGAAACCGGAGACCCCCGTGCGCGCGAGACGCGTCTGCCAGCCCGAGGGAAGGGCCTCGGCCTTCACTTCCTCCGAGCTCTGCTGGGCGAACCCTTGGAGCTCGAGCATCGCACCGAGCGCGCGCAGCACTTTCCACGCCGGGCGGGTCTCCCCTTTGGGGCGCACCACGGCGGTGAAGGACTGCGCCATCCCTGCGAGATTGACGAAGGTGCCGGACGTCTCGGTGAAGGGCGCCACCGGCAGCAACACGTCGGCACGGGCACGTAACGCCTCTCCGGCATAGGACGTGAGGGCCACCACGGTGCGGGCACGCTCGAAAGCCGCCTGGGCTGCCATCTCGTCGGCAAAGTCTTCCGGCTCCAGGTGCAGCAACAGGTAGGCCGAGCGCGGCTGCGCGAGCGAAGCGAGTGCCGTCTCGGCGCCGATCGCCCCCACGAGCTGCGCCCCGACGGCATTCGCCCCGGCCGGCAACCAGCCAAGCGTCGCGCCGGAAATCTGGGCCAATTCCGTGGCAAGGGACTCGATCGCTGCCGCATCCGGATGCGCCAGGGCGAGCGCCCCGAGCCAGATCGCTCGCCGCTCACCCGAGAGCAGCTGCTCAGCGATCGCCCGCTCTGTTTCATCGGGCGTCGCGGCTTGCTTGGCTACGCTCGGCACCGCCACGCCTTTCGCTTCGGCCGCGGCACGCACCACGGCAGCAAGACGGGCGACGAATTGGCTGGGTTTGGTCACGAGCCGCGGCGCGACCGGCAGGCGCCAGTCGTCGGCGACGAAATCGAGCGCAGCCACCTTGAGCCCGCGTTTGGCCGCCTGGCGCACGCGGTGCGCGAGGAGCGGCAGTTCCTGGCGCAAGGCGGAACCGATCACGAAGAGGCGATCGAGCGCCGCGACGTCGGCATACTCCATGCCGAGCCAGGCGACAGCGCCGCGGGCGGCATCGGCTCTGGCATCCAGCCGATCGGGACGCGCATCGACCAGCCCCACCCCCAGAGCCTCACCCAGGCGCTTGAGCAGATGGAGCTCCTCGACGGTGGCCATGGGGTGCGCAAGGAAGGCCACCTGCCGTGCCCCCTCCTCGTCGATGACGCTCTTGAGGCGATTGACCGCCACTTCGAGCGCCGTCGCCCAATCGACTTCCACCCATTGGCCGTCGCGTTTGACGAGCGGGGTCGTGAGCCGGTCGGCCGCTTCGAGGCCGGGATAGGCGAAACGGTCGCGGTCGGAGAGCCAGCATTCGTTGATCGCTTCGGTATCGAGCGGCAACACCCGCTTGACCACGTCGTGGCGCGACTGCACGATCAGGTTGGAACCGAAACCGTCGTGCGGGCTCACCGAGCGGCGACGGGTGAGTTCCCAGGTACGCGCCCGGTAGAGGAAGGGCTTGGACGTGAGCGCCCCGACCGGGCAGAGGTCGATGATGTTGCCCGAGAGTTCGGAGTCGATCGTGCGCCCGAGGAAGGGCATGATCTCGGCCCGCTCGCCGCGGAACGCCTGCCCCATTTCCTGGTAGCCACCGATCTCGTCGAGGAAACGTACGCAGCGGGTACAGTTGATGCAGCGCGTCATGAACGTCTGCACCAGGGGCCCGAGGTCTTTTTCGTGCACCACGCGCTTTTCTTCGTCGTAGCGCGAGGCGCTCTGACCATAGCCGACGGCCAGATCCTGCAGCTGACACTCCCCCCCCTGGTCGCAGATCGGGCAGTCGAGAGGGTGGTTGATGAGGAGAAACTCCATCACCCCTTTCTGCGCCTTCACCGCCGCCGGCGAGTGCGTATACACCTTCATGCCGTTGGTGGCAGGCGTGGCGCAAGCCGGCAGCGGCTTGGGCGCCTTTTCCACTTGAACCAGGCACATGCGGCAGTTGGCGGCGATCGACAGTTTCTTGTGATAGCAGAAGTGCGGGATGTAGATCCCCAGCTTCTTTGCCGCATCCATCACGGTGCTGCCGTCGTCGACCTGGACCGGCTTCCCGTCGATTTCGAGTTCTAGCATGACGGCCCCACGTAGATTTCACTTCCCGCCCGCTGCACTTCGGGCGGCACCAGACACTGCTTGTGCTCGATGTGATGCTCGAATTCGCTGCGGAAGTGCTTGATGAAGCTCTGCACCGGCATCGAAGCGGCATCCCCCAGGGCGCAGATGGTACGCCCCATGATGTTGCCGGTGACCGACTCGAGCAGCGCGAGATCTTCGGGCCGCCCCTGCCCGTGCTCGATGCGATGCACGACGCGGTAGAGCCAACCGGTGCCCTCACGGCAAGGGGTGCATTGCCCGCAGGATTCTTCGAAATAGAAGTAGGAGAGGCGCTCCAGAGCCCTGACCATGCAGGTGGTCTCGTCCATCACGATCACCGCGCCCGAACCGAGCATGGAACCGGCCTTGGAAATGGAATCGTAATCCATCGTGCACTGCATCATGATTTCGGCAGGCAACACCGGGGCCGAAGACCCCCCTGGAATCACCGCCTTGAGCTTGCGGCCACCGCGCACGCCGCCGGCCATCTCCAGCAGCTCGGCGAACGGCGTACCCAGAGGCACCTCGTAGTTACCGGGACGATTGACGTGGCCGGACACCGAGAAGATCTTCGTGCCGCCGTTGTTGGGCTTGCCCAGCTTGAGAAAAGCCTCGCCGCCCATCTGCAGGATGAAGGGGACGGAGGCGAAGGTCTCGGTGTTGTTGATCGTGGTGGGCTTGCCGTAGAGGCCGAAGCTCGCCGGAAAAGGCGGCTTGAAGCGCGGCTGCCCTTTCTTGCCTTCGATCGATTCGAGCAGCGCCGTCTCCTCGCCGCAGATATAGGCGCCGTAGCCGTGATGGGCGTAGAGATCGAAGGAGAAATCGCTGCCGAGGATGTTCTCGCCGAGGTAGCCGGCGGCGCGGGCTTCTTCGAGCGCTTCTTCGAAGCGCAAATAGACTTCGAAGATTTCGCCGTGGATGTAGTTGTACCCGCGTCGGCACCCCATGGCGTAACCCGCGATGATCATGCCCTCAATGACGGCGTGCGGGTTGTAGCGCAGGATGTCGCGATCTTTGAAAGTACCCGGCTCGCCCTCGTCGGAGTTACAGACGACGTACTTCTCGCCGGGGAACTGCCGTGGCATGAAGCTCCATTTCAGCCCGGTGGGAAAGCCGGCGCCGCCACGACCGCGCAAACCGGAAGCCTTGACTTCCTGGATCACCTGCTCCGGCGGCACTTTGTCCGTGAGGAGACGGCGCAGGGCCGAATAGCCGCCGCGCGCTTCGTAGTCTTTGAGCCGCCAGGTGCGGTCGCCGTCGAGTCCCTTGAGGATCAGTCCTTGCGCGCTCATTTGGCCCTCAGCTGCTCGATGAGCTGGTCGATTTTTTCCTTCGTCATCCAGCTGCACATGTGGTGGTTGTTGACGAGCATCACGGGTGCGTCACCGCAGGCCCCCATGCACTCCCCTTCCTTGAGCGTGAAGAGGCCATCGGGCGTGGTCTCGCCGAAATCGATGCCGAGTTTTTCCTTGAGATATTCGGCGGCATGGACCCCGCCCGAGAGCGCGCACGGCAGGTTGGTGCACACGGTGATCTTGTGCTTGCCCACCGGCTCGAGATCGTACATGTTGTAGAAGCTGGCCACTTCATAGGCGGCCACCGGCGGGATCTCGAGATAGCCGGCGACGAATTCGATCGTCTCCGGGGCGAGCCACCCCTTCTCCTCCTGCGCGATGCGCAGCGCCGCCATCACCGCCGAGCGTTTCTGGCCTTCGGGGTATTTGGCGATTTCACGATCGATTTTTGCGAGCGAGTCTTGACTCAGCATGGTCGTGCGTTCTCCCCGTCTCAGCGGTCGATCTCGCCGAAGACGATGTCCATGGTCCCGATGATCGCCACCACGTCGGCGACGAGATGCCCCCGCGCCATGCGATCCATCGCCGAGAGATGCGCGAAGCCCGGCGCGCGCAGCTTGACACGGTAAGGTTTGTTGGCGCCGTCGGAGACGGCATAGACGCCGAATTCGCCTTTGGGATGCTCGACCGCCGCATAGACTTCACCCGGCGGTACGTGAATCCCCTCGGTCATCAGCTTGAAGTGATGGATGAGCTCCTCCATCCCTTCTTTCATCCTGGCTCGTGGTGGCGGCGCGACCTTGTGGTTGTCGGTGATCACCGGACCGGGGTTCTTGCGCAGCCAGTCGATGCACTGCTTGATGATTCGGTTCGACTGGCGCATCTCTTCCATGCGCACCAAGTAGCGATCGTAGCAGTCGCCATTGGTGCCCACGGGGATGTCGAATTCGAGCTGGTCGTAGACCTCGTAGGGCTGCTTCTTGCGCAGATCCCAAGCCACACCGGAGCCACGCAACATAGGGCCGGTGAAGCCCCAGGCGAGCGCCTGCTCGGGCGAGACCACGCCGATCCCAACGGTGCGCTGCTTCCAGATGCGGTTGTCGGTGAGCAGCTCATGGTAATCGTCGAGGTATTTGGGAAAACGCTCGGTGAAATCTTCCAGGAAATCGAGCAGCGACCCTTCGCGGTTGCGGTTGAGCTCGCGTACGCGCTTCTCGTCCTTGACTTTGCTCACCTGATACTTCGGCATCTGATCGGGCAGGTCGCGATAGACGCCGCCCGGTCGGTAATAGGCAGCATGCATGCGCGCACCGGAGACCGCTTCGTACGCATCCATGAGATCTTCACGCTCGCGGAAGGTATAGAGCACCATGGTCATGGCGCCGATGTCGAGCGCGTGCGTGCCAATGTTGAGCAGGTGATTGAGGATGCGCGTGATCTCGTCGAACATCACCCGGATGTACTGGGCGCGGATTGGCACCTCGATACCCAGCAGCCGCTCGATGGCCATGCAGTATGCATGCTCATTGCACATCATCGAGACGTAGTCGAGCCGATCCATGTAGGGGACCGATTGCACCCAAGTGCGTGTCTCGGCGAGCTTTTCCGTACCACGGTGCAGCAGCCCGATGTGCGGATCGGCACGAGCGACGACTTCCCCGTCGAGCTCGAGGATGAGCCGCAGCACGCCATGCGCGGAAGGGTGCTGCGGACCGAAGTTGATGGTGTAGTTGCGAATCTCAGCCATGGTCGACGTCCCCGTAATGGGCTTCACGCACGATGCGCGGCGCATTGACGCGCGGCTCGATCGTGACGGGTTGGTAGATCACGCGGCGTAGATGGGGATCGTAGCGCATTTCGACGTGGCCGCTCACCGGGAAGTCTTTACGCAGCGGATGACCCACGAAGCCATAATCCGTGAGGATGCGCCGCAGATCGGGATGTCCATCGAAGAGAATGCCGAAGAGGTCGAAGGCCTCGCGCTCATACCAGTCGACACTGGGCCAGACCTCGATCACGGACGGAATCAGAGGAAACTCGTCGTCTTCGGCGAAGACCTTGACGCGCAGACGCACGTTGTGCTGCAAGGAGAGCAAATGAACGGCCACGGCGTAGCGATGACCATGCCACGGGCGATTACCATAGGTGGAATAATCCAGCCCCGAGAGGTCGATGAGCTGCTCGAAAGCCAGCTCGGGATGATCCCGCAGCAACTGGGCCACGAGGGGATAGTCGGCAACGCTCACGCGCAAGGTCACCTCGCCGCGGTCGAGGAGCACCTCGAGCGCTTTGTCGCCGAGCACCTCCTGTAGCGTTTGCGCCAAACGTTCGATGCGACTCATGCTGGGTCTCCGGGGCTCAACGCGCGATGGTCGATGTGCGCTTGATCTTGTTCTGCAGCTGGATGATGCCGTAGAGCAGGGCCTCGGCGGTGGGCGGACAACCCGGCACGTAGATATCGACGGGAACGATGCGGTCACAGCCGCGCACCACCGAGTACGAATAATGGTAGTAGCCCCCGCCGTTGGCGCAGGAACCCATGGAGATCACCCAGCGCGGCTCGGGCATTTGATCGTACACCTTACGCAGTGCCGGGGCCATCTTGTTGCACAGCGTGCCGGCGACGATCATCACGTCGGACTGGCGCGGGCTGGGACGGAAGACGACGCCGAAGCGGTCGAGATCGTAGCGCGAGCAGCCGGCGTGGATCATCTCGACGGCGCAGCAGGCCAGACCAAACGTCATGGGCCACAGCGAACCGGTGCGGGTCCAGTTGAGGACCGTGTCGAGCGAAGTGGTGAGAAACCCCTCGCGCATGACGCCTTCGATGCTCATCGTTTCACTCCCAGTCGAGTGCGCCGTTCTTCCACTCGACGATGTAGCCGATCACCAGCACCGCAAGGAAAACCATGACGGTGCCAAACACATAGAACGCGTGTGCCCCCTCGGCGATCATGTCTTTGAAGACCACCGCCCAAGGGAAGAGGAAAGCGATTTCCAGGTCGAACAGGATGAAGAGGATCGCGATGAGGTAATAGCGCACGTCGAAGCGGATGCGCGCATCCTCGAACGGCTCGAAACCGCACTCGTAAGGCGAAAGTTTTTCCGGATCAGGACGACTCGGTCCGAGCAAACGCCCGAGAAGGAGAGGCGCCATGCTAAAGAGCAGCGCAACGACGAGAAACACGAATACCGGGAAATAATTCTCGACCATGATCACCTCTCGGCTGCCCAATCCGCCCGGAACACTGGTCCATCATAGCGCAAAAAATCTCGCGATTCAGGACTCGGACGAACAAGAACCTGGTGCCGTCGTAGTTATTTATTTATCATAGATTCGACGAAAAAAAAGCAGCGATTTTTCAGCTGCTTTCTGGTGCCGACGGTGAGACTCGAACTCACACGGCTTGCGCCACCACCCCCTCAAGATGGCGTGTCTACCAATTCCACCACGTCGGCTTGCGTAATTCGTAAATTATAACGCAAAGAGACGATTTTTTGCAAGCGGCTCTTCTTTATTGTGTAGCGAACAAATAAACTGTCCGGACTTGTAGCACGAG